>NZ_JBFAQU010000035.1:0-59569 GCF_040678915.1 Micromonospora sp. NPDC049257
TTGGGTGTGGTGGGTTCGGGTGGTGTGGTGGTGCCGACGTTGCGTCGGGGTGAGGGTGGTGTGGGTCGGGTGTTGTTGTCGTTGGGTGAGGCGTTCGTTGCGGGGGTGGGGGTTGATTGGCGTGGGGTGGTGGGTGCGGGTCGGTTGGTGGATGTGCCGACGTATGCGTTCCAGGGGGAGCGGTACTGGTTGGAGGCACCCCGCAACACCGGCGACGACACGACCGCCACCGGCCATGCGCTGCTCAGTGCCGCGGTGGAGTTGCCCGGCTCCGGCGGGGTGGTACTGACCGGCAGGGTGTCCCTGACCGACCAGCTGTGGCTGCGTGACCACGCGGTCGGCGACACGGTCGTCCTGCCCGGCACGGCCTTTCTCGACATGGCACTGCGCGCCGGTGACGAGGTCGGCTGTGGCCACGTCGACGAGTTGACCCTGCACCAGCCGCTCGTCCTGACCACCGGTTCCGTGCAACTGCGCGCCGTGGTCGACGCCGCTGACGACGCCGGTCGCCGGCCGGTGTCCATCTTCGCCCGGAGCGGCTCCGGCGAGACGGACTGGACGACGTGCGCCGCCGGTGTCCTCTCCGACAGTGACGACCGGGCACCGGCCGAGGGCCTGGCCGACACCTGGCCGCCGGCCGACGCGGAACCCCTCGACTGCGTCGAGCTCTACTCCGACCTGGCTACCCGGGGCTACCACTACGGCCCGGCCTTCCAGGGCGTACAGGCCGCCTGGCGGCGCGGAAACCAGGTCTTCGCGGAGGTGACGCTCGCCGCCGAGCAGCACGCCGAGGTGACCGCCTTCGCCATCCACCCGGCGCTGCTCGACGCGGCCCTGCACGCCGGCCTGACCGACCCGGAGGCACCCGCCGCACCGGTGGAGCTGCCCTTCGCCTGGTCCGGCGTCGCGCTGCACCGCACGGCGGCGACCACGGCCCGGGTCCAGCTCACCCGGACCGCACCCGGTGTCCTGCACCTGGTCGTCACCGACCCGACCGGCGCGGCGCTGGCCACCGTGGACACGCTCGTGATGCGGCCCATCCCCGGCGGCCTGCGGGGACCCGCCACCGACGGCGGCCTGTACGCCATCACCTGGTCACCCTCCGGTGACCGGGAGCCCGCTGCGGCGGACCCGGCGGATGCACCCGACCGGCAGGTGCTGGACCTGACCGACCGGGGGGTCGGCACCACCACCGACGGCGACGCCGCCGAGGCCGCCCGGTTGCTCGTGCACGAGGTCCACACCGAGGTCACCCACTGGCTGACCGGGGCCGGCACCGACGGGTCCCCGGGCGGGGCCCACCCGTCGAAGCTGGTCGTGGTGACCCGTGGCGGGGTCGCGGTCGGGCCCGACGAGGACGTCGACCCGGCTGCCGCCGCCGTGTGGGGGTTGCTGCGTACCGCCCAGATCGAGCACCCGGACCGGATCGTGCTGATCGACCTGGACGCCGACGAGCGCTCCCGGGCCGCCGTCACCGTCGCCGGGTTCGGCACCGAGCCGCAGCTCGCCATCCGCTGCGGCGTCGAGCACCGGGCCCGGCTCACCCGGCTCGCCCCACCCGGCGACGCCTCGCGGGCCACCGCCGGGACGCGCAACGACGGCACCGTCCTGATCACCGGTGCCTCCGGGGTGCTCGGTGGGGTCTTCGCCCGTCACCTGGCCACCCGGTATCCCACCCAGCGGCTGCTGCTCGTCGCCCGGCGCGGTGCCGCCGCACCCGGGATGGCCGAGTTGACCGCCGCGCTGGGCGACCTCGACGCCCGGGTGGAGGTGGCGGCCTGCGACGTGACCGACCGGACGCAGCTCGCCCGGCTGCTCGACGCGATCCCCGCCGCGTACCCGCTCACCGCCGTGGTGCACGCCGCCGGGGTGCTGGACGACGGACTGCTCACCTCCCTGCGCCCCGAGCAGCTCGACGCCGTCCTGCGGCCGAAGACCGCGGCGTGGCACCTGCACGAGTTGACCCGCGACCTCGACCTGGCCGAGTTCGTGCTCTTCTCGTCGGTGACCGCGACCCTGGGCAACGCCGGTCAGGCCAACTACACGGCGGCGAACGGCTTCCTGGACGGCCTGGCCGCTCACCGACGCGCCCACGGCCTGCCGGCCACCAGCATCGCCTGGGGCCTGTGGGCCACGGCCTCCGGCATGACCGCCCACCTGAGCCGGACCGACCTGAACCGGCTGGGCCGCGACGGGATCGGCGCGTTGGACGAGGCGGCGGGCCTGGCGCTGTTCGAGGCGGTCCGGGCGGGCCACCCGACCGGCCCGGACCCGTTGCCGGCGACCGTGGTCGCCGCCCGGCTGGACGAGGCCGCGCTCCGCGCGAAGGCCACCGCCGGGCTGCTGCCCGCCCTGTTCGGGGACCTGGTCCGGGTCGCCCCACGCCGGGTGCGGGCGACCGCCGGTGTCGACGCCGGTCAGTCCTGGGAGCGGCGGATGGCGGCGCTCCCTGCGGCCCGGCGTCGGGAGGCGGTCACCGAGCTCCTGCGCGGCGCGGTGCTCACCGTCCTCGGACACGACCCGGCCGGGACGATGGAGGCCGACCGCACCTTCAAGGACTTCGGCTTCGACTCGCTCAGCGCGGTCGAGCTGCGCAACCGGATCGGGGCCGCCACCGGGATCACCCTGCCGGTCACCCTGGTCTTCGACCACCCCACCCCGGCCGCGCTCGCCGAACACCTCGACCAGCGGGTCTCCGGCGGCACCGGTCCCGCCCCGACGCCGGTCGCCCCGACGGTCGGGCCGGCCGACGAACCCATCGCGATCGTGGCGATGGGCTGCCGCTACCCGGGTGGTGTCGAGTCCCCGGAACAGCTGTGGCGGCTCGTCGCCGACGGTGTGGACGCGGTGGGCGGGTTCCCCCGCAACCGGGGCTGGGACATGTCCGGTCTGCTCGACTCCGGCTCGGACGGGCCCGGCACCAGCCACGCCGACCAGGGTGGTTTCCTCTACGACGCCGACCGGTTCGACGCCGACTTCTTCGGCATCAACCCCCGCGAGGCCGCCGCGATGGACCCCCAGCAACGGCTGCTGCTCCAGACCGCCTGGGAGACGTTCGAACGGGCCGGCCTGCCGTCGGCCACCCTGCGCGGCAGCCGTACCGGCGTGTTCGTCGGGGTGATGTACGGCGACTACGGGGCCCGGCTCGCCACCGCTCCCGAGTCCTCCGAGGGCTACCTCTACAACGGCAGTGCCGGCAGTGTCGCCTCGGGACGCATCGCGTACACCTTCGGGTTGGAGGGGCCGGCCGTCACCGTCGACACGGCCTGCTCCTCGTCGCTGGTGTCGGTGCACCTGGCGGCGCAGGCCCTGCGTCGGGGCGAGTGCACGATGGCCCTCGCCGGTGGTGTCACCGTGATGGCCACCCCCAAGACGTTCATCGAGTTCAGCAGGCAGGGCGCGCTCTCCACCGACGGCCGGTGCCGGGCCTTCTCGTCGTCGGCGACGGGCACCGGATGGGCCGAGGGGGTCGGTCTGCTGCTGCTCGAACGGCTCTCCGACGCCGAACGCAACGGGCACGAGGTGCTCGCCGTGTTGAGCGGCTCCGCCGTCAACCAGGACGGGGCCAGCAACGGGATGACCGCGCCGAACGGGGCGGCCCAGCGTGCGGTGATCCGGCAGGCGCTCGCCTCGGCCGGGCTCACCGGCGTCGACGTCGACGCGGTGGAGGCCCACGGCACCGGCACCCGGCTCGGCGACCCGATCGAAGCCGAGGCCCTCATCGCGACGTACGGCGTCGGACGCTCCCCGCAGACGCCGCTGTGGCTCGGCTCGCTCAAGTCCAACATCGGCCACGCGCAGGCCGCCGCCGGGGTGGGTGGTGTGATCAAGATGGTGCTCGCGATGCGCCACGGCACCCTCCCGCGCACCCTGCACGTGCAGGAGCCGACGCCGCACGTGGACTGGTCGGCCGGCGCGGTCCGCCTGCTCGACGAGGCCCGGGACTGGGTCGCGGTGGCCGACCGTCCCCGCCGGGCGGGCATCTCGTCGTTCGGCATCAGCGGCACCAACGCCCACGTCATCGTCGAAGCTCCCGCGCCGGCCGGACGCCCCGGCGACGACGTCCCGGACAGCCCGTCCGCCGACGCGGGGAAGGAACCGGCCGGGGTAGCGCCGGGCACGGACGACGGCGGTGCCGGGGCGTCGGCCCTCCCGGTCCTCGTTCCCCTCTCGGCGCGTACCGCCGAGGCACTGCGCGGTCAGGCCCGCCGGTTCGCCGCCGCCCTGGCCGACCTGCCGCCCGGCTCCGACGGGCAGCGGGCGCTGGTCGCGGACACGGCGTACACCCTGGGTCGGCGGGCGGTGTTCGCGCACCGCGCGGTGCTGGTCTGCCGGGACCACGACGGCCTGCTCGCCGGCCTGTCCGCGCTCGCCGACGGCGGCGTGGCCGGCGGCGTCGTCACCGGGCGCGGCACACCCGGCGGGTTGGCCCTGATGTTCACCGGGCAGGGCAGCCAGCGTCCCGGCATGGGCGCCGAGTTGTACGCCACCGAACCCGTCTTCGCAGCGGCCTTCGACGCGGTCTGCGCCCACCTCGACCCCTACCTGGACCGTCCCCTGCGCGCAGTGGTCTTCGCCGCCCCCGACTCGGCCGACGCCGCGCTGCTGGACCGGACCCGCTACACCCAGGCGGCCCTGTTCGCCGTGCAGACGGCGCTCTACCGGCTGGTCGAGCGGGCCGGCATCGTCGCGGACCGGCTGATCGGCCACTCGATCGGTGAGGTCGTCGCCGCGCACGTGGCCGGGGTGCTCACCCTGCCCGACGCGTGCCGGCTGGTGGCGGCCCGCGGCCGGCTGATGGAGTCGGCCCCCGAGGGCGGCGCGATGATCTCGATCCGGGCCGACGAGGCCACCGTGACCGCCCTGCTCGGGCCGGACGCGCACCGGTTGAGCATCGCCGGGATCAACGGCCCGGAGTCGGTGGTCGTCTCCGGCGACGCCGACGCGGCGCAGCGGGTCGCCGAGCGGTGCCGGGCCGACGGCCTCGGCACCCGGCAGCTGCGCGTCAGCCACGCCTTCCACTCCGCACACATGGACGGTGTGCTGGCGGAGTTCGTCCGCCTCGCCGGCGAGTTGACCTTCCACGAACCCGAGATCCCGATCGTCTCCAACGTCACCGGTCGCACGGCCACCACCGAGGAACTGACCTCACCCGACTACTGGGCCCGTCACCTGCGCGGCACGGTCCGGTTCCACGACGGGGTCCGCACCCTGCACGCCGACGGGGTCCGGATCTTCGTCGAGCTGGGACCGGACCCGGTGCTCGCCGCGATGGTGCAGGGCAGCATCGGCGGTGCGGAGCCGGCACCGGTGACCGTGGCCGCGTTGCGGACCACCCAGCCGGAGCAGGACACCTTCGCGGCGGCCGTGGCGACGGTACTGGCCAACGTCGAACACCCCGACCCGGTGGCGGTGCTGGCCGCGCGCAATCCGGCCGGCCGGCTGGTCGCGTTGCCCACCTACCCGTTCCAGGCCACGCGGCACTGGCTCGACGCCCCGGCCCCGGTCGGGGACACCCGCGCCGCCGGCCAGGACACCGCGGGTCACCCCCTGCTCGGTGCCGTGGTCGAGTTGGCCGACGGGGCGGGTGAGCTGCTCACCGGTCGACTCTCGGTGGCCGACCAGCCGTGGCTGGCCGACCACGCGGTCGGCGGGGTGGTCACGCTGCCCGGCGCGGCGATCGCCGACCTGGCCGTCCGGGCTGGCGACCAGGTCGGGTGCGGGCGGGTCGACGAGCTCACCTTCCGGACGCCGATCGTGCTGCCGGCGCAGGAGGCCGTCCGGCTCCAGGTCACCGTCCGGCCGGCCGACGGGTCGGGGCGTCGGGCCTTCACCGTGCACACCCAGCCGCAGGACCGCTCCACGCCGTGGCGGCTCAACGCCGACGGAGTGCTCGGCACCGAGGCGGCCACGCCCGCCGGGTGGCCCGAGGGCGACGCGCCGTGGCCGCCGCACGGGGCGTCGCCGGTGGACCCGGACGCCCTGCACGCCGACCTGGTGGCCGCCGGCCTGGCGGTCGGCCCGGCCTTCGCGGGCGTACGGGCGCTGTGGCGGGCCGGTGACGTCCACTACGCCGAGGTGGCCCTGCCCGACGAGGTGTCGTCCGACGCCGCCGGTTTCGGCCTGCACCCGGCGCTGCTCGATGCGGCACTGCGCGCCGTCGCGTTCGGCGTCCCACCGACCGACCGGCTGCACCTGCCGTTCACCGTCGCCGGTTTCGCCCTGCACGCCGGCGGCGCGACCACCGCCCGGGTACGGCTCGCGCCGGGCTCCGGGGCCGGCACCGTCTCCGTGTCGTTGGTCGACCCCGCCGGTGCGCCGATCGCCGACATCGACGAGTTGGCCCTGCGGCCGTACCAGCCGGACAGCGGGCCGACTGGTGGCCTCTACCGTCTCGACTGGCACCCCGTGGCGCTGCCGGCCGTCGACCCGAGCCCGCACCCCCGGTGGGCGGTGCTCGACGACGGTCGCGTCCTGGCCGACTCGGCGGCGGAGCTGCTCGGCCCGGCCGCCCTCTTCGTCGACATGACGGCCGTCCACGAGGCGGTGACGAACGGGGCCCCGCCGCCGTCGGTGATCGTGGTCGACGCGGTCTCCTCGATCGCCACGAGCCGGGCGATGGCCGCGCTCGCACCGCCGTTGGCCGCCGAACGGGCCGTCGCCGACACGCTGGAGTTGTTGCAGCAGTGGCTGGCCGACGACCTGCTCGCGGACGTCGGTCTGGTGGTGCTCACCGAACTGGCGGTCGCCGCGCGCCCGGGTGAGACGCCCGATCCGGCGATGGCCGCGGTGTGGGCGATGCTCGGTAGCGCGCAGAGCGAGCACCCGGGCCGGATCACGGTGGTCGACGTGGACGGCACGCCGGCCTCGATCACCGCACTGCCGATGGCGCTGGCCGCCCGGGATCCCCGGCTGGCCCTGCGTGACGGCGTCGCCCTCGCTCCCCGGCTCTCCCCGCTTCCCGCCTCGGCCCGGACCGCCGGGGACCGGCCGGACCCGACGGCCACGACGGGTGACCGGCTCGACGCCGACGGCCCCGTGCTGATCACGGGTGCGACCGGCGCGGTGGGGGCCGTGCTCGCCCGGCACCTCGTCGCACAGGGTGTCCGTCGGCTGGTGTTGACCGCCCGGCGCGGCCCGCAGGCGCCCGGCGCGGCGGAACTGCTCGCCGACCTGACCGCCGCCGGTGCCACCGCCACCGTCGTCGCCTGCGACGTCGCCGACCGGGACCGGTTGGCCGAGGTGCTCGACGCGTACCAGCCGGGTGCGGTCTTCCACGCCGCCGGTGTGCTCGACGACGGGGTGCTCACCGGGCTGACCGCGCAACGCTGTGCCGCCGTGCTGCGCCCCAAGGCCCGGGGCGCGTGGAACCTGCACGAACTCACCCGGGGTCGACGCCTCTCGGCTTTCGTGCTGTTCTCGTCGGTGGCCGCCACCGTCGGGACCGCCGGTCAGGCCAACTACGCGGCGGCCAACGGTTTCCTGGAGGCGCTGGCCGGGCAGCGTCGCGCCGAGGGACTTCCCGGCCTGGCCGTCGGCTGGGGGCTGTGGGGCACCGGCGGTATGGCCGGCGAGCTGGGCGCGGCGGACCGGGCCCGGCTGGCCCGCATCGGCATCTCCCCGATGGCCGCGGCCGATGCGCTGGGCCTGCTCGACGAGGCGCTCGCCGGGGTCGACCCGTACCTCCCGCCGGTCGTGGTGGCTGCGGCGTTCGCGCCGGCGGCACTACGCGCGGCGGCCGGGGCCGGTGGGCTGCCGGACGTCCTCACCGCACTGGCTCCCGTGGTGCCCGTGCCGGCCCGCCGGGCGGCGGCCGTGAGCTCCGCCCCCGGGAACGACCCGGGCAGTCTCACCGACAGCCTGGCCGCCCTGTCGACCCAGCAGCGTGGCGAGCGGCTGCTGGACCTGGTCCGCACGGAGATCCGCGGCGTCCTGGGTTACACCGACGCGGAGGTCGTGGACGACGAGCGCAGCCTGCGCGACATGGGTTTCGACTCGCTCACGGCGGTGGAGCTGCGCAACCGGCTGAACACCGTCACGGGACTGCGGCTGCCGACCACGCTCGTCTTCGATTTTCCGACCGCGGTGGCGCTGTCGGAGCAGATCGGCACCCGTCTGGTGCCGGAGACCGGTGAACCCGCCGGAGCGGTGCTGGCCGTGCTGGACCGGCTGGACGCTCTGCTGGCCACCCGCGACATCCCCGACGGGGAGGAGGACGACATCGGTGAGCGACTGAGGAATCTGCTGTGGAACTGGCAGGGCCGGCAGGGCGGCGACGAAGCCGCCGGGGGCGCCGACGAACTCGACACGATCGACGACGACGACCTGTTTCACACATTGGACCGGGAGCTCAGCGGTCCGCATCCGGATCGGCTCCCCTGACCGGCACGCGACCGTGTGGTCGGCACCGGTAACCGCATCATGAGGCATGGAAGGGAAATATCTTGAATAGGCTGCGCGGAAACCCGTGGGCGGTGCTGGCGACACTGTCGATCGGTTTCTTCATGACCCTGTTGGATCTCACGATCGTCAACATCGCCATCCCGGACGTGATGTCCGACCTGGGCGCCTCGTTCAACCAGGTGCTCTGGGTGATCAGCGCGTACTCGCTGGTCCTCGCCGTCCTGTTGATCACGACCGGGCGGCTCGGTGACCTGAAGGGACCACGGCTGCTGTTCCTCACCGGTACGGCGCTCTTCACCCTGGCGAGCGTCTTCTGCGGTGCGGCACAGAACCCCGGCCAGCTCATCGGGGCGCGGGCCGTGCAGGGCATCGGCGCGGCGATGATGGTGCCGCAGACCCTCGCGATGATCATCGGTATCTTCCCGCCGCAGCGGCGGGGCACGGCCATGGGCGTCTGGGGTGCGGTCGCCGGTGTCGCCACCATTTCCGGTCCGACCCTCGGCGGTCTGCTGGTGTCGACCTTCGGCTGGCGGTCGATCTTCTTCGTCAACGTGCCGTTGGGCATCGCCGTGCTGGTGCTGACCCCACTGCTCATCCCCAACATGAAGCCGGACCGCAAGCACCGCTTCGACGTGGTCGGCGTGCTGATCGCCACCGCGGCGCTGTTCTGCGTGGTGTTCGCCCTCAACGAGGGGGAGCGTTACGACTGGAGCGCGAAGATCTGGGCGTTGCTCGCGGTCGGGGTGGTGTTGATCGGCGTCTTCATCGCCCACCAGCGCACCAAGCAGGACGACGAACCGCTGGTGCCGTTCGCGTTGTTCCGGGACCGCAACTACACGATCATGAGCATCAACGCGGCCGTCGTCTCGATGGCGATGCTCGGACTGGTCCTGCCGATGAACCTCTACCTCCAGCAGGTCCTGGGGATGGACGCGTTGCACGCCGGCCTGACGCTGGCACCCTCGCCGCTGGTCGCGATCATCGTGTCCCCGTTCGCGGGTCGGCTGTCGGACCGTATCGGCGGCAAGTTCGTCCTGCTCTTCGGTCTGACCATGTACGCCATCGGCATGGTCATCCTGGTCAGCCTGGCCCAGTTGGACAGCAAGTGGTACACCTTCCTGCCCGGTCTGCTCGTCGCCGGCGCCGGCACCGGGTCGTTGCTGGCGCCGATGGCGACCGAGGCGATGCGCGGGGTCAACCCGCGGCTGGCCGGAGCGGCGTCCGGGCTGAACAACACGGTGCGGCAGCTCGGTTCGGTGCTCGGTCTGGCGATCGTCGGCGCGCTGATCCAGAGCCGGCTCGCCACCACGGTCCGGGAGGAGGCGACCGCGCAGGCCGGGCAGTTGCCGGCGGACGTGCGTGACCGGTTCGTCGACGCCGGGGTGCAGGCCGGGGCCGGTGGTCCCGGTGGCATCTTCGGTCACCTGCCGGGCGACCTGCCGGACCAGCTCCGGGCCCAGATCGCGACGGTCTTCACCAACGTGTACGACCATGCCTTCCTGTCCATGTTGAAGACCAACTTCCTCTTCCCGATCGCCATCGTCGTGGTCGCGGCGGTGCTCACCACGTTCGTCCGGCGGCGGCCCCCGGCCCCGACCCCGCCGGGCACCGCGGTGCCCGCACCGGCGCCGGCCGCTGCGGCTGCGGTGGCCCCGACCGAGGCAAGCCGGACGTAGCACGGCTGACACCCGAGACGACGTGTCCCTGGTCCGCAGTCGCGGCCGGGGACACGTCGTTTCGGGTCGGGCGGGGTTCAGAAGACCAGCACCCGGTTGTCGTACTGGAGCAGCCGGTCGGCGCAGTGCCACTCGACGGCTCTGGCCAGGACGGTCCGTTCCACGTCCGCGCCGAGCCGGACCAGGGTGGCGGTGGTGTCCCGGTGCGAGGTGCGGATCACGTCCTGCTCGATGATCGGCCCTTCGTCCAGCGCGGCGGTGACGTAGTGCGCGGTGGCGCCGATGAGCTTCACGCCGCGCTGCCGGGCCCGCTCGTACGGGCCGGCGCCGGGGAACGCTGGTAGGAACGAGTGGTGGATGTTGATCACGGGGACGCCGACCTTCTCCAGGAACCCGCCGCTGAGGATCTGCATGTAGCGGGCCAGCACGATCAGGTCGCACTGCCCGGCCAGCAGGTCGGCGAGGGCACCCTCGGCGGCGTCCCGGGCGCCGGGCCGGACCGGGACCTCGTGGAAGGGCACGCCGAATCCGGTGACGGTGTCGCGCAGGACGGGGTGGTTCGAGGCGACCAGGGTGACGTCCGCGGCCAGCTCTCCGCGCCGCCACCGCCAGAGCAGGTCGACCAGGCAGTGGTCGGCCCGCGAGGCCAGGATCGCGATCCGTTTGACCTGTCGGGCGTCGCTGAACCGCCACCGCATGCCGAACGGCTCGGCGATGGCGGTGGCGAACTGGTCGCTCAGGCCCGCCCGTCGCTCGGGTGCGATGGTGAACTCGGTACGCAGGTAGAACTGACCGCCGCTGGGTTCGCTGGTGTACTGGTCCAGCTCCACGATGCTGGCTCCCCGCAGGTGCAGGAACCTGGCCACGGCGGCGATGATCCCCGGCTGGTCGGGGCTGGACACGATGAGACGAAGGGTGTCGACCGACATCTGCTCTCCTCGACGATCTCGGGGTGCCCGGGAAGGTGACACCCCGACGCCGAGCCTGCCCTGCGGACCTAACGCGGATCCTGCGTCGTGCCGTCGTGCCGTCGTTCACCCGTCCGTCGGGCTCATCCGTCGCTCGCCTCGGTGCCACCGCGGAGCCGCAGGAGCGCCTGCGGGGTGAGGCTGCGGGCGAGGGTCTCCAGGGCGGCGGTGATCTCGGCGATCCGCTGCGGGTCGTCGGTGCCGAGTGCCGTGGCCAGCGCGCCGTCGATCGAGGCGGCCCTGATCTGGACGACCCGGTCGGAGACCTGCTGTGCGGTGTGCAGCAGCAGCCGTCGCCGGTCGTGGGGGTCGGCCACCGCGTCGATGGCACCGGCCTTGCGCAGGCGTGCGGCGCAGACCGACACCTTGCTCTGCGGGAAGCCCGTCCGCTCGGCGATCTCGCTGACCGAGGTGCCCGGATGGGCCCGGATGTCGCTTGCCACGATGAGCACCGAGCGGTGCAGCGCCGGGTGGGGGTCTACCCCCTCGGTGGGGATCGCCTCTTCGCCGATCTTCATGAGGGTGCGCCCCAGGAGGAACAACTCGATGCCGTTCACCCGTTCAGAGTACATCAGAAACGATCCATCATTCGAGATGCATCTGATACGATGCTTTTATCGGCGCGGGGCCCGCCCGTCCGTCAAGCGCATGGAGATGCACATGTCCGCAACCGACACCCTCCGGACCGGTACGCTCGCCGTCGCCGGCGCCCGCCTCTACCACGAGGTCCGGGGCAGCGGCCCGGTCCTGCTGATCGGCCAGAGCGGTGAGGGTGACGCCCGCCGGACCGCCGACCTGGTCGCACAGCTCGCCGACGCGTACACCGTGGTGACCTACGACCGGCGCGGGCTGTCCCGCAGCGCGCTCACCGACCCCGACCGGCCGGTGACCCTGGCCGACCACGCGGACGACGCCGCCCGCCTGCTGGCCGCCCTCACCGACGAGCCGGCCGCGATGCTCGGGTGCAGCCTCGGTGCCTCGATCGGGCTCCGCCTGGCCGTCCACCATCCCGGCCGGCTGCACACGCTGGTCGCCCACGAACCGGTCTCGCCCCGGCTGCTGCCCACCGGCGAGCGGACCCGCCACGAACGCGAACTGCTCGACGTCCAACGCCTCTACGCCGCCCGTGGACTGACCGAGGCCATGCGCGAGATCGCCCGGGTGCTCGGCATCGACCCGACCTGCCAGCAGGCCGAGCCCGACCTCACCCCGCAACCGTTCACGCCGCGCCGGGTCGCCAACTTCGACACGTTCATCCGCCGGGACTTCACCGCGATCGTCGGCGACGACCTGCGCCCGGCCGACCTGCCCGGCTGCGGCACCCGGATCGTCCCGGCCGTCGGTGCCCGCACCGCACCGGAGGTCTTCGACCGCCGGTGCGCCGACCGGCTGGCCGAGCTGCTCGGGACCGCACCGGTGGTCTTCCCCGGCGGCCACAACGGCAACACCACCCACCCCCGGGGGTACGCGGCCACGCTGCGCCGGGTCCTCACCGCCGCGCAGCGCTGACCGGCGGAGCCGACCACCCACCGTGCGGCGTGGCACCGGGGCGCCGACCACCCGCCGTGCGGCGTGGCACCGGGGCGCCGACCACCCGCGGTGCGGTCCCGCGTGCCGGTGGCGCATCGGCGGCCGGTGCCGGGGTGGGACGGTTCAGCCGCGACTCCACCGCTGGCTGGTCGCGCCGTTGCAGTCCCAGATCTGGGTACGGGTGCCGTTGGCCGTGCCGTTGCCCACCAGGTCCAGGCACCGGCCCGAGCCGACCGCCGTGACGGTGCCGTCGGCGTTGAAACGCCACTTCTGGTTCGACTGGCCGTTGCAGTCCCAGATGATCACCGAGGTGCCGTTGGCGGTGCCGGCGTTGTTGACGTCCAGGCACTTGGTGCCGTAGACCCGCAGCTCCTGGCTGCCGGTCGAGGTCCACGACTGGTTGGTCTGGCCGTGGCAGTCCCAGACGATGGCGGTCGCGCCGTTGGTCTGCGTCGCGCCGTTGACGTCGAGGCACCGGCCGGCGGAGACGCTGCGTACGGCCGACGTCGTGCCCGGCGGGGGCGTCGTCGGTGGGGGAGTGGTCGGCGGCGGGGTGGTCGGGGGTGGCGTCGTGGGCGGCGGGGTGGTGGGCGGGGGCGTGCCGCCGCCGGTGACCAGGAACATCGCCGCGCCGTGCGCCGGCACCGAGGCGCTGATCGTGCCGGTCGACGTCGAGCTGCTGTGCGCCCACAGGTCCCGCACCGCGTAGGACGACGCGCTGCCGAGGCCGAGCGCGCTGGCCGTGGTGGTGACCGTGGCCGTGCCGCCGCCCCGGTTGAGCAGCACCGTGGCCACCCCGCCGGAGGACATCGGCTTGCGCCAGACCTCCAGGTCACCGCTGTCACTGATCTTGTAGCCCTGCCGGCCGCCCCAGTCCTGGTTGACCGCGATGACGTCGGTGTTGGTCAGGATGGTCCGGGTGGCCGCCGACATGGTGCGCAGGTCGTTGCCGGCCAGCAGTGGGGCGTTCAGCAGTGCCCACAGGCTGAAGTGGGCCCGCGACTCGGTCTCGGTGGGGCCGTTGCCGACCTCCAGCATGTCCGGGTCGTTCCACGCGCCGGGACGGGCGTACGAGTCCTTGCCGACCTGCTGGTCGAGGATGCCCATGATGGAGTTCCAGTTGCCGCCGATGTCGCCGGTGTTGCGCCAGGAGTTGCCCACCGACGCGCCCCAGGTCCAGACGCTGTCCTGGCCCCAGTTGCACAGGCTGTAGAGGATCTGCCGGCCGGTCGCCGCCAGCGCGTCCCGCATCGCCGTGTAGCGCTGCTGTCCGCTGCGACCGAGGTGGTCGCCGCAGTTGTCGTACTTGAGGTAGTCGACGCCCCAGGACGCCCAGAGGTTGGCGTCGCGCTGCTCGTAGTTGATGCTCGCCGGGTAGCCGGCGCAGGTGGTGGTCCCGGCCGAGGAGTAGATGCCCAGCTTGAGGCCCTTGCCGTGGACGTAGTCGGCGAGCGCCTTCATGCCGCTGGGGAACTTCGCCGGGTCGGCGACCAGGTCGCCGCTGGCGTTGCGCTGTCTGGTCGACCAGCAGTCGTCGATGTTGACGTACTCGTAGCCGGCCGCCGCCATGCCGCTTGTCACCAGCGTGTCGGCGGTCTGCCGGATGAGCGTCTCGTTGACGTTGCAGCCGAACGAGTTCCAGTCGTTCCAGCCCATCTGCGGGGTGCGGGCCAGGCCGTTCTCCAGCGCCTGCGCGGGCGGGGCGCTGCCGAGCACCGCCGCGCCGGTGACCACCGCCGTGCCCAGGGTCGCCGCCAGCAGTACGGGGGACAGCAGGGCGACTCGTCGTCTGAACATGCGCACGCTCCTTGCCGGGGTGCAGGCCACGATTCGTAATACATCGACGTTCGCCAACGTAATTCGTCTGACATCTGACGTCAATACGCGCCCATCGGCCGTACCCGGGGCCGGCCTGCGCCGCCCTCGCCCGGGCCGCACCGCCCGCCGTCCGCCGTCCGCCGTTCGCCGTCCGGGGGTCGGTCACCGGACGTCCGGGCTGCACACCTTCCAGTCGCCGTCCTGCCGCTCGACGTTCAGCCCCACCGTCCGGGGTGCCTGGTCCGAATAGGTGACCTCGGCGGTCACCCACCGCAGGGTCGGTCCCTCGCTCAGGCGCTTGACCGTCACGTCGGTGATCCGGAACCCGGTCACCCCGTACCCGGCCGCAGGACGGTCCAGCCAGTCCGCCCGCGACTCGCGGCGTCGGTCGGCCGCACACAACATGTCGTACGCGCCGTTGTCGTCATGCCTGACCACTGCGGACAGGTAGGCGTCGGCGGCGGCGCGGATGCCGGGCTCCTCCCTCGCGTCCTTGTGGGACAGGTAGAAGCCGGCGGCCGGTGTGCCACAGCAGAGCAGCACGCCGACGCCGACGATAGCGATGACGAAACCCCGGTCGGAGAGGTCCTTCTCGGCCACCGCACCGACGGTACGGGCCGGCGGCAAGGTGCCCACCGGCCCGGCCGCGACGGGTGTCCACCGTGCACCACGGCGGACACCCGTCGACAGCCCCCGTCAGGAGACCGAGGCGGGGAACCGGTCCCACACCCGGTGCGCGGCCAGCAGGGGCTGCGCGTCGGCGAGCACGCCGCTCGGCGAATCACCGGCCACCACGCCCGCCGCGCCGGCCACCCCGGCCAGCTCCAGCACCCGCACGCCGTCACCCCACGCGCCGATCACCTTGGCGTGCCGCCAGCACTCCTGCACCAGCAGCAGCACCCGGGGGTCGACCACGGTGGCGTCCGCCGCGCCCGCCTTGGCGTCCCGGGCCGGCAGCGCGTCGGGGGCCGGCGCGGGGGCCCCGGCCAGCAGCAGCGCGTCCAGCTCGACCGAGCGGCCGGTGGCGAAGGTCCGCTGCACCGTCAGGCCGCCCACCGTGCCGCCGTGCGCGGCGATCACCAGCGGCACCATGCCGGCGGCGGACACCTCCCGGCGTACCTGCTCGACGTCGTCGGTGTCGGCGTCCGCGTCGACCACGATGCCGACCGTCCGGCCGTCGGCCGGCCAGACGCGGCCGAGCTGGGACAGCGCCGGGCTGGGCGTGACGTCGGCCAGCGGCACGGTCGGCTCCGGTGCCGGCAGGCCCAGGCCGGTGGCCACCTGCGCGCAGAGCACCGGGTCGATGTTGGCCAGGCACTGCAACTGCCGTTCCCGGATCGCCTGGTGGTAGCACTTGCCCAACTCGAAGGTGTAGGCCCGGACGATGTGCTCCCGCTCCACCGGCGACATGCTCAGCCAGAACAGCCGGGCCTGGCTGAAGTGGTCGTCGAAGGAGGCCGGGTTGGCCCGGACCTTCGGGGCCTCGGCCACGGTGACCGGCACGTCGACGAACGCGTTCTCGGCGTCCCCGGCCGGGAACGGGTTGCCCCCGTCGAGCGAGTTCGGCCGGTACGGCGCGACCCCGGCGTGCACGGCCTGCTGGTGGAACCCGTCGCGGAGCATGTCGTTGACCGGCGCGTGCGGCCGGTTGATCGGGAGCTGCGAGAAGTTCGGCCCGCCCAGCCGGGTGAGCTGGGTGTCGACGTACGAGAAGAGCCGCCCCTGCAACAGCGGGTCGTTGGTGACGTCGATGCCCGGCACCAGGTGGCCGAGGTGGAAGGCGACCTGCTCGGTCTCGGCGAAGAAGTTCGTCGGCGTCCGGTTGAGCACCAGCTTCCCGACCGGCTGCACCGGTGCCAGCTCCTCCGGCACGATCTTGGTGGGGTCGAGCAGGTCGATGCCGGCGAAGGTCTCCTCCGGGGTGTCCGGGAAGACCTGGAGGCCGAGTTCCCACTCCGGGTACGCGCCGGCCTCGATGGCGTCGTAGAGGTCACGCCGGTGGAAGTCGGGGTCCATGCCGCTGAGCAGCTGTGCCTCCTCCCAGTCCAGCGAGTGCACGCCCAGCTTCGGCTTCCAGTGGAACTTCGCCAGCACCGTCGCCCCGGCGGCGTCGACCAGCCGGAAGGTGTGCACCCCGAAGCCCTCCATGGTCCGGTACGAGCGCGGGATGCCCCGGTCGGACATGTTCCACAGGGTGTGGTGCTGCGCCTCGGTGTGCAGCGAGACGAAGTCCCAGAAGGTGTCGTGGGCGCTCTGCGCCTGCGGGATCTCCCGGTCCGGGTGCGGCTTGCCGGCGTGGATGATGTCGGGGAACTTGATCGCGTCCTGGATGAAGAAGACCGGCATGTTGTTGCCGACCAGGTCGAAGGTGCCCTCGTCGGTGTAGAACTTGGTGGCGAATCCCCGGGTGTCCCGGACGGTGTCGGCCGAGCCCCGGGACCCCAGGACGGTGGAGAACCGGACGAACACCGGCGTTTCCTTACCCTTGTGCAGGAAGCCGGCCCGGGTGACCTCTTCGGCGCCGTACCCGGTGAAGACGCCGTGCGCGCCCGCGCCCCGGGCGTGCACCACCCGCTCCGGGATGCGTTCGTGGTCGAAATGGGTGATCTTCTCGCGGAGGTGGTGGTCCTGGAGCAGCGTCGGCCCGCGCGGACCGGCCTTGAGTGAGTGGTCGGTGTCGCGCAGCCGGGCCCCCTGCGCGGTGGTGAGGAACTCGCCCTGCTGGCCGTTGGCGACGGCCGGTGCGCCGGTGGCCGCGCCGGTCGGGGTACGGGTCTGCGGTGCGCCCTGTTCCTTCTTGGGTGGCAGCGGACCGTGCGGGGTGGTGGGCTCCTCGACGGTCGGCGGGGCGCTGCCCGGTGCGCCGGGCACCTCGGGGGTGATCAGGTGGGACACCTTCTCGGCTGCGGCGTCCACCACGTCCTTGACGACTTCGGTCGGCTTGCGGGATTCCATCTGGGTGGCACCTCTTTGTGCGGAGCGGGGAACGGGTCTTCTTCCCCTACCCGGGCATCCCACCGCAAAACACACAGGGCCGTCCGGTACGCCGCCGCCCGCCGCCCGCCCGCCGCCCGCCGCCCGCCCGCCGCCCGCCGCCCGCCGGTGGCCCGGGCACCGCGCTGCCGCCGTGGGGTCAGCGCAACGCGCGGAGGGTGACGGCGGTGACCGCGCCGTACGCCAGGTGCGGGACCAGGTCGGCTACCCAGTCGGTGGCCGACCAGGTCCGCGGGTCGGTGACCCGCAACAGGGTCAGCGGGCCGTTGGAACCGATCATCGCCAGGCCGGTCAGCGCGAGGGTGGACACGCCCAGCGGCAACCGGCGACCACCGGCCGCCACGTAGCCGACGGCGGCGGCCACCGAGGTGACGTAGCCGAGCAACGGCCCGAGCCCGGACCGCCGGTTGGTGGCGGTCCGGGCGTCACCGAGGTCGACGTGGGCCAGTTCGGCCAACCGGCCGGCGCTGTCCTCGGCGGTGCTGCTGGCCGGCCGGGCCCGGACCACCATGTCGAGGTAGGTGACGGCGTTGAGGGCGGACGCGCCGGCCGCACCGGCGATCAGGGCTCTGCTGGTCGGCATCATCCCTGCCGCGTACCCGCCTGAGCGGCGGTGACACCCCGGAGCACCGCCCGCCAGCCGGGACACCGGCCGCTGCCGGTCAGGAGACCGCTGCCGTCACCAGTTCCCGGACCCGCTTCTCCACGGTAGGGCTCCAGGTACGCAACGCGTACGACACCGGCCAGAGGTCACCGTCGTCGAGGTGCGCCGCCTCCTGGAAGCCCAGGGTCGAGTACCGGTAGTTGAACTTGCCGGCGTCCTGGAAGAAGACGACGATCTTGCCGTCCTCGTTCGCGTACGCGGGCATCCCGTACCAGGTCTTCGGGGACAGCTGCGGAGCCGCCGTGACCACCGTCAGGTGCACCCGCTCGGCCAGCGCCCGGTCCGCCGGGGCCATCTGGGCGATCCGGTCCAGCACCGCCTGCATCCCGTCGGCCTTCTTGGCGCCCTTCTTCCCCTCGGCACGCAACTCGGCGGCGCGTTCCTGCATCGCGGCACGCTCCTCGGCGCTGAACCCGCCGGCATCGGCCCCGGCGGCCTCTCCGGCGGTGCCGCCGCCGGACGCGGCGGTCGAACTCTTCGTGGACACGCTGTCTCCCTCACTGGGTGGACGAGGCGCGGCGTCCTGCCGGCCACCTGGGAAAAGGCTATGGTCCGGTGCCGCCGCCCGCTTCTCGATTCCTGACCAACGGCAGGCGGCCGGATGATCCCACCGTGGGGCAGGACCGGGCTGCGCCGGTCCACCCGGGTTGGCGGCCGGCCGGCGGACCCGTCGTCGGGGGTGCCGGTCGTGGACACGTCGCCGTCGATGCGTCTATGGTCACCGCATCCTCCGCCCGTGCCCGTCGTCCGAGGAGCGCCATGGGTTTCCCGGTATCCCTCGACGACCTGCTCGGCGACGAGGTACGCCGCGACCCGTACCCGTACTACGCCCGGCTGCACGAGCTGGGGGAGGCCGTCGCGCTCGCCCCGACGGCCCCGTACGCCGCGGTGGTCCACGGGTACGACGCCGCCCACCGGGTCCTGCGTGATCCGGTGTTCCGGGTGCTCGACGCGGACCACCTGGACCGGGCCGGCCTGCGCTGGCGGGACCACGCGGTGATCCGGACCCTGCAGGCCAGCATGTTCAACGCCCCGCCCGACGACCACGCCCGGATACGCCAGTTGTTCGGCCAGGCGCTGACCGCCCGCCGGGTCACCGCGTTGGAACCGGCGATCCTGCGCATCGCCGACCGGCTGCTCGACGGGCTCGCCCGGGAGGGCGCGGACGGCCGACCGGTGGACTTCATGGCCGCGTTCGCGTTGCCCCTGCCCAGTGCCGTCGTCGGCGAGCTGCTGGGGGTGCCCGAGCGGGACCGGGGGTGGTTCCCGGCGCGGGTGCGGGCGTTCGACGCGGTGCTGGAGATCGGACCGCGTTCGTTCCGGGAGATCCGGGCCGCCAACGTCGCCGCCGACGAACTGACCGCCTACTTTACCGACCTGCTGGCCGTACGCCGGGCGGAGCCCCGCGACGACCTCGTCTCGGCGCTGGCGGCGATCCGGGACGGACGCCCCGACCAGCTGTCGGAGGCCGAGCTGCTGGCCAACCTGATCGTCATGTACAACGCGGGGTTCCGGACCACGGCCAACCTCTTCGGCACCGGGCTGACCCTGCTGTTGGCGCGGCCGGCGGCGTTGGCCGCGTTGCGCGCCGACCACAGCCTCGCCCCGGCCTACGTGGAGGAGATCCTGCGGTACGAGCCACCGGTGCACTTCGCCGTGCGCTACGCCGCCGAGGACACCGACATCGCCGGAGTCGCCGTCCCCCGTGGACGGTCGGTGCTGGTGCTGACCGGTGCGGCCAACCGCGACCCCCGACGGTTCCCCGACCCGGACTCCTTCGACCCGTCCCGTCCGGACAACCGGCACCTGGCCTTCAGCGCCGGGCCGCACTACTGCGTCGGCGCGGCGCTCGGCCGGGCGGAGGGGCGGCTCGTCCTGCCCCGGCTGCTGGACCGGTTCCCGGCGCTGGCGCTCGCGGCGGAGCCCGGCGAACGGCGGCAACTCATGCTGCGGGGTCACGACCGGCTCCCGGTGCGGCTCGTCGCTGCGGACACCGATCGGTCCGCCGGCACCGTCCGGGTGGACCTTGCGAATCGGTCTTGATTGAGTAAGGTCGATTCACACGGAGCGGCTGCTCCGGTGACCAGAACGGCGACGGTCACGCCGACGTCGTACCCGGTCTCCGGCCGCGTCCCCGGCCACCTGTCACGCCTCCCGCGCCCCACCGGCTGCCGGGCCCGCCGACGCCGACCTCCGGAAAGGAAACAACGGCCATGACCGACGAGATCCGCGCGTTCCTCTTCGCCGCGCTGACCGAGATGAAATACGACATCGAGGGCGCCGACGACGACACGGTGTTCGGTCCGGCCGGCCTCGACGTGGACTCGCTCGGCCTCGCCGAGCTGGCCGTCCGGGTGGAGGACCGGTTCGGGGTGGCGTTCGACGACGACGAGGCCGAGGCCCTGGCGATGATGACGGTCGGCGAGTTCTGCGGCGCGGTGTCCCGGCGCATCCAGCCCGCCTCGGCGCACTGACCGTGCCCGCCGCGCCACCCGCCCGGACGCCCGTCGACCGGTCGGCTGACCGGGCCCGGTGCGGTCGGGCCCACGGTTGTCGTCGGTGCGGCCGGGGTGTCGCCGGGACCGGGCGGGAGGGACGCGCGTGCGTGCGGGTGTGACGGTTACCGGGATCGGGCTGGTGAGCCCCGTCGGCAGCACCGCCGCCGAGGTGTTCGACGCGGTCTGCGAGGGCCGCTCCGGCCTACGCCGACCACCCGAGGGGCACCCGGTCGATGGGGTCGTCGACGTCGCGGCGTTCAGCCCGGACATCGACCCGGCCAGTGTGCTGCCCGGCCCCGAGTCCCGGGTGGTGGACCGCTCGATCGTGATGGTCCTGCGGGCCGCCGAGGACGCGTTGGCCGACGCCGGTGTCGAGGTGGGCCGGGACGTCGACCCGTACCGCGTCGCCGTCATCGTCTCCGGCGTCGGCGGCCTGTCGACCCTGGCGAGCCAGGTGCTCGCGCGGGCCGAGCGGGGCCGGTTCGGGGTCAGCCCGTACCTGCTGCCCGGGACGCTGCCGAACATGGGCGCGGCACGGATCGCCATCCGGTTCGGCATCCGGGGCTACACCTCGTCGATCGGCACGGCGTGCGCGTCAGGTGCCCAGTCCCTCGGCGAGGCGCTGCGGATCCTGCGCGCCGACGAGGCCGACATGGTGGTCTGCGGGTCCAGCGAGGCGCCGCTCTTCCCGGCCTTCGTCGACGCGTTCGGCAACGCCCGCGCGCTCGCCCACGGCTGGTCCGACCCGACGGCCGCGAGCCGTCCGTTCGACCGTCGCCGCAACGGTCTCGTCCTCGGCGAGGGGGCCGGGGTGTTCGTCCTGGAACGCACCGCGCACGCCGTGGCGCGCGGCGTCCCCCGGTACGCCGACCTGCTCGGGTGGGGGGCGAACAACGACGCCTACCATCCCACCACCCCGCGCCCCGACGGGTCCGGGGCCGCGCACTGCATGCGGGCGGCGCTGCGCGACGCCGGTCTGCACGCCGACGAGATCGGCTACCTCAACGCCCACGGCACCAGCACCAAGGCCGGTGACGCGGCCGAGATCGCCGCCCTGCGTGACGTCTACGGCACGGCCACCCCGCCGGTGAGTTCCACCAAGGGCGTCACCGGGCACCTGCTCGGCGTCTCCGGGGTGGTCGAGGCGGCCATCGGCATTGAGGCGCTGCGCCGCGGTCTGCTGCCGCCGACGCACAACCTCGACGACCCGGACCCGGCCGACGAGGTCGACCACATCCGCAAGCAGCCCCGGGCCGTCCCGGTGACTACCGTGATGTCCAACTCGTTCGGCTTCGGCGGCCACAACGTCAGCCTGGTGTTCGGCCCCGCCGGGGGCTGACCGGCCGGGGCCGCCCCAGCGGGCACCGGCCGGCCGCACCGGGCGGTTCAGCGGATCGTGAGCACCGTCGCGGTGTCGTGTACGCCGACCGTGACGTCGAAGTGCTGGTGCAGCATGTCGGTCAGGTAGTCGAGGTCCGCCACGAGGGGCACCGGCAGCATCGCCCGCTGGTCCGGGACGGCGTGGGTGGCGACCAGCTCGATCCGGTCGGCCTTGAGTAGCCCCCGGGTCAGGAAGGCCGGCAGATCCTCGGGGAGGAGACAGCGCCACAGGTCGACGTTGACGATCAGATCGAGCGCACCGGCCTTGAACTGCTGGAGCACGGTGCCGAGCAGGTGCGCGTTGGTCGGGCCGGGCGGCGCGTCGTGGTCGAAGGTCTGCGAGTCGGGGCCCAGCTCCAGGGTGGACACCCCATTGCCGATGACCAGGGCCGCGCCGGTGGCCAGCTCCGCGCGCAGCGCGGCGGGCAGCACCGCCGGCCGCCCCAACCCCGCCCGCCGGTACGCGTCGATGGCCTGGCCGTAGAGCCGGATCCGGCCCAGGTGCCGCCCGAACGTGTTGATCGAATACAGCACCTCGACGTCGTAGCGCAGGTGCTTGCGCAGCAGGTACTTCATGTTGTCCATCGAGGCGAGCCCGTTGGACGTCTTGCGGAAGTGCGGCAGATGGTAGGACGTCGCCTCGACGTCCAGTTCGAACAGGTCGGGCCGGGCCCCGTGCAGGTGGAAGATCCGGTAGAAGAACTCCAGATCCTCGAACCCCCACTTGACGATCGTCTCGTCGAAGCCGCCCACCCGCAGGAACGACTCCCGGTCCACCGACGCGTTGTGGGTCAGCCCGAGCACCCAGGGCGCGCTGGGGAAGTCGTGGATCCGTTGCGGGTGGGAGATGTCCTCCAGCCGGGGGTCGCCGCGCTCGGCGTCGAGCAGCTCCGCCCCGATCGGCTCACCCCGGCGCAGCGCGTCCGCACCGGCCCAGTCGAGGTCGTACCGCTGACCCAGCAGCACCCCGGGCCGGCCGTCGAGGGCGTCGTGGTGGGCCCGGTGCCGGGCCAGCAGGGTCGGGTGGGCCACCGTGTCGGCGTCCAGGAACAGCAGGGTGTCGGCGTGGGCGCGGGCCGCCGCCGCGTTGCGGTTGGCACTGCGGCCCCGGTTGGCTTCGCTGCGTACGCAGTCGATCCGCAGCCGGTCGGCATAGCTCCCCACGAGAGCGGTGAGCGGTTCGGCCGAACCGTCGTCACCGACGATGACCTCGAATTCCTGTGGCGGCAGGGTCTGCCGGGTCAGGGACGTCAGCGTCGTGTCGAGCGCCGTGCCGTTGTTGTGGGCGGGGATCACCACGCTCAGCCGGGGCTGGTCCATGGTCGGCATGTGACTCCTTCGCGAAACGCCGGCCAGGCCCCGTCGCGGGCCGTCAGCGGGGGGTGCAGTGCGCGGTGATGTAGTCGGCCAGGTCGGCGACCGTGGTCATCTGGTCCTCGTCCAGATCCTCCACGTCGATCTGGATCTCCAGCTCGTCCTCGATCTCGAGCAGCAGCTCCAACGCGAGGGAGGAGCTGAGGCCCAGCTCGTCCATCAGCTGGGTCCGTTCGGTGACCGGGGCCGGCGGCCTGAGCATCCGGGTCAGCAGCGTGGTCATGCTGTCGACGACCTGCGCACGCAGCTGCGGCGCAGTGGCCGTGTCGGACTCTGTCACGGGACCCTACGCTCCACCATGGAGCCATCAGAGCAAACGTGATCGTCGGGTGTCAACGGGTGCGACGATCTTCAGCCGGGGTGCCGGCGGGACGATCCGTCCACCCGGTCGGACCGTACGACGTCGCGACGTCGAACGGCGGCTCGCCGGCGAGCGCCACCGCGACCCGGTACCCGCCCGGGGTGGCGACGTCGGTGACCCGGTGCACCCCCACCGGGTCGCCGCAGCGCACCACGTCGTCGCGGTGCACCGGCAGCGCCAGCTGGGGCCAGAGCCGACCCCCGGCGGCCTTGACCACCGCCTCCTTACGGGCCCACAGCCGGGCGAACTGGTCGGCCCGGGCGGCGGCGTCGGGCCCCGAGCGGACCAGCCGCGCCTCCTCGGCGGCGAAGAACCGGTCGGCCAGCGCCACCGGGTCCAGCCCCGGCGTCGGATGCTGGATGTCCACCCCGACCGCCCGGTCGCCGGCCACGGCGATCGCGACGAGTTCGTCGGAGTAGGACAGGCTCGTCTGCGGGCCACCCCGGGGGTGGGTCAGCGTCGGTTTGCCGTGCCGGCCCCGCCGCCAGCTGAGCCGCTCGGGTGACAGGTCCATCGCCCGGCCCACCAGGACGCGCAGCGCGCCGTGCGCCACGGTGAACCGGTCCCGGGTGGCCGCCTGGGCGAGCGTCGCCGCGCGGGCCCGCTCGTCGGCGTCGAGCAGCGCCCGGTACCGGGCCAGCTCGTCCGGGGACACCCGGGCCGACACGATCCAGATCCGGACGGCGTCGGGCATGGCCGTACCCTAACGCCACCGCGGCGGCGGCGATTTGTGACGTTGACACGTGCCGATTCGCGTTGCTCTGATGGACCGATGTTCGCGCAGACCGCCGAGGCGCAGGTGCTCGTCCCGTTCGCCGGCCCGGGGGCGGGCACCGCGCCGCTGACCTGGGGTCAGCTCGCGATCATGCAGGACATGCGGGAGACCGGGTGGACGCACAACGTCAGTGGCGCGCACCCGGTGCCGGCCGGGGTCACCGTGGCGGAGGTGGCGGCGCAACTCGGCGACCTGATGAGCCGGCACCCGGCGCTGCGGATGCGGCTGGGCGCCGACGAGCACGGCGAACCCTGCCAGGTGGTGTCCGCCGCCGGGGAGGTCGCCCTCGACGTGCTGGACGTCCCGGACGACGCCGACCCAGCCGACGTGGCGAAGTTCGCCTACGAACTGGGCCACGCCCGGCTGCTGGCCCACTACGACCTCTACCGGGACTGGTCGGTGCGGATGGCGGTGGTCCGGCACCGGGGTGCCCTGGTGCACCGGGTGCTGACCCTCGACCACCTGGTGGTCGACGGCACCGCGACCGCCCTGCTGATGGCCGATCTCGGGCTGGTCGACCTGACGGCCCGGCGGGCGCCCGACCCGCGTACCGTGCAGCTGCTCGATCTTGGCCGGCGGGAGCGCACACCGCCACTGCGCCGGGTCAGCGACCGGGCGGTCCGGCACTGGGAGTCGCACCTGCGCGACATCGCGCCGTCGACCTTCGGTGCGGTCACCAACCCGGCCGGGCGACACGGCCGGCGGTTCTGGCACGGCCGGTTCAGCTCACCCGCGGCCTACCTGGCGGTGCAGGCCATCGCCCGACGGACCAGGACGGACACCTCCCGGGTGCTGCTCGCGGTGATCGCCGTGGCGGTCGGCCGGGCCACCGGGGTCAGCCCGCTGACCGCCAAACTCATCGTCGGCAACCGGTTCCGGCCGGGGTTCGCCGAGGCCATCGCCCCGCTGAGCCAGAACGGCGTGCTCACCGTGGACGCCACCGACACCACCGTGGACGAGGTGGTGGCCCGGGCCCGCAAGGCCTCCGTCGCCGCCGGGATGTACGCCTACTACGACCCGGTGCAGCTCGCCGAGGCCAGCGCCCGGCTCGACGACGAACGCGGGTACCCGGCCCGGGTCACCTGCCGGATCAACGACCGTCGGGTGGTGACCCGGCAGGCGGCGGACGACGGCGCGCGTACCGAGGAGGTGACCCCCGAGCAGATCCGGCGGAAGGCAGCCGAGACGTTCCTGGTCTGGGACGGCACCCTGGACCACCTGCCAGAACAGGCGTTCATCACCGTCGAGGACCAGCCGGAGACCATCTTCCTCCAGGTCATCTTCGACCTGGGCTGTTTCACCGAGACCCAGGCCGAGGCGCTGCTGCGCGGGGTGGAGGAGGTGGCCGTCGAGGCGGCGTTCGACCCGACGGCCCCCACCCGGATCACCGGCTGAGCGCCGGGTCGACGGTCACCCGTCGACCCGGTCCCAGGTCACCGGCAGCGTCTCCAGGCTGCGTACCACCAGGCCGGGCTTGAAGCGCAACTCCTCCTCGGGTACGGCCAGCCGCAGGCCGGGCAGCCGGCGCAGCAGCGCGCCGAGGGCCTCCTGCAACTCCATCCGGGCCAGCGCCGCGCCGAGGCAGTGGTGCGGGCCGGCCCCGAACGCCAGGTGCGGGTTGTCGACCCGGCTCAGGTCGAGGGTGTCGGCCCCGGCGAACACCGAGGCGTCCCGGTTGGCCGACGCGATCGCCGGGAGCACCGGGGTGCCCGCCGGCAGGCACACCCCGCCGAGTTCCACCTCCTCGGTGGTCACCCGGGGCAGCAGCACCCCGTTGTCCCCGAGCTGGATGAACCGGGACAGCTCCTCCACCGCGCGGGCCACCGCGACCGGGTCGTCACCGCGCAGGCCGGCGAGCTGCTCGGGGTGCCGGGCCAGCACCAGCAGGAACAGGTTGAGCTGGTTGGTGGTGGTCTCGTGGCCGCCGACGAAGATGCCGGCGGTCACCGAGACGAGTTCCCGTTCGGTGAGGTCGTCGTGTTCGTCCCAGGCGTTGATCAGGGCGCTCATCAGGTCGTCGCCGGGCTCGCGGCGACGTTCGACGATCATCTCGCCGAACGCGTCCAGGGCGGCCTGCGGGGCGGCCGGGTCGGCGTCCCAGTCACCGACGAGCGCGTCGGACCACTCGCGTACCCGGTCCTGGTCCTGCTCGGGGATGCCGAACAGTTTGCTGATCACATAGATCGGCAGCGGCGCGGACAGGTGCGGGATCAGGTCCGCCGGTGGTCCCGCCGCCACCATCCCGTCGATCATCCGGTCGATCAGCGCGGCCACCGTCGGGCGCAGCGCCTCCACCCGGCGGACGGTGAACGCGTGCGACACCGCCCGGCGCATTTTGGTGTGCCGGGGCGGGTCCATCCCGATCAGCGAGTCCTCGGCCAGCGAACCCAGCTCCCGGGTCGGACGGTCGGGCCCGGCCGCGGCGGCCCGGCTGAACCGCTGGTCGGTGAAGACCCGGCGGACGTCCGCGTGCCGGGTGGCCAGGTAGGCCGACGCCCCGTCGGGCAGCGCGACGGGCGCCACCGGGCAGGTCTCCCGCAGCCGGGTGTAGTCCGGTGACGGGTGGTAGATGGTGGGAGCCGGGGCGAGCGGGTACGGAATGGGCTCTTGCGTCATCGACGACTCCTAGGGTGGTCCGACAGGCCGGTGGGCTCAGCTGCGGGGGTGCGCGGCGAGGGCCACCAGCGCCGGCACCACCTCGGCGGGGGTGGGCATCGCGCGGACCCGCTCGCGCATCGACGTCGCGGCGTCGCGCCAGGGGCCGTCGCCGATCAGCTGGCCGACCAGGTCGCGCAGCGTGTCGTCGTCGGCCCGCGCGGGCGCCAACCAGGTCCCGGCGCCGGTGAGCGCCAACCGCTCGCCGTTGAAGTGCTGGTCGCTGACCTGCGGCAGGATCAGTTGCGGCACCCCGAGGCTGAGCGCCGTCATCGTGGTCCCCGCGCCGCCCTGCTGCACCAGCGCGGCGCAGGTCGGCAGCACCAGCCGCAGCGCCAGCGGGCCGTCGACCAGCCGGACGTTGCCCGGCAACGGGCCCAACCCGGCCTGCTGGGCCCGTTCGACAAGCACGACGACCTCGACGTCCAGCCCGGCGACCGCGCGGATGACCCGGGGGAGGCCCAGCCGGTCGCTGAGCCCGGCACCGGCCATCATGGTGCCCGCCGTGACGCAGACCCGGGGCCGCTGCGGCGGGCGGTGCAGCCAGGACGGCAACACGGCCGGGCCGTTGTACGGCACGTACCGGATCGGTCGTCCCGGGCGGGTCATCGGCACCTGCATCGGTGGTGGCACCGGGTCGAGGGTCAGCCCGCCGGTGAGGTCCACGTCGGTGGCGGCGAGCCCGAACCGGCCGGCGAGCGGGCCGAGGACCTCCTCCGGGTCGAGCCGGAGGGTGACCGAGGAGTCCGGCCCCCACAGGTGCTGCACACCGGGCACGCCGAGCGCGGCGGCGGCCACCGCGGCGGCGAGGTTGAACGGCTCCCAGACCATCAGGTCGGGCTGCCAGTCCCGGCCGAAGGTGACCAGGTCGTCGAGGAGGGCGTCGGCGAACCGGACCACGCCGCCGTCGGCGGTGATCGCCGGCTCGACCGCGTCGACCGGCTCGGCGGTGCGGGTGGCCCCGTCCAGCGCGCCCACCGCGCCGATCCGGCCCGCGAACGCCTCGGCGAAGTCGAGGTCCGCACCCAGCGGCACCGCCGCCAGGCCGGCCGCGGTGATCGCCGGCACCAGCGTGGGATGGCTGGCCACCCGCACCTCGTGGCCGGCCGCCTGGAGGGCCCAGCCGAGCGGGACGAGGCCGTAGAAATGCGACCGCCAGCCCCACGTCGACATCAGAATCCGCAAAGCCGCAGTCAAGTCCGACCCATCCGCGCGCGTCACCGGGCAGTCCTGGTGCACAGATGCTAGGCGATGGATGTCGGTACCCGGAAGATCGTCGGTCGACCCAATGGATATTGACGACGACGCACCGATGGCCGAGTCTTACCAGTGCCCGATGTGGACCGCCGACCGACAGGTGGGTAGCTCGTCATGACCGTCGTCTCCGAGCTGCGGGACTATCCGTTCGAGCCGTTCACCGGTGACCTGCCGGCCGAGCTGCTCGACATGGTGGTGTCCGACCCGGTCAGCCGGGTGCGACTGCCCGACGGTCGGCCGGCCTGGCTGGTGCTCGGCTACCAGGACTGCTGCACCGTCCTGGCCGATCCCCGGTTCTCCCGGCTTCCGCCGGGCGCGACCGCGACCCCCGACGGCGTCGGCCCGCGCGAGCTGAACATGGACGGTCCGGCGCACGCCGTGGTCCGCCGGGTGGCCAGCCGGGCGTTCACCGCCCGCCGCATCGACACCTTCCGCCCCCGGGTGCGTCGGCTGGTGGACGCGCTGCTCGACGACCTGCTCGCCGGCCCCCGGCCCGCCGACCTGGTGGCGGCCCTGGTGGCGCCGCTGCCCGTGTACGTGGTCTGCGACGTGCTGGGGGTCCCGGTCGCCGACCGGCCCCGGTTCTACGGGTGGATCGAGGGCCTCAACTCGGTCACCGCGTACGGTTCGGCCGATGCCGCCACCGCGCAGGCCCAGCTGCGGGACTACCTGGCCGGGCAGTTGGCCGACAAGCGGGTGAGCCCCGGCGACGACCTGCTCTCGGCCTGGGTGCTCGGCAGGGACGCGCACGAGCTGGTCGACGCCGAGCTGGTGGAGCTGGCGATGGGGGTGCTGCTCGGCGGGCTGGAGATCAACTCCACCAGCGCCGGGCTGCGCGCGCTGTTCCAGCACCCCGAGCAGTTGGCGAAGCTGCGGGCCGACCCGGGCAAGCTGTCCTCGGCGACCGACGAGATCCTGCGCTACACGTCGGTGAGCAGCATGTTCCGGGTCCAGGTGGTGCAGGAGGACCTGACCCTCGGCGGGGTGGCGATGCGCGCCGGGGACTGCGTGATGGCGATCCCGTGGGCGGGCAACCGCGATCCCCGGGTCTTCCCCGACCCCAACGTCTTCGACATCGACCGGGTGCCGACCGCGCCGCACCTCACCTTCGGCTTCGGGCCGCACTTCTGCCTGGGCACCGCGCTGGGCCGGATGCAGGTGGAGCTGTCGATCGGCGAGCTGCTGCGGCGGCTGCCGGGGCTGACGCCGGCGGTGCCGATCGAGCAGATCCCGTGGCGGCACGACCGGATGAACGGCGGCATCGCGTCGTTCCCGGTCACCTGGTGAGCCGCCGGGGTGGCCCGGCGGTCAGTAGTTGTCCACCGCGTTGACCCGGTCCGGCCAGTAACGCTGGCCGGGTGCGGCGACGTAGTGGTCCCACCGGGGCGCGTCACCGGTCGGGTGGTCACCGAGCACCGTGATCCGCTGACCGCGCCGCAGGCCGTCGTAGTCGTTGATCGCATAGTGCTGGGTGACCCGGTTGTCCCAGATCGCCACGTCGCCGACGCGCCAGCGGTACCGGCAGGTGAACTGCGGGCCCTCGGAGAACGCGAACAGGTACTCCAGCAGCGCGTCGCTCTCGTTGCGGCTCAGCTGCGGGATGTGCGAGGTGAACAGCCGGTTGACGTACAACGAGCGGCGGCCGGTCTCGGGGTGCACCCGGACCACCGGGTGCTCGGCCCGACTGGTGAACTCGGTGCCGATCCGGATGACGTGGATGGCGGTCAACCCGTCGAGCAGGTCGCGCATGGGCGCGGACAACGCCTCGTACACCTTGCACTGGTTGGTCCACATGGTGTCGCCGCCGGTCTCGGGCAGCTCGACCAGGTGCAGGATGGAGGCGATCGGTGGGCTCTGGTGGAAGGTCATGTCGGTGTGCCAGACGTCGACCTTCCCACCGTGCTCGGAGTCGATGAGGACGATCTCCGGATGCCCCTGGAGCCGGGGCAGGTACGGGTGCAGCTCGACCTCGCCGAAGCGCCGACCGAAGGCGATGTGCGCCTGCGGGGTCAACCCGGTCTGCCCGGCGACGAAGACCACCTGGTGCGCCAGCAGCAGCCGGTGCAGGTGGGCGAAGCCCTCGTCGGTCAGGGTGTTCAGGTCGATGCCGTGGACCTCGGCGCCCAGGGCGCCCGCGACGAGCCGTACCTGCGGCACGAGGGAAGTGGTCATCGGTGCTTCCTCCGGTCTGGGCCCCGGGCCCGTCGGCGCATTGTTCCACGACGGTGAATGGGATCTCCACCGTCGATGTTGACGCCGTCACGCCGCCCTTGGGAACATTCGGGCCGCCGGACGACGGCCACGGCCATCGTGGACGCGTGGCGCGACAGGAGGCTGTCCGGGTGACGATCGAGACCCCGACCGATGACGACGCGGCGGCCCGGCTGGGCCGGCTGACCGACCTGGCGACCCCGTTCGCGGTCCGCACGGCGGTGACGCTGCGGGTCCCGGAGCGGATCGCGGCCGGTACGACCCGCCTCACCGAGCTGGCCGACGGGTGCGACGCCGACCCGGACGCCCTGGGCCGGTTGCTGCGCTACCTGGTCCACCGGGGCGTCTTCGTCGAGCCGGCTCCCGACGAGTTCGCGCTGACCGACGTCGGTGAGCTGCTCTGCGACCGTGACGGCGGCGGGCACGGCGGCTACCTGGATCTCGACGGTCTCGGGGCCCGGATGGACCTCGCCTACACCGGGCTGCCGACGGCGATCCGCACCGGCGGGCCCGGCTACCAGGCGGTGCACGGGCGGGACTTCTGGGCCGACCTGGACGCCCACCCGTCCTACCGGGCCTACTTCGACGCGTTGATGCTCAGTCAGCAGCGGTTCACCGCACCCCAGGTGGCGGCGCTCTACCCGTGGGAGCGGGTGGGTCACGTCGTCGACGTCGCCGGGGGTGCCGGCGGGCTGCTGCGGGAGCTGCTGACGACCCACCCGCACCTGCGGGGCACCCTGGTCGACCGGGCCGAGCCGGTGGCCACGGCGGCGGGCACGTTCGCCGAGCACGGGCTGACCGGGCGGGTCGACACGGTGGTCGGGGACTTCTTCGCCGAGTTGCCGGCCGGCGCCGACGTCTACGTGGTGTCCCGGGCGTTGACCGACTGGAGCGACACGCACGCCACGGCGATCCTGCGCCGGTGCGCCGAGGCGGCCGGCAAGACCGGACGGGTACTGGTGGTGGAGGTGCTGCCGACCGACCCGTACGTGCCGCACCGGTCCCCGTACGACCTGCAGATGCTGGTGTTGGTGGGTGGCCGGGAGCGGGGCGTGGCCGACCACACGGCGTTGGCCTCGGCGGCCGGTCTGGCACCGGTCGGGACCTATCGCGGCACCGACGGACTGACCCTGTTGGAGTTCGCGGCGGACGCCTGATCCGGCGGCGGGTGATCTGACTTTCGTACCTGATTCCGGCTATCGGTGTGACACACGGTGAGCAGGTCAGCGGATTTCTCTGGGCATCAACCGATTTGATGGTGAATTGGTTCGTGACATTCGTGTTTCTCCATCGCCGGGGCGGTTTTCCGATGGTTGTTCAGGGCGGGACCGGCAGGTAACGTCTCGCGTGGCGGCTGGGCCGAGCCTTTGCGAAAGGGTCGACACGCTATGACGGTTACTGGCTTTACGCGTTTTCCGCCCTTCATCGACGACCTTGCCCGCAGTGAATCCGGGCGGCTGCTGCACGCGGAGTTCGAGCGTCGGTGGCCCGAGACGACCGACCAGTTGGTGGGGATCGCCCGGTACGCCCTGTTGCCGGCGGGCAAGCTGCTGCGTCCGATGATGACGCTGCACGCCGCCGAGGCGGTGGGCGGGTCGCCGTCCCGGGTGCTGCCGGCCGCGCTGGGGATGGAGTACCTGCACGTCGCGACGCTCGTGCACGACGACATCATCGACGCCGACACGCTGCGGCGGGGTCGCCCGGCGGTGCCGGTGGCCTTCGGGATTCCCAGCGCCATCGTGGTGGGTGACCACCTCATCTTCACGGCCTTTCAGTCCATTGTGGAATCAGGGGTGACCGCACCCCCGGGGCACGTCGCCGCCGCCGTCGCGGCCCTGGCCGAGGCGGGCCGGGACCTGTGCCGGGGCCAGATGCTCGAGACGCAGCTCGTCGGTGACCTGGACGCGGGCGCCCGGTGGTACCCGGAGATGATCCGGCTCAAGACCGGCGCGCTGTTCCGCGCGGTCTGCCACGTCGGCGCGCTGCTCGGCGGAGCCGACCCGCAACTCGCCGCCGGGCTGGCCCGCTACGGCGAGCACCTCGGCATCGCCTTCCAGATCCGCGACGACCTGCTGTCCTACGTGGCCACTCCCGAACAGACCGGCAAACCGGCCACCAGCGACCTCAACAACGGCCGGCCGACCCTGCCGCTGCTGCTCGCCTACGACGCGGCCACCGACACCGCCCGGGTCGAGCTGATGGCGGTGCTGCACCGGCGCGGCGCCGGCCCGGGGGACGTCGAGTGGGTCGCCGCCCTGCTCGACGAGGTCGACGCGGTGCAGGCGGCCCGGCGGCAGATGGCGGAGCACGCCGAGCAGGCCCTGGCGGAGCTGACCGCGCTCACCCCCTCCGCCAGCGCCGACGTGCTCACCGGCATCGCGCACTGGATGACGAGCGAGACGGCGTGAGCACAGCCGGTGCCGTACGCGCGCTGCGCGCCCACATCGAAACCTGGCGGCCGTACACCCTGTGGTATGTCGGGCTGGTCGGGCTCGCCGGCGCGGCCCTGGCCGACGGCCCGCACCACCCGTGGCTGCTGGTGTCGGCCTGGGCCGCCCCGACCGCCGGTTGGCTGGGCGGCCACTACCTCGGCGACTACTTCGACCGGGACCTCGACGCCGGCAGCAAGCCGCACCGGCCGATCCCGTCCGGCCGGCTGGCCGCCCGCACGGCGCTGTGGTGCGGCGGGGTCTGCTTCGCGGTCCTCGCGCTGCTGGCGGTGCTCGGCGGCTGGGGCACCACCTCGGCCGCCGTGCTCGCCGCGTTCGGCATCGTCGCCTACAGCCGCTGGTGCAAGGCGCGCGGCGTCGCCGGGAACCTGGTCCGGGGCGCACTCGGCGCGATCGCGCTGCTCTACGGGGCGCTGGCCGTCGGACTCTCCCCGGACCCCCCGTCGGCGGTGCCGGTGCTGCTCGCCGCGATGGTCGCGTTCTGGTCGCACGACACGATGTCCAACCTGGTCGGTGCGTTGCGCGACATCGACGGTGACCGGGCCGGCGGCTACCACACGCTGCCGGTACGCCGGGGTTCGCCGTTCGCGGTACGCACCGTGCTGGCCCTCTACGCGGTGACCGTCGTCGCCGCGCTCACCGCCGGGCTGCTGGCCGGGCCGGACGGCCGGACCGGCTACCTGGCCACGCTGATCGTGGTCCTGGTGCTGGGGGTCGTCGCCCTCGCCCCACTGGTCGCGCACCGCGCCGACATGCCCGTCGTGGTGGCGCTGCGGGCGCACTCCGTCCTGGTCGTCGAGCGGGTGGTGCTGGCCTCGGCCCTGGTCGGGCTGCGGCTGGGTATCGGCCTGCAACTGCTGCTGGTGCTGCCGATGGTCGGGTTGACCTGGTGGGCCCAGCACCTGATGCGTGCCCGGCACGAACTCGGCACCGGCCGACCGGCACTGGCCCTGGCCACCCCCCGCCGAGCCGCCATGGAGGACGTGTCATGACCGTTGTGCCCACCGAGGCCCTCGACCGGGCCATCAGCGACGGCGCGGAGGCGCTGCTGCGCCGGCAGCGCCCCGACGGGGTCTTCGGCGACGACCCACCGGCCTCGGTGCTGGGCACCGCGGGTACGGTCGCCGCCCTGCACGCCGCCGACCCGGTGGGCAGCGCCGACCTGGTCGACGCCGGCACCTCATGGCTGCGCCGGCAACAGCACGACGACGGCGGTTGGGGCGGCGTGGTGGGGGCCGACAGCGAGGTCGTCGCCACCGCCGTCGCGGTCGCCGCCCTGGCCCTGACCGCACCGGAGGCCAGCGCCGAGGCGATCACGGCCGGCCGCGCCCGGCTGGCCGCGATGGGGGGTGTCGACACGGTCACCGACCCGGCCATCTCGCTGCTCTGCCGGCAACTGCTCACCCTGGCCGGGATGACCGTCGAGGCGGGCCCGCTGCGCCGGCTGCCGTTGGAGATCGTGCTGTTCGACCGGGTCCGCCGGCAACGGCTGTCGTTCCGTACCTCGCCGTTCATCGGGCTGGCCCTGATGCAGGCCGACCTGCTGCCCACCGGCCGACTGCGCCGGGCCACCCTGCGCCGGGCCCGCCCGGCGGCCCTGCGGCTGCTGCGCGCGATCTACGACCACGAAGGCCGGACCGGCGCGCTGAGCGAGGACCCGTGGCCCGCCGCCCTGGTGCTGCTCGGCCTGGCCCGCTCCGGCGAGGCCCCGGACATCGCCACGGCCGTCGTCGGCTGGCTGCGTCGCGCGGTCCGCCCCGACGGCGCCTGGGACGCGGTGACCAACCTCGACCTGACCCGCTCCGGCTACGCGGTGACCGGGCTGGCCGCCGCCGGCTACGCCGCCGACCCCCGGTTGGCCCCGACCCGGGACTTCTTCCACGCCACCCAGAAACCGACCGCGTTCACGGTGCTCGACGTGCCGCCGGGCGGATGGAGCTACTCCAACGTGGGCGGCTGGCCGGTGACCCTGGAGTCCGCCGAGATCCTCTCGGCGCTCGCCGGCTACCCCGACGCCGACACCGACCCGGTGCTGCGCAGCGGCCTGACCTGGCTCATCGGCCGGCAGGACACCCGGGGCTCGTGGAGCCTGTGGGTGCGCGACACCAAGCTCGCCAACGACGGGCCCTGCCCCGCCATCACCAGCCAGGCCGTCCTCGCCCTGCACGACACCGGCCACCCCGACGACCACCCGGCGGTCGCCGCCGGGGCGGCCTGGCTGCTGACCGCCGGACGCCCCAACGGCAGCTACGAGAACCTCTGGTACCGCGACCACACCTCCGGCACGGCGGTCGTGGTGACGGCGCTGTCCCGGGTCGGCCACGCCCGGCACGACGTGGTCCGCCGGGCGGCCGGCTGGCTGCGCGACACCCAACTGCCGGACGGGTCGTGGGGGCCGGGCGACGGCACCGCCGGGTCGGTCGAGGAGACCGGCTGGGCCGTCCAGGGGCTGCTGGCCACCGGCGACCCCGCGCACGCCGACGCGGTCGACCGGGGGGTCCGCTGGCTGCTCGCCGCCGCCGGGCCCGACGGCGGCTGGCCGGCCACCCGGGTCTGCAACTACATCCGCCACCACCTGCGCTACCCCAACGCCGTGATCACCCAGGCGGTCGCGCTGCGGGCGCTCGGCGAATACCGGCGTACCGTCGCCGGGCGGGCGGGCGTCACACCCGGCGCGGTGGCCCGATGAGCGCCGACGTCGTCGTGGTCGGGGCCGGGGCCGGCGGCCTGGCCGCAGCCCGCGCGCTCGGCGCCCGCGGGCTGCGGGTGGTCGTGCTCGACCGGCAACGCACCCCCGCGTCGATCGCTAAGGGCGAGATCCTCCAACCCGAGACGGTACGCATCCTCGACGGCTGGGGCGTGCTCGACGCCCTGCGGGCCACCGGCGCGCGTCCGGTCGACCAGCTGGCCATCCGCGACCCGCAGGGCCGGGCACTGCTCGCCCTCGACTACGGCACCCTGCCGGGCAGCCACCGGCAGATCCTCTGCGCCGACTACGGCGACCTGCGCGGCGTCCTCGCCGACGGGCTGCCCGGCACCGTCGAGCTCCGCTGGGGGCAGCGGGTCACCGGCCCACTGCGCGCCGCCGACGGCCGGGTCACCGGGGTCCGGGTCACCGGCGGCGACGGCGAGCAGGACATCCCGGCGGCGCTGGTGGTCGCCGCCGACGGGATGTCCTCACCGCTGCGCAAGGCCGTCGGCATCGACGTCGAGCGGCGGGAGTACCCGCACGGCCTGGTCGCCTTCGACGTGCCCGGGGTGGAGGTGGCCGACGAGGTGTCGGCCTACCGCACCGACCGGGGGCTGTGCCTGGTCTACCCGCTGCCCGGCGGGCGCTGCCGGGTCTACGTCCAGGTGACGCCGGGCGAGTTCCGCGGCCACAGCACCGCCGACCTGGCCGCCTGGTGCAACCGGCTGCTCGCCGGGGTGCCCGCCATCCGGCCGCTGGGGTCGGCGTTGCGGGCCAGCCTGCAACGGCGGCAGCTCCTCGCCGTCTACCGACTGCGCGCGGCGCAGCTGACCGTGCCCGGCCTCGCCCTCGTCGGCGAGGCCGCCCACGCGGTGCACCCGATGGCGGCGCAGGGCGTCAACAGCTCACTCGCCGACGCCGAGACCCTCGCCGCCACCCTCACCGCCGACGGGGACCGCCCGGACGCCGCCGGGGTGGACCGGGCACTGCGGAACTACGACACGGCCCGCCGACCCCAGCTCGACCACATCGCCACGGTCAGCCACAACGCCGCCCGCATGATCACCAGCGTGTCGGGGCTGCCCCGGCTGCTCGGGGCGCGGATGATGCGGCGCACCGCGGCCAACCCCCGGCTGCTCGGGCTCACCGCCGGCAACCTGTCCGGCACGAACGTCCGACCGCTGTCCCTGGTCGACCGGATCTACCAGCTCGGGCTGCTCACCGACCGGCACGCCCACCCGCCCGTCCCGCCGGCCCCGCAACGAAGTGAGCGACGATGACCACTGCCACCACCGTCGGCACCCAGCCGCCGGCCGACCTGTCGATGAACGAGACGCCGTACCCGCCGCTGCCGAGCATCCGACGGATCGTCGAGGACGGGGCCGCCGCCCTCCAGCGGTACCCGGACCGCACCGCCGCCGCACTGCGGGGCACCCTGGCCGCACGGTTGGGCGTGGGACCGGAGGCGATCCTCGTCGGGCCCGGCTCGGCCGGGCTGTGCCAACACCTCGTCCAGGCGCTCGGGCCGCGCCCCGAGGTGGTCCACCCGGCACTGTCCTTCGAGGGCTACCCGCTGATCATCAGCAACGTCGGGGCCCGGGGCGTGCCGGTGCCGATGGACGGCTACCGCCACGACCTGCCCGCCATGGCCGCCGCCGTGACCGACCAGACCCGGTGCGTGCTGCTGTGCAACCCCAACAACCCGACCGGGGCGGTGCTGCACCGCGACGAGATCGACGACTTCCTGGCCCGGATCCCGGCCGACGTACCGGTGATCATCGACGAGGCGTACCGGGAGTTCGTCACCGACCCGCAGGTGCCCGACGGGATGGACCTCTACCGCGCCCACGACAACGTCTGCGTCCTGCGCACCTTCTCCAAGGCGTACGGGCTGGCCGCGCTGCGCGTCGGCTACGCGGTGGTGCCACCCAGGGTGACGCCGCTGGCCGGCATGGTGGGCGCGGTGTTCTTCCCGAACAGCCTGGCCCAGGCCGCGGCGGTGGCGAGCCTCGACGAGGCGGTCACCCCCGAACTGACCCGACGCTGCGCCGAACTGGCGGCGTCGCGTACCCGGCTGATCGACGAGCTGCGCGGACTCGGCCTCACCGTGGCGGACAGCGAGGCGAACTTCGTCTGGCTGCCGCTGGGGGAGCGGGCGGTGCCGTTCGCCGAACGGGCCCGCGAGGCCGGCATCCTGGTGATGGCCCTGCCCGGCGCGGGGGTGCGGATCACCGTCGGCACGGACGAGGCGAACGACCGGCTGTGCGCGTTCGCCCGGACCGCCCTGGCCGCCGGGCTCTGACCGGCCGGTGCGGCGTGCCCACCGTCCGGGCCGCCGCCGGCCCGTCGGGCCGGAGTAGTCACCGGTCGGGCCGTCCCTCGCCGGTCGGATCGGCGTCGTCCCAGCTGACCAGGCAGAGGTAGCGCAGGTCGGGGTCGTAGTCGGCGGCCACCACCGGCCGGGACCGGTCCGGGTCGGCGAGCCGGTCCAGCAGGGTCCACCACAGGCCGGTGACCGGCTGCCCCGGCGGCGTGACGTGCACCCCCTCGACGGGGTGCGCCGGCCAGGCAGTGGCGAGGTCGGCGCTCAGCACCACCCGGCCGTCGGTGCGGCCGGCCGACAGCGCGGCCAGTTCGGACCCGGCCAGCGCGGCGACCTCGTCGGCGGCCACGTCCGGGTGCTGGCGTACGACGTCCACCCGGGCCGTGACGTCCAGGACGTCACCGGTGGAGCCCGCCGGGCCGGTGGTGCCGGGTCCACCTCGTACCCCGGCGGCCACCGGCTCCTCCGCTGCGGCGGGAGCCGCGGGCGGCACCGGGCCCGGTGTGGGGACCGGCCCGTTGGCGCGGTAGAGCAGGGCGACCCCCTGGTGCCGGGCCGGAGCGGGGGCGGACGTGTCGTAGGGCACAACGGTCTGTTCGACGACGATCAGCAGGACCCGTCGGCACCCGACCGACGACGCGTACGCCCGGGCGAGCCGCAGCGCGCTGAAGGCCGCCGCCGAGCCCTGGTCGCAGACGGCGAACGACAGCGGGGTCCCCGGGCAGACGTGGCTCAGGTAGGTGGCGGTGGCCCGGCCGGGCAGCATGTCGTGTCGGGAGAACGCCAGGACGAGCAGGTCCACCGGTTCGTCCGGCGTGACGAGCGCCCGGATCAACGCCTCGGCCATCTCCGCGTAGGACTGCCCCAGCGACCCGGACGCCGTGTCGAACAGGTCGGCCGGCACCTCCCGCCCGTCCTGGCGGGCCAGGTCCGTCAGGTAGCGCCGGGACTGCTCCCGGTGGGCCGGGTCGTGCAGCAGCGCGGCCGGCCCGGGGAAGGCCCGCCGGGCGGCCCGGATCAGGTGCAGGTCGGTCGGCGGGGCTGCCGGCACGGTTCTCCTTCCTCACACCGGTCGGCACGCACCGATCGGCTTCACACCGGGCGGCACGCGCCGACCGGTTCCTGCGGCGCGGTCAGTGGGCGAAGACCATGGCGGCGAAGGTGGCGCCGTCCCCGGCCCCGACGGCGGCGACCAGGTAGCGGTCACCGGGGTCCAGCAGCCCCCGCTCGCGCGCCGTCAGGTAGTTGGCGAACGCGTCCGCGCAGAAGACGTGACCGGTGTCCCGGACGTTGTCCAGCAGCACCCGGTCGCGGGGGAGCCCGATCAGCCGGCACAGCCGGTGCCACGTCACGACGTTGACGTTGTGCGGCAGCACCAGCCGGATGTCGTCCAGGGTGACCCCGGCCACCGCCAGGGCACGCCCGATCACCTCCGCCAGCGCCGGCCGGTACTCGCGCTGGAACTGGGCCCCGGAGGCGCCACCGGCGACGTCGAACTCGCCCCGCTGCGCGCACGCGTAGCCGAGCAGCCGGTCCCGGGGCCCGTCGGCGCTGACCAGGCACGCGGACGCCCCCTCACTGAAGACCGAGGTCTCCGGGATGAACTGGGCGTCCCGGGTGAACGCCTTCTCCCCGGTGAGGACCAGCGCCAACGGACCGTCGCCCGGCCCGTGCCGGCCGGGTGGTTCGGCGGCCAGCAGCCGGCCGGCCATCTCGATCGCGAGCAACGCGCTGGCACACGACTGCTGGGTCAGGGTGAAGGCGACCGCGTGGCCGAGCCCCAGCGCGCGGCAGACGTCGTGCAGCGGGTTGACCGGGTACGGCGTGACGACGGGAAACGCCCGCCCGTACAGGACGAACCGGACCCGGTGTTCCTGCCCGCGCAGGGCGGTGAGCCCGGTCGCGGCGTGCAGCAGCAGGTCGTGCAGCGACAGGTCGGGGTCGCGGCGCACCTGGTCCAGGCCGTGGAACCGGCGGAACAACCGGACCTGCATGTCGGTCAGCTCCAGCGGGCCGGCCAGGCTCTCGATCGGGACCCGGCGCTGGGGGAGGTGGACCGCGACCGCGTCGAGGGCCGTCATGCCGACGGTGCCGACCGTGGCCGGTCGGCGGCCGGCGCCCGGCGTCGGCCGGCCACCACGACGGTCGGCCCGTCACCGGACACAGTGGACGACGCCGCCCGGTGTCGTTGCTCGTCGACCGCCACGCGTCGAATCCCATCAGCGGCGTCCGTCGCTGTCAACGCGTGCCACAATATCGACGTGGCCCGCTTCCTGTTCGTCGTCCTGCCGGTGGCGTCCCATCTCAACGCCCCGCTCGCCATCGGCCAGGCGCTCCAGGCGGCGGGGCACGAGGTGGCCTGGTGCGGGCCCCGCAGCGACCTGCGACCGCTGATCGGCCCCGACGCGACCCTCTACCCGACCGGCAAGCGGTACTTCCGCCTCGACGGCGAGACCGGCATGGCCTCGGTGCGCAGCCTCTGGGAGGGGCACGTGTTGCCGGTCAACCGGTTCATCCGCGACGCCGCCGACCAGGCCGTCGCACACCACCGGCCGGACGTCGTCGTCGTCGACCAGTACGCGCTGGCCGGCGCGCTGGCCGCGTACCGGCACGGGGTGCCGTGGGCCACCTTCTGCGTCGGCACCCTGGAACTCACCCCGCCGGACCTGCCCGAGTTCGACGAGTGGGTACGCGGCCAGCTCACCCGGGTCTGGGCGATGACCGACCTGCCGGTCGACGAGACGATCGACCTGCGCTTCTCGCCGTACCTGGTGCTCGGGTTGACCAGCACGGCGTTGACGGGCGCGACGCCGCTGCCGGCGCGGTGCGTGCTGACCGGCCCGGCGCTGGGCCACCGGCCCGACGCGCCGGCCTTCGACTGGGACGCCTGGGACCGGTCCCGCCGGCACGTGCTGGTCACCGTCGGGACGATGGCCGAGCACCTGGCCCGGGAGTTCTTCCAGCGGATGCTGGCGGCCACGGCACCGCTCGCCGACCGGGTGCAGGTGGTGCTCACCGCCTCGACCGACCTGCTGCCCGACCCGCCCGCGCACGTGCTGGTGGCCCCCCGGGTGCCGGTGCTGGAGCTGATGCCCCACCTCGACGCGCTGGTCTCCCACGGTGGGCTGGGCACGGTGACCGAGGCGCTGGCGCACGGCGTCCCGGTGGTCGTCGCGCCGATCCGGCACGACCATCCGATGGTCGCCCGGCAGGTGACCGACGCGGGCGCCGGCATCGAGGTCTCGTTCGGGTCGGCCACCCCGGCGGAGCTCACCGCCGCGCTCACCGCCGTCCTCGACGGGCCGGGCTACCGGGCGCAGGCCCGCCGGGTCGGCGAGTCGTTCGCCGCGGCCGGTGGCGCGACGGCCGCCGCCCGGCACCTCGCCGCCCTGGCCGGTCGACCCATCGACCATTGTCCTACGGGTACGCCCACACTAGCCTGACCTGACGCACCCGCACGGGTGTCGCCGTCCATGGTCGACACTCCCGTGGCCCGGCGTCGTCCCGCCCGAGGAGGCTCGATGATCGAGGCCACCGGCCTGCGCAAGTCCTACCGGGTCGGGCGTGGCCGCAGCGCCGGCACGGTCGAGGCGGTGCGCGGGGTCGACTTCGCGGTGGCCCGCGGCGAGATCGTCGGCTTTCTCGGCCCCAACGGCGCGGGCAAGTCCACCACCATGCGGATGCTGGCCACCCTGATCCGCCCCGACGGGGGTCGGGCGACGATCGCGGGGGTCGACCTGCTGCGGGCACCCGCCCAGGTCCGCCGGCAGATCGGCTTCGTGGCCCAGGCCAGTGGCACCTACGACGACTCGACCGCCCGCCGTGACCTGGTGCTCCAGGCCCGGCTGTACGGCTTCGGCAAGGCCGAGGCGCAGCGCCGGGCCGAGGCGGCGATCGGGGCGTTCCAGCTCGGCGACTTCGCCGACCGCCGGATCAGGACCTACTCGGGTGGGCAGCGGCGGCGGCTCGACGTGGCGCTCGGGGTGATCCACTCGCCGCAGGTCATCTTCCTCGACGAGCCGACCGCCGGGCTGGACCCGCCCAGCCGGGTGCGGATGTGGCAGGAGGTCCGGCGGCTGCGGGCGGAGGGGATGACCGTCTTCCTCACCACGCACTACCTCGACGAGGCCGACACCCTGTGCGACCGGGTGTCCATCATCGACGGCGGCCTGATCGTCGCCGAGGGCACCCCGTCGGATCTCAAGCGGGAGATCTCCGGGGACGTGGTCGCGGTCGACCTCAACCGGGCCGGTGTGGTCGACGACGTCACCGACAATGACCTGCCGGTCGCCACGAAGCTGCTGACCGAGCAGCCCTACGTGCACTCGTCCGAGGTGGTCGACGGCACCCTGCGGCTCTATGTGGACAGTGCCGCCACCGCCATCCCGCAGATCATGCGCACCCTGCTGGGCCGGGGGATCGAGCCCGGGGCGATCGAGGCCCGCCGACCCAGCCTCGACGACGTCTTCCTGGCCAAGACCGGCCGCTCGCTCGAGGAGTGACCACCGGTGCGAGAGGAGCCGCAGTGAAACTGGTCCGCGACACCTGGCTGATCTTCCAGCAGGAGGTCGGCCTGATGGTGCGCAACCCGGTGATGGTGGCGTTCAGCCTGGCCCAGCCGATCACCTATCTGGTGCTGTTCGCCCCGTTCCTCAAGGTGGTGATGGTCGACCGGGGCGCCTCCTCGTACGCGGACGCGTACCGCATCTACGTGCCCGGACTGTTCGTGGCGATGGGCCTGTTCGGTGGGCTGTTCGCCGGCTACGGGCTGCTCAGTGCCCTGCGTGCCGGCATCATCGACCGGTGCCGGGTGACCCCGGTCAGCCGCACGGCGCTGCTGCTGGGCCGGGCCCTGATGCACGTCTGCCTGAACGTGGTGCAGGCGGTGATCATCACGCTGGTGGCGTTGCCGTTCGGGCTGCGGGTGCACCTGGGCAACCTGCTCATCTCCTACGCGTTGCTGTCGGTGATGGTGCTGCTGAGCACCTCGATCTCGTACGACATCGCGCTGCTGGTGCGCAACGAGAACAGCCTCGGTGTGCTGGTGAACACCGTCGGCCAGCCGATCTCGCTGCTCGCCGGGGTGCTCATCCCGCTGGTGCTGGCCCCGCTGTGGATCCAGCAGGTCGCGGTCTGGAACCCGTTCGCCTGGGCCACCAACGGCATGCGGGCGCTGTTCAACGGTCAGATCGGCCAACCCGTGGTCTGGCAGGGTGCGCTCATCATGATCGGGTTGGCGGCGGTCAGCCTGGTCTGGTCGTCGCACCTGTTCAACCGTGAGGTCTCCTGACAGGCTGCCGCAAACCGGCCGGGCGGCACGGGCGGTCACCGCCGTGGTCGTACCCGAAATTGATGTTGGCCATTGTCTGCCGGTGGTCCGCGCTCTAGCCTGAGCGTGTCCCAGATCGGCCGTCGCGCCGAGGTGCGGTGACCGTGAGCGTGTCAGGTGAGGAGACAACTCGTTGGGTGCCGACAACTTCCGGGCGACCCTGGCGGCCGACATGGAGCTGGGGGCCGGAAACGTCCTGCTCCGGCTGGCCGAACACGGTGCCGACCCGGACCTGCCCCGGGTGACCTTCGACGTCGACGTGGACGGGATCCCCGCCTGGACGCCGCTGTCGCTGGCCACCCTGACCGAGCGGGTCGCCGCCCGCGCCGACTGGTTCCGGCGGCGCGGCATCGGCCGGCGTGACCCGGTCGCGGTCTACGTGACGTCCGCGCCCGACGTGTTCCTCAACTTCCTGGCCCTCAACCGGCTCGGTGCGATCCCGGCCCTGATGAACGGCAACATGCCGATCGAGTTGGCGGCCGAGTTCATCAGGCGGCTACGCGGCGTCGGGGTCGTCGTCGACGCCGACCATGCCGCGCTGCGTGAGCACGACCTCGGGGTGCCGATCCTCGGCGACGCCGCGGAGACCGGCACCGGCGACCCCGACCAGGCCCCACCGCACTACCGCCACCACCCCGAGGACCCGGTCGCCATCACCCACTCGTCGGGGACCACCCGGGTGCCGGCCGCGATCGTCCACTCGCACCACGGGCTGTTCGCCGCCATCCGGGCGGTCCGGCTCACCGAGTCCCGCCCCTACGGTGAGGTACGGGAGCTGTCCGTCCTGCCGGCCGCGCACACCGCCGGCATCATCACCGTCAACCAGGCGCTCTGCAACGGCTACCAGCTGCTCTACCTGTCGGCGCAGGGTGGCCCGTTCGCGCGCAGCGCCGAGACGATCCTCGACGCCATCGAACGCTGGCGGCCGACCGGCGTCTTCGGTTTCGCGGTGACCTGGTCGGAGCTGGCCCGCCACGACCTGACCGCCCGCGACCTGAGTTCGGTGCGCAACTGGTTCAACACCGGCGACTGCGCCCACGAGTCGCACATCCGGCGGCTGGTGGCCGTCGGCAGCCACCCGGCGTACACCCGGCAGGGCATGGTGGACGTGCCCGGTTCGAAGTTCGTCGACATGCTCGGCTCCACCGAGATGGGCCACGGCGCGTTCCGGATCAGCCACCGCCTCGGCAGTGACCGCTACGACCGTTGCGTCGGCAAGCCGTACCCGTTCGCGCAGATCGCCCTGCTCGACGTGGTGACGGGCGAGGAGGTCGCCGAGGGGGAGGTGGGCCACGTCGGGCTCAAGTCGCCGACGCTGGCGATCGGGTACTGGAACGACTCGGTCAACACCTTCCGTACCCGGCTCAACGGCTACTACCTGACCGGTGACCTGATGTACCGCGACCCGGAGGGCAACTACCACCACGTCGACCGGGCCAGCGACGCCGTCGACCTGGGCGACGGCAACTGGCTTTACACGGCGCTGTCCGAGGAGCGCGTCCTGAAGCACTGCCCGGACGTGCGCGACTGCACTGTCATCGCGGTCCGGGAGGACGACGACCGCATCGTCACCGAGGTGCTGCTCCTGCTCGCCGACGACGCCGATCCGGCGCTCGACCGCGCCGACCAGGTCCGCACCGCGCTCGGCCCCGTGGTCGGCGGGACGCTGCGGCGGGTGGTCACCGTGCCCGACGACGGTGTGGTGATGGGCCCGACGGGCAAGGTCCGCAAGTTCCTGATGCGCCAGCGGCTGCTGGCCGACGCCGGGGCACCCGCCACGCGTTGACGCCTGCGCACCGGTCGCTCGTCGGCCGGCTGCGCTCGGGTCGGCCTGCCGGGCTGCGCTCCGACCGGTCCCGACGGGCTGTCTGGGTGCCGGCGCTCGGCGTCCGGTCCGGGCGCTGCCTCCGCCGCCAGGTGTCCCCGGCGGCCGGCTGCTCTGCTGCCTGCCGCTCCTCACTGCGGCGGCGTCCCCGTCCCGTCCCGACGTCAGGATGCGCAGACAGCGTTATGCCGCAGCGTCATATTCATGACGCTGCGGCATAACGCTGTCCACGACAACCACTCCCAGGCCGGTCGGCTCCGGCAGTTCGGGCCGCAGCTGCGGCCCGTCGGTAGGCCCGCCCGGACCGGCGACCGCCACCGCCGGGTCGACCAGCGACCGCCACCCCGGACTGGCGACGTCACCCCGCCGGATCGACCAGCGACCGCCATACCGGACCTGACGACGTCACCCGGGCGGGTCGGTCAGCGACCGCCACACCGCCGGCTCGGCCGACCGGTCAGCCGACCGGCGGGGCCCACCGGACCCCGCCGGTCGGCGTCACCGCAGTCGGGACTCGATCGCCTCGATGATGCGGGGGCGCAGTTCGGCGGCCCGGATCACCGCGTCGACCGAGCCGACCTCCACCGCCCGCTGGATGTTGTGCACCCGGTCGAACTCCGCCGCCACCTCGCCGAGCTTCTCCGCGCGGACCGCCGCGCGGGTCTCGTCGAGTTCCGCGGTCAGCGCCGCCCGCTCGGTGCCGGTGGCCGCCGCGACCCGCGCCTCCAGGTCGCGCACCCGCAGGTCGGCAGCGGTACGGGCGTTGACGTCGCCGGAGAACACCACCGCCGCCGCCGGGGCGCCGCCGAGCACCGAGGCGAACGAGCCCTCCAGTGCCAGCACCGTCATGTTCGGGTTCAGCGCCTTGGAGAAGACCACGAACGCCCCGCCGTGATAGCGGGAGATCACGCAGAACACGATCGGACCGCGGAAGTTGACGATCGCCCGGCCGATCTCGGCCCCGTACTCCAGTTGCAGTTTGCGCATCGACTCGGGTGAGCCGTCGAAGCCCGACAGGTTCGCCAGCACCACCAGCGGCCGGTTGCCGCTGGCCGCGTTGATCGCCCGCGCGGCCTTCTTGGACGAGCGCGGGAACAGGGTGCCCGCGGTGTAGGTGTCCGGGCCGTCGGTGGGCGGGAAGCCCCGGCGGGGCACCGACCGCGACTCGATGCCGAGCAGGCAGACCGGGATGCCACCGAGGTGGACGTCCTGCACCACCGCGGTCTCCGCGTCGGCCATGCCCGCCCACCGCTCCAGCACCGGGTGGTCCTGGTCGGACAGCGCCCGCATCACCGTACGGATGTCGAACGGCTTCTTGCGGTCCGGGTTCGCCGTGGCGGAGAAGATCTCGCCGACGGTGGTGAAGTCGCTGCCCGCCACGGTGTGCGGGAAGGCGGAGACGTCCCGGTCGGCCGGGTCGGCGGTGGTCGCCCGACGCGGGGCGTCCTCCCCGGGCGCGACGTACGTGTGGTCGTAGTACGACATCAGCACGTCCCGGGCCGCCGTCAGGTTGGGCGCCCAGTACTGCGCCTGCCCGTTGGGGCCCATCACCCGGTCGTAGCCGCCGATGCCGAAGTTGTCCTCGGCGGAGACCCCACCGGAGAAGTCCAGCGACTGCTTGCCGGTGAGCACCATCGCGGCCTCCGGCGTCATCACCAGGATGCCCCGGGTGTGCATGAGCATCGTCGCCTCGGCGTTCCAGTACGGCTGGGCGCCCACGTTGATCCCCGCGACCACGATGTTGATCTCGCCGCCGTCCTGGGTGAACTCGACGATCCGCTTGAGCGCCGCCGCCACCCAGTCCATGTTCTCGGTGCCCGACGTCATCGAGATCCGGGCACCGGCCGACAGGGCGTACCACTCCAGCGGCACCTGGAGCCGCTCCGCCAGATCCAGGGCGGCGATCACCCGCCGGCACTCGGCCTCGGAGAGCGCGCCGAGCGACTTGGTCGGGTCGCCCAGCAGCACCACCCGGGTGACGCCCTGCGGGTGCCGCGGGGTCGGCGTGGTGACCACCCCCGCGACGATCGCCGCCGTGTTGCGCCCCCGGGGCCGGTCCACCGGCGCCAGCGCGTGCTCGTCGTCGAGGTCGTGCTCGACGAACTGGCCGAGCATCCCGGTCAACTCGTACGGGTAGACCGTGTTGCGGCTGCTGGCCCGCAGCACCTTCAGCCGGTAGTCGTCGAGCGGCTCGACCGGGTCGGCCGGCGGCTCACCCATGCTCAGCTCGGCCCCACCGGTGGCGTCGAACGAGATCCGTACCGCGATCTTGGTCAGCTCACCGGTGCGGCGGTCGCGCTGGCGCGCGATGAACAGGATCTCCTCCAGCCCCGCGCCGACGGTCGTCGGGCGGACCCGCCCGGCGATCATCTCCATCTCCTCACGGGTCAGGTCGCTCGGCGGCCAGACGTAGATGACGATCCGGTTGGTGTTGAAGCGGGTCTTGGACGGGCGGCGGGTCTGCGCCCGACGGATCGAGTCCAGGCAGGTGGCGACGATGTCCTCGGCCGTGGGCAGGGCGACCAGCCGACCGTCGTGCTCGCGCAGCGCCGTCAGGTCACGCACCTGGGCGAACGCGACGAGCCGCTCGTCGGACGGGTTCTCCCGGGCGACGGCCTGGAAGAGGTAGACCTCCTCGTCCGACGACGGCAGCCGGGTCAGGTCGAACTTGCGCAGCCGCTCCAACTGCATCCGCTGCGCGATGTACGGGTGCAGGCCCCGGATCAGCCGCTCCTCGCTCATCCCCGTGCTCGACGGGCGGAACGTGAAGTGGTGGTGCATCACCGCGCCGCCACGCCCGGCGACGGTGGTGGTGAGCCGACGGACCTGGGCCGGCAGCGGGTGCGCGTTGACGACCTCCAGCAGCGCGGCGGCCATCGCGTCGAAGTCCTCCGGCTGGTTCTCCCAGCCGAGGTAGATGTCGGCGTCGACGGCGGAGCCGTCCCCGGCCAGCTCGGCGAGCCCGCGCAGCGCGTCGCCCAACGCGTCGAAGCGTACGGCGGCGGAGAGCAGGCTGGAGTCGGCCCGCTCGGCCACCACGAACGTGCAGTCGGCGACCTGGCGGGTGCGGACGTCGGCGAGACCCTTGTTGCCGTAGTACCGCCGGGTCAGCACCTCCAGCATCACCGCGTTGTCGAGGTGGTCCCGGACGAGCCGCTGGCCGAGCACCCGGACCAGGGGTTCGGTGCTGCGGACCATCTCCGCGACCCGCTCGGCTCGGTCCGCTGCGTCCGGGTGCGCGTCCAGGTGCCGCAGGTGGCGGCGGACCGAGGCGTACAGCCGGGCGCGGTTGCGCAGCAGCAGCGGCTGGGCGAACCAGGCGAACACCACGCCGCGCGCCAGGTCGGCGACGACCGGGAAACGCACCTGCGTCGCCGCCACCAGCCGCTCCAACGCGAGACCGGCGGGCTCACGCAGCACCGCGTCCGGCGGGGGCTCGCGCAGCCAGGAGCGCAGCAGCGTCGCGACGACCGTGGCGTCGGCGGAGGCCCGCTGCTGGGCCAGGAAGATGCGGAACACGGCGGCTTCGAGAGCGGGGGAGCGGTCCAGCTCGGTGACGCCGTAGTGGCCGAGGGCCTTGGCCAGCTTGGCCTGGAAGGGCGCCGGCAGCCCGGCCCGCTCGACGTCGAGGCTCTGCAGGTAGGTGTGGAAATACTCGCGGGCGCTGGGGACGTGGTTGTCCCCGCTGACGTCCTCACCGGTCAGCCGGTTGCGGGTCAGCTCGGCGAGGTCGGCGAAGACGTCGACGAGGTCGATCTCCTCGGCCAGCGGACGGTGGCCGTCCTCGATGGCGGCCCGCCGTGCGGCGAGGTACTCGTCGAGCACCCGGCCGTCGTCGTGCGGGTCCACGTCGAAACCCAGCAGCAGACCACGGAGGTCCTCCTGGCCGCGCCGGGACCGCTCGACCGCCGGGGCCTGGTCGGGCGCGACGGGAAGGTCCAGGGCGACGGGAGCGGCGGTGGGGGCGTCCGGGGTGTCGTCGGAGTCGTCGGCGAGGGGCTCCAGCCGCAGCAGCGCCGCGCCGGCCTCCACCTGGCTGCCGACGGAGACGCCGCACTCCCTGAGCCGGGCCCGGAACGGTGCCCGCAGCACCGTCTCCATCTTCATCGCCTCCAGCACCAGCACCGGTGCGCCCGCCTCGACCTCGGCACCCACCTCCACCGGCGTCGCGACGACCAGCGCCGGCATCGGGGAGCGGACCACGCCGCCCTCGTCGCGGCCGACCCGGTGGGTCACGCCGTCGACCTCGACCAGGTGGATCGCGCCGTGGGTGCCGGTGAGCAGCCGGTACCGGGCACCGTTGACGGCGATCTGCCCGGTGTGCCGGTCGAACCGGTCCAGCTCGACGTCGGCGGTGTGCACGTCGCCACCGGCCTCGATACCGACCCGGAACCGGTGCGCGCCGACCCGGGCCACCCGCATCCGGTAGCCCACGCCGCGCAGTTTGAGGTCCAACGGCCGGCCGCTGACGTGCTGCACCTGGGGACGCCCGCCGAACGCCGTCGACAGCAGCCGCTGCTGCTCGGCGCGTTCCTGCTCCTCGTACGCCTCGATCGCGGCGGCGGCGAGCGCGACGGCGGAGTGCCGGTGCGAGACGAGCCGGCCCTCGGCGCGTACCCGGTCGATCCAGCCGGTGTCGGCGCTGGCGTCGATCACCTCGGGCTGGTCGAGCAGGTCGAGCACGAAGCTCTTGTTGGTCGCGCCGCCCTCGATGATCACGGTGGTGTTGGCCATCGCCCGCCGCAGCCGGCCGAGCGCCTCGTCGCGGTCCCGCCCGTAGGCGATGATCTTCGCGATCATCGAGTCGAAGTCGGCCGGGATGGTGTCGCCCTCGCTGACCCCGGTGTCCACCCGGATGCCGGGCCCGGCGGGCAGGTCCAGCCGGGCGATCCGGCCGGGGGCGGGCGCGAAGTCGCGGTCCGGGTCCTCGGCGTTGAGCCGGGCCTCGATGGCGTGCCCGCGCTCCAGCGGCGGCACCCCGTCGAGCCGGCCGCCCGCCGCGACGTGCAGCTGCGCCTTGACCAGGTCGAAACCGGTGGTCAGCTCGGTGATCGGGTGCTCCACCTGGAGCCGGGTGTTGACCTCCAGGAAGGCGAACAACCGGTCACCCGGGTGGTAGAGGAACTCGACGGTCGCCGCGCCCCGGTAGCCGACCGCGACGGCCAGCCGTTCGGCTGACGTCTTGAGCTCGACGGCCTGCTCCGGGCTGAGCACCGGGGAGGCGGACTCCTCGATGACCTTCTGGTTGCGCCGCTGCACCGAGCAGTCGCGTACGCCGAGCGCCCAGGCGGTGCCCTGACCGTCCGCGATCACCTGGACCTCGACGTGCCGGGCGCCGGTGACCAGGCGCTCCAGGAACACGATGCCGCTGCCGAAGGCGCGGGCCGCCTCCTGGCTGGTGCGCTGGTAGGCGTCGGCCAGCTCGGCGTCGCTGGTGACGACGCGGATGCCCCGCCCGCCACCACCGGCGGTCGCCTTGAGCATCAGCGGGTAGCCGATCTCGGCGGCGGCGGTGATCGCCGCCTCCAGGGTCTCCACCGCGCCCCGGCTCCACGGCGCGACCGGCACGCCGACCTCCTCGGCGATCAGCTTCGCGCCGATCTTGTCGCCGAGCTTGCGCATCGCGTCCGGGCTCGGCCCGACGAAGGTCACCCCGATCTTCTCGCACAGCTCCGCGAAGGCCGGGTCCTCGGCGACGAAACCCCACCCGACCCAGGCGGCGTCGGCCCCGGTCTCGACCAGGGCGTGCTCCAGCTTCTTGAGGTCGAGGTACGGCCGGGCGGAGGCGGGACCGAGGTCGTAGGCGACGTCGGCCTCGCGGACGAATGTCGCGGTACGGTCGACGTCGGTATAGAGGGCCACGGTTTCGATCCGCGTGTCGGTCTGCGCGGCCAGCTCTCGGACCGCGTGAATGAGGCGCATCGCGGCCTCACCCCGGTTGACGATGGCGACACGGCTGAACACCCGACCGACTCCTCCGGTAGATCCACGAGTACGCGCCGCAAGGCATCGACCCCCGACAGCGATCACCCTTCCGGCTGCCGGCCGGTAGCGCCATGTCGTAATCACCGAACCCTGAGCGGTGACCGTTGTAGGAACCCCACAAAAGTTTTTGGTCCTCCCCGCCCGTGCCGGTGGTGGCGCGGCACCCGCCGCAGGTCGCGGGGGTCAGGCGTCGACAGTCGCCGTCGCGGCCACCTCGCGGCGGCGGATCACCGCGATCAGCGCCGTGCCGACGGTCAACAACGCCCCGGCCACGACCAGCGCCACCGCCCCGTTCACCCGCAACGTCAGCACCGCGGAGACGAACGCGCCCAGCCCCATCGTGGTGATCGCCCCGAACCGGCGCAGCCAGGCCGTACCCGGACCGCCGGCGGCCCGGCTGTCGGTGGAGAGGTTCACCATGGTCATGGTCACCACGACCGTGGAGAGGTCCCGGATACCGATGTGCTTGACCGCTGCGGCCTGCGCGCCGAGCACCAGGGCGAGCAGCCCGGTGACGGTCAGCATCACCCCGTGCGTCGGTGGGCCGGTGGCGAGCCAGAGCCCGGCCAGGGCGAGGGTCAGCACACTGCCGCCGACCAGGATGGCCAGCCCGGCGGCGGGCAGCGCCGCCGGCCCCGACGAGCGCCGGGTCAACCGGGCGGCGAGCACCGCGCCGAGCATGAACGCCAGCAGCGCCACCAGGTTGTTGAGCACCGGCAGGCCGGACACCCCGGCCAGCCCGAAACCGATGAAGAGCACGTTGCCGGTCATGTTGCCGGTGAAGACCCGGTCCAGCGCGAGGTAGCTCACGCCGTCGACCGCCCCGGTCGCCGCGGTCAACACCAGCAGCGGCAGCTCGTAGCTTTTCGTCATGGGCCCTTCCGATGATCGTTTCCGGCCGGAGTCTACCCATGACCTGCGGGAACGTCCCGGGCGACCGGGACGGCGGTCCCTGGTGGCCGGGACGTGGCGGCCCGTTGACTGGGCCCATGACCAACGTTCCGGACCACTTCCCCGCCCACGTCAAGGGTTCCTACGTCAACTGCGAGGAGTACGCCCGCGAGGCGCGGCTCACCCCGCCACCGGACCACATCCCCGCCCACGTCAAGAACTCCTACGTCAACTGCCAGGAGTACGCCCGCGAACTGCAGCTCACCCCGCCGCCGGACCACATCCCCGCCCACGTGAAGAACTCGTACCCGACCTGCCAGGAGGCGGTCCGCCCGCCCCGGCTCACCCTCGTCCCGGCGGCCGGGGCATGACCACGCTCGTCCCGCCCCGACTCGACCCCGCCTGGCGGGAGTGGCTCGTCGAGAACCTCGCCATGGGCGCGTCGGTGCCGCAGGTGCGGGCCGCCGCCGTCGCCGGGTCCGCCGACCCCGAAGCCGTCGACGCCGAGCTGCGGGACCTGGCCGACCACCCGTACCTCGCGGTGTGCCGCCGGCTCGCGCTGCGCTACGACTGGCTGGAGTCGGTGCTCGACACGTACCGGACGCTGCGCGACAGCGACGGAGGTCGGACCCTGGAACGGCGTGCGGACCTCGACCCCGCCGAGTTCTTCTCCCGCTACTACTTCGGCAACCGGCCGGTCGTGCTCGATGGCCTGATGGCCGACTGGCCCGCCCTCGGCTGGACGCTTTCCGGCCTGGCGGCGGCCTGCGGCGACGCCGTGGTCGAGGTGATGACCGGGCGGGAGGCCAACCCCGACCACGCCTGGCAGTACGACCGGCACCGCACCAGCATGCCGTTCCGCGACTACCTGGCGCTGCTCGGCTCGGGCCGGCGCACCAACGACTACTACATGGTGCCGCGCAACGAGAACTGGTCCGGGGCGCTGCGCCCGCTCGCCGCCGACATCCGGGCGCCGGAGGGGATCGTGGACCCGTCCGGGCTCGGGCACCTGCTGCTCGGGCCGGCCGGCACGGTGACCCCGCTGCACGTGGACAACAGTTCGGTGCTGCTCGGCCAGGTGCTCGGCCGCAAGCACGTCCGGCTGGTCCCGTCGTACGAGCGGCACCTGGTCTATCCGCGCGGCGGCACGTTCAGCGCGGTCGACGCGGCGGACCCGGACCTCACCCGGCATCCCCGGTTCGCCGAGGCGACGGTGCTCGACGTGGTGCTGGAACCGGGGCAGCTGTTGTTCGTGCCGGTGGGCTGGTGGCACTGGGTGCAGGCGCTGGAGGTCAGCGCCACCGTCAGCTTCCACCACTTCCGGGTCCCGGGGCAGAACCACAAGATGGCCACCCCGCCGGCAGCCGGTGTCGACCGGTGACGCCGGGGCGGCCCCGCTCGACCGGAGCGGGGCCGCCCGCTGCCGCCGGTGACCGCCTGAGCGTCGGCCACCCCTGCCACCCCTTGCTCACATGCATTATCGTCGATCGGACTGTGGGGTGATCCGGCGAGCCGGATCTTCGATCGTGAAGGTGGCCGTTTTGCGTTATGCCGATGGACCGGGCGTGACCTACGAGGTCTACGTCGAGGCGATTCCGTCCCGGGTCTGGGAACTGGTGACCGACATCCACCTGCCGGCCCGGCTGAGCCCGGAGTTGCAGCGGGTGGAGTGGCTCGACGACACCAACGGCCTGGCCAAGGGGGCCAGCTTCCTCGGCTACAACAGCCATCCACGCATCGGTGAGTGGCGGACCGCGTCGTACGTCACCGAGCTGGACCAGGAGCGGGTCTTCGGGTGGGTCGTCACGGACGTGGACGGCGCGTTCGCCGGCCCGGACGGCGCCGGCCGGGCCGACGTGTCGTCCCCGGCGGCCACCTGGCGTTTCGAGCTGGAACCGGAGGGCGCCGGCACCCGGCTGCGGCAGACCGCCCAGGTCGGTCCGGGCCGGTCCGGCCTCAGCCTGGTGATCGACCAGGCCCCCGAGCACGAGGAGCAGATCGTCGAGTCCCGCCTCGGCCAACTCCGCTCCCACATCGAGTCCGTCCTCGACGGCATCAAGGCCCTAGCCGAAAACCGAACCCCCTAACCCCCTCCCTCCCCCTCCCCCCGGGGGCCTCCGGCCCCGCCCGGAGCCCCCCGCCCCGCCCGGAGCGTCCCGGTGATCAAGAGGAATGCGTCAGGAACCGCTCGTCGGGTGACGTTTTCCTCTTGATCACCGGGAGTTGGCGGGGTGCTGCGACGTGGCGGGCGTGGTGGGGGGAGGGGGCGGGATTAGGGTGGTGGCGTGGATCAAGAGGATCGGATCGCGCTGTTTCTCGACTACGAGAACCTCGCGCTGGGCGCGCGGGACCACCATGGCGGGCGGGCCTTCGACTTCCGCCCGATCGCCGACGCCCTGGCGGAGCGGGGTCGGGTGGTGGTGCGGCGGGCGTACGCCGACTGGTCGTACTTCGACGAGGACCGTCGGATGCTCACCCGCTCGCACGTCGAGCTGATCGAGATCCCCCAGCGGATGGGTGCGTCCCGCAAGAACGCCGCCGACATCAAGATGGCGGTCGACGCGGTGGAGCTGGCCTTCGAGCGCGGCTACATCTCCACCTTCGTGATCTGCACGGGGGACAGTGATTTCACCCCGCTGGTGCACAAACTTCGCGAACTCAACAAACGGGTCATCGGGGTCGGGGTGGAGAAGTCCACCTCGGCGCTGCTCCCGCCCGCCTGCGACGAGTTCCTCTACTACGACCGGCTGGAGGGCGTCGACGTCCTGCCCGTCCGGGCCCGGCGGGGCCGGCCGGCCCGTGCGGCGGAGCCGCAGCAGGTCGAGACGGTGGAGCAGGAGCAGGCCGAGCCGGAACGCCCGCCGGCCGCCGAGGAGCCGGTCCGCGACGCGGACGCGCTCGCCGTGCTGGTCGCGCAGACCGTGGCCGGCCTCCAGGGCAGTTCCGACGGCGAGGTGACCGCCTCCCGGCTCAAGCGCACCCTGCTGCGCAAGGACCCGACCTTCAGCGAGTCCGACTACGGGTTCCGCACCTTCGGCGAGCTGCTGCGTCACCTCGCCGGGCACAACGTCGTCGAGTTGGCGGAGGGGCCGGCCAAGGGCGACCCCGAGGTGTCCCTGCCCGAGCACGGCGACCAGGAGGTGGCCTTCGCGTTGCTCCGCAGCGTGGTGGCGGAGCTGGCCGGGTCCGGCGGCCCGGTGGCGCTCTCCGGCCTCAAGAACCAGCTCCGCCGGGCCCGCCCCGAGTTCAGTGAGAAGAAGCTCGGCTACCGCAGTTTCCTCCAGTTCTGCAAGGCCGCCGCCACCGCCGGCGAGGTCGCGTTGGCCTGGAGCGCGGAGGCCGACGACTACCTGCTCACTCCCCGGCAGGGGTGACCGGGGCCGGGTCCGTGAGGGATCTCGACGAATTCGTGACTCACGTCCTGAGGCCGATTTGCTATACGGTCGGCAAATGATGGTCGAGGAGCACTGGTGGAACGGTGACCCGAGCCCGCGCGGGCGGCGGGACGTGTACATCCGTACCGACGGGGAGGCCTGGGAGGTCCAGGCGCAGATCGGCGGGGCGTCGGGTCGCTCCCGCGTGCAGCAGTGCCCGAGCCGGGCGGCGGCGGTAATCCTCGCCGACGCCTGGCGCGGCAGCAACCCCTCCTGGCGCGGGCTGCATCACTGATCGGCCGGGCCGGGCGGCGGGCGGTCCGCACCGCGTCCCGCCCGCATCCGGCCCCCGGTGGAGTTTCCCGGGCCCGGTCGAAAGTCATCCGCGCCCGGCTGAGGGCCCCTTCGGGTCGGCCCCCCGACGTTCCCACCGCGCGGAAACGCTGATTACTGAGAGTGAAATTCTCGTTACGAAGGTGTCCTGAGCTGCCCGTGGTCACCCGAGTTAATTGGCAACATTCTTGACAGAAGCGCGGCATATCGACATCCTTCGTGGAGAGCGCTCTCCCCCGGTGCGCGCAACCCACCCGCCCCCGATGTCGTCCCCGAGGAGCCTCCCGTGCTCGCAACCCGACCCCTCACCCGCGCGGCGGTCGCCCTGGTCACCCTTGCCGCCGCCCTCGTCCTGCCGGCCCAGGCCGAGCCCGCCTCGGCCGCCATCGGCGGCATCAGCTGGCAGGACGAGTTCAACGCCGCCGCCGGCACCCCCGTCGACCAGAACAGGTGGCGCTTCGACATCGGCGGCGGTGGCTGGGGCAACAACGAGCGGCAGTACTACACCAACAGCACCAGCAACGCCGTCCACGACGGACAGGGCAACCTGGTGATCACCGCCCGCAAGGAGAACCCGGCCAACTACCAGTGCCACTATGGCCGGTGCGAGTACACCTCGGCCCGGCTGCTCACCGCCGCCACCTTCAACCAGGCGTACGGCCGGTTCGAGGCCCGCATCAAGATCCCGCGCGGGCAGGGCATCTGGCCGGCGTTCTGGATGCTCGGCAACGACATGGGCAGCGCCGGCTGGCCCGCCGCCGGTGAGATCGACATCATGGAGAACATCGGCCGGGAGCCGAACACCGTCTACGGCACCGTGCACGGCCCCGGCTACTCCGGCGGAGGCGGCATCACCGGCAGCCGTACCATCGGCCAGCCCCTCGCCGACACCTTCCACACCTACCGGGTGGACTGGGAGCCGAACCTCATCGTCTGGTACCTCGACGGCGTCGAGTACCACCGCGTCGACCCGTCCCGGCTCGGCGGCAACCGCTGGGTCTACGACCACCCGTTCTTCATGATCCTCAACGTGGCGGTGGGCGGCAACTGGCCCGGCTACCCCGACGGCTCCACCCAGTTCCCCCAGCAGATGCTCGTGGACTACGTGCGGGTCTCCAGCTACGTCCCCGGCGGCGGCAACCCGCAGCCCGGCACCACCCGGCTGCGGGGCGCGCAGAGCGGCCGATGCGTCGACATCCCGAGCGCCAACCCGGTCGACGGCGCGAAACTCCAGATCTGGGACTGCAACACCACCGCCGCGCAGGCCTGGACCTTCGCCACCGACGGCACCGTACGCGCGATGGGCAAGTGCATGGACCCCGCCTGGGCCGGCACCGCCAACGGCACTGAGGTCAACCTGGTCACCTGCAACGGCAACCCGGCCCAACGGTTCACCCTCAACGGCGCCGGGGACCTGGTCAACCTCAGCGCCAACCGGTGCGTCGACGTCCGCGACCAGAACCCCAACAACGGCGGCAAACTGCACCTGTGGGACTGCCTCGGCGTGAGTAGCCAGAAATGGTCCCGCTTCTGACCGCAGCCCGGCGGTAGCCCCGCGACGGATGGCCCCTCAGCGTGTGCTGGGGGGCCATCCGTCGTTCCGCCACGATGCCCGCGGTCGGAGTCGCCCGGCCCGCAACCCCAGCCGCCGCGCGGGTGGCCCGGCCGACGGTGACCCACGGTCGAGGTCGGAGCGTCGCGGGCTAGGGGGCGCTCTGGGGGCGGTAGGGGGTTAGTGGTGCGCCGGGCCGCCGTAGGGTCATCGCGAACAACCAACAATCCCCGAAGAAGCTCTCTGTTTCGACAATTGCCGCCGCGCTGACCCGTGAGTCGATATTGACCCGGGTCTGCCCGGCTGGGGCTAGTGGCGGGAGACGTAGATGGAGAACGAGGAGAAGCTTCTCGGGTACCTGAAGCGGGCCACCACGGATCTGCGTGAGGCCCGTCGGCAGTTGCGTCAGGCCGAGCGCCGGGAGTACGACCCGATCGCGATCGTCGGTATGAGCTGCCGCTTCCCGGGTGGTGTGGATGGCCCGGCCGCGTTGTGGCGGCTCCTGGCAGACGGGACCGACGCGGTCTCCGACTTTCCCGACGACCGGGGCTGGAACGTCGAGGACATCTACGATCCCGACGATTCCAAGGCCGGTAAGACGTACGCGAAGACCGGCGGTTTCCTTTCCGACGCCGCCCTTTTCGATCCGGAGTTCTTCGGCATTTCCCCGCGTGAGGCGATCGCCATGGACCCGCAGCAGCGGCTGCTGCTGGAGGCGTCCTGGGAGGCGTTCGAATCGGCCGGTATCGCCCCCGCCTCGGTGCGCGGCAGCCGTACCGGCGTGTTCGCCGGGCTGATGTACCACGACTATTCCAGCCGGCTGCCGGTGGTGCCCGCCGAGCTGGAGGGTTTCATCGGCAACGGCAACACCGGCAGCATCTTCTCCGGCCGGGTCGCCTACGTGCTGGGCCTCGAAGGCCCGGCGATCACCGTCGACACCGCCTGCTCCTCGTCACTGGTCGCGCTGCACCTGGCGATCCAGTCGCTGCGCCGCGAGGAGTGCACGCTGGCGTTGGCCGGCGGCGTGACGGTGATGGCCACGCCTGAGACGTTCGTCGACTTCAGCCGCCAGCGGGGCCTGGCCGCCGACGGCCGGTGCAAGCCGTTCGCCGCCGCCGCCGACGGCACCGGCTGGGCCGAGGGCGTCGGGGTGCTGCTGGTCGAGCGGCTCAGCGACGCCCAACGGCACGGGCACCGGGTGCTGGCCGTGGTCCGCGGCACCGCGGTCAACCAGGACGGTGCCAGCAGCGGTCTCACCGCCCCCAACGGTCCGTCGCAGCGCCGGGTCATCGCCGACGCGTTGGCCAACGCCCGGCTCACCGCCGACCAGGTGGACGCCGTCGAGGCGCACGGCACCGGCACCCGGCTCGGTGACCCGATCGAGGCGCAGGCGATCCTCGCCACCTACGGCCAGGACCGGGAGCAGCCGCTCTGGCTGGGCTCGGTGAAGTCGAACCTGGGCCACACCCAGGCCGCCGCCGGGGTCGCCGGGGTGATCAAGATGGTGCTGGCGATGCGGTACGGCGTACTGCCCCGCACCCTGCACGTCGACCGGCCCACCCCGCACGTCGACTGGACGGCCGGCGACGTACGGCTGCTCACCGACGCCGTCGAGTGGCCGGACACCGGGCGACCCCGACGGGCGGCCGTGTCGTCGTTCGGCCTCAGTGGCACCAACGCCCACGTGGTGCTGGAACAGGCACCCCCGGTCGAGCCCACCGACCCGGCTGAACCCCCCACCCCGACCGCGGCCACCGGCTCGGCCGTGCCCGTCGCCACCGAGCCGCCGGTGCTGCTCTGGCCACTGTCCGGGCGGTCGACGGACGCACTGGCCGCGCAGGCCGACCGGTTGCGCGGCTTCCTCACTGACGAACGCCCGGTGGACGTCGGGTTCACCCTCGGTGCCGGCCGGTCCGCGATGGAGTGCCGTGGCGTGGCCGTCGGCACGGACGTGGCTGAACTGGTGTCGGGTCTCGACGCCCTCGCCGCCGGCACCGGCCTGACCGGTCGGGCCGACCACGGCCGCACCGCCGTCCTGTTCACCGGTCAGGGTGCGCAGCGGGTGGGGATGGGTCGTGAGCTGGCGGCGGCTTTCCCGGTGTTCGCGCGGGCTCTGGATGAGGTGTGTGTGGCGTTCGGGTCGTTGCTGGGTGGTGATTTGCGGGAGGTGATGTTCACCGACCCGGGTGGTGTGTTGGATCAGACGGGGTGGACGCAGCCGGCGTTGTTCGCGGTTGAGGTGGCGTTGTTCCGT
>NZ_JBFAQU010000036.1:0-52111 GCF_040678915.1 Micromonospora sp. NPDC049257
CGCGGGAGCGGGTGCCGTTGCCGTCGATCTACTACGCGCACGACCGTGAGGTGATCGAACGCGACGGCATGTTCTACGCCGTCAACGAGTTCTTCACCCCCCGGGCCGGCGAGGAACCCTTCACCGCCCGGGTGCGGTACCGCACGGTCGGCGACGCGTCGTGCACCGCCGCCGTCCGCTCCGACGCGGACACGGTGGAGAAGGTGATCGACGAGGTCGCGTCGACCCGGATCACCGAGCGGGGCGCCACCCGGGGCGACGACCGGGTCAGCGAGGCCGCCATGGAGGACCGCAAGCGGGAGGGCTACTTCTGATGAGCACCGAGATGCTGGCACCGGCCGGTTCCCCGGCCGAGGCCCGACCGATGGACCTGCTGCGGTTCGCCACGGCGGGCAGTGTGGACGACGGCAAGTCGACCCTGATCGGTCGGTTGCTGTATGACACGAAGTCGTTGTTCACCGACCAGTTGGCGGCGGTGGAGGCGGTCAGCGCGGCCCGGGGCGACGAGTACACCAACCTGGCGTTGCTCACCGACGGCCTGCGGGCCGAACGGGAACAGGGCATCACCATCGACGTGGCGTACCGCTACTTCGCCACGCCCCGGCGCAAGTTCATCATCGCCGACACCCCCGGCCACACCCAGTACACCCGCAACATGGTGACCGGCGCGTCCACCGCCGACCTCACCCTCGTCCTGGTGGACGCCCGTAAGGGCCTGGTGGAGCAGTCGCGGCGGCACGCGTTCCTGTGTTCGCTGCTGCGGGTGCCGCACCTGGTGTTGTGCGTCAACAAGATGGACCTGGTCGACTACTCCCAGGAGGTCTTCGAGCAGATCGCCGACGAGTTCACCGCCTTCGCGACCAAACTCGACGTGCCCGACCTGGCGGTGATTCCGGTGTCGGCGTTGCAGGGTGACAACATCGCCACCCGCGCCGACACCATGCCGTGGTACGAGGGCCCGTCGTTGCTGCACCACCTGGAGCACGTGCACATCGCCTCGGACCGCAACCTGGTCGACGTCCGGTTCCCGGTGCAGTACGTGATCCGCCCCCAGTCGACCACGGTCACCGACTACCGGGGCTACGCCGGGCAGGTCGCCTCCGGGGTCCTCAAGCCCGGCGACGAGGTGATGGTGCTGCCGTCCGGCTTCACCAGCCGGATCGCCGCCATCGACACCGCCGACGGCCCCGTCGACGAGGCGTTCCCGCCGATGTCGGTCACCGTCCGCCTCGACGACGAGATCGACGTCTCCCGGGGCGACATGATCTGCCGGCCGAACAACACCCCGACCGTCTCGCAGGACATCGAGGCGATGGTCTGCTGGATGGACGAGACCCGCCCGTTGGAGGTCGGCGGCCGGTACGTCGTCAAGCACACCACCCGGACGGCGCGCGCCATCGTCCGCGAGCTGCACTACCGGCTCGACATCAACACCCTGCACCGGGACGAGAGCAGCACGTCGCTCGCGCTCAACGAGATCGGGCGGATCCGGTTGCGGACCACCGTGCCGTTGCTGGCCGACGACTACCACCGCAACCGCACCACAGGCGGTTTCGTCATCATCGACGAGACCACCAACCGCACCGTCGCCGCCGGCATGGTCATCCAGCGGGACTGACGCCGCACCACGCACCGGCCGGCCCGGCACCTCCCCGCCGGGCCGGCCGACCCCGGCCTTCAGGACCGGTCGGCGCGCGGCGGGCCGAACCAGCGGGTGAGCGCGGCCCGCAACCCGTCGCGGTCCGCGTCGTCCCGGGTGGACTGCCAGGCCACGTAGCAGTCCGGACGCAGCAGCAGCGCGGTCGACGTGCCGTCGCCGGGCGCGTCGGCCGCTGCGGTGTCCAGGGCGAACCGCCCGGTGACCACGTCGACCCGGTCCCGCCACGGCCCGGCCACCTCGGCCAGCTCGCCGGTGGGGTCGAGCAGCAGCGCACGGGCGGTCCGGGTCAGCCCGGCCAGCCGTACCGGGCCGGCGTCGGTGTGCCACACCAGGTCGGGTGCCCAGCGCCCGACCAGCGGCCCGCCCGGCGTCCCCGTCTCGTAGCGGATGTCCGCGCCGGCCAGGAGGGCGGCGACGTGGGCGGCGTTCTCCGGCCGGCTGAGCAGCTCGCCGAGGAGCACCCGCAGCGCGGTGACGTCACTGCCCGGGGCGATCAGCGCCGACTGGGCCTGCGTCGACATGGTCACCCGACGCGCCACCGGGCGACGCTCCGCCTCGTACGAGTCCAGCAGCCCGTCCGGGGCCCAGCCGTGCAGCTGCCCGGCCAGCTTCCAGCCCAGGTTCACCGCGTCCTGGAGGCCGAGGTTGAGTCCGGGCCCGCCGATCGCGGAGTGGACGTGGGCGGCGTCGCCGAGCAGCAGCACCCGCCCGGCGCGGTACCGCTCGGCGAGCCGGGTGTTGCCGCCCACCAGGCGACGCAGCAGGTGCGGCCCGGGGCCGGCCGGCGGACCGATCGGCACGTCGACCCCGAGCACCCGGGCGACACTGGCCCGCAGCTCGGCGAGGGTGAGTGGCCCGTCGACCTGCCTCGCGTCGGGCCACTCGATCGTGCTGAGGCCCGCCGGACGCCCGGTGAAGGGGGCCCACGCGATCAGCCCCCGCTCGGTACGGGTGTGCCGGAACGGCGCGACGGTGCCGTACCCGGGGATCGCGAGGCCGCCGGTCGACGCGTCGATCAGCTCCGCCGGCAGGCTGACCTGGGCGGTACGGGAGACGGTGCGGTCCGTCGACACCCCGGGGAAACCGATCCCGGCCAGCCGGCGGACGATGCTGTGTCCGCCGTCCGCGCCGACCAGGTAGCGGCAGCGCAGGGTCGTGCCGTCGGAGAAGGCGACCTGTACGTCGTCCGCGCCCGGGGTCAGCCCGGTCACCTCGTGCCCCCGGCGGACCTGCACGCCCAGTTCGGCGACCCGCTCGGCGAGCACCCGTTCCAGGTGGGCCTGCGGAACCTCGATCAGGTGCAGTGGGTTGTCCGGCACCGCCCGCAGGTCCAGCGGCAGCGCCCCGAAGACGAACCCGGGCGCGGGCTGTGGCGGTGCCGGATCGTCGACCAGACGGTGGTGCAGGCCGCGCCGGTCGAGCATCCGAACCACCTGTCCGACCAGTCCGTTGGCACGCTGCTCGGTGGTGGGTGCCGACAGCCGCTCACACACGACGGGCCGAACGCCGGCCAGGGCCAGTTCGATGGCGAGCAGGAGGCCGTTCGGGCCGGCACCGACGATTACGACATCGATCATCGCAAGATCCTTTCGGGGGCAGGGTGGCCCCGCTCGCCGGGACGGCGGCGGACCATGGGCAGGACAGGACACCCCGACGGCCTCGGGGTGGACGCGGTGAGCTGCGGTTCAGAGCGGGCGGTCGTCGCGGTGCGCGGATGATGCCGGCGTACGGTCGGGCCGGCGCGCGTGGGTCAGGCCGGCGTGCGCATGGTCAGGGATGCACGGTCAGCGGTGACGCGGAGAGCGGGCCGGGGCAGGGACATGGCCGAGGCAGGGCAGGGGATGCGGTCATCGTGGTGTGGGCGCCGGCAGGCCGGCGGCGAGTTGGGCCAGCGCGTCGGGGAGCAACCGCTCCATCGGAACGGGCGGATCGGCACGCAGGTAGTGCCGGATCGCCGCGTTCACGGCGGCGGTCACACTGGCCGCGACGAGATGGGGATAGAGGTCGCGTCCCAGGTCGGTGCCGGTGCGTTCGGCGACGGCTGCGGCCAGGTCGGCCTCGGCGATCGCGCTGGCGCGCAGCATCTCCGCCTGCAACGCCGGCTCGGCGAGCATCACCGCGAGCCCGTCGACCCACTCGGCGTGCGCGCCCGGTGGCGACTGGGCGACCTCCGGGCCGGGGGTGAACCGGGTCAGCGTCGCCTCGACCAGCGCCGCCCAGAGTGGTTCGCCGGCCGGCCGCTGGCGCAGCGCCTCGGCCACCCGGCGACTGCGGTCGAGATGCCGGAAGGCGATCGCCTCGGCCTTGCTGGAGAAGTAGTTGTTGAACGTTCGCGGGGAGACGCCCACGGCCTGGGCGATGTCCTCCACCAGCACGTTGTCGAAGCCCCGGGCCACGGTCAGCCGGATGGCCGCCCAACTCAGCGCCGCCCTGGTCTCGATCTTCTTGCGCTCACGGAGGCCGCTCATGTGACCACCGTACAGGAAAGTGCGCACCACGCAATATTACGTGGCGCGCACTTTCACTGTCGATCCGCTCAGGCGGGTAGCGCCTGCCGCGACCGGCCTCGACGGCGGAACACGTAGCCGGTGAACAGGAGCAGGACCACGGCCGACGCGACGAAGCCGCCGGTGAGCACCAGTCCGGAGCGGTCCGTGCTGGTCGCGGCGGCGGCCGTCGGCCCACCGAAGGAGACCGTGCCGGTCGCGGTGCGCTTGGTCCACCCGCTGGCGAGGTCGAGCCGGGCGGCCCACGGGCCGTCCGGCAGTCGGGGGTCCAGCACCACGCGTACGGTGGTGGTGGCGCCGAGGGCGAGCGTGTCCGCCTCGGCGCGCACCGGCCCGACCGACAGCCCACCCGGGCCGTCGGTGAGGCGTAGCTGGCCGGCGAGATCCAGCGCCCGCTGCCCGGTGTTGCGCACCTCGGCGGTCACCACCGGTGCGCCGTCGCCGTCGCGGTCGCCGGTGAGCCCCGACACCTCGAAGCCCGACGGCGGCTCGCCGCCCGGCCCGACCGACAGGTACACCCGGATTCCGGCCCGACCGATGTTGCGGACGTTCGCGCCGTCGGTGGTGGACACCTCGGCCCAGATGACCGCGTACCGTTCCCCGGCGGATGCCTTCTTCGGCACCGTGATGGTCACCGTGAGCACCGCCTCGTCGTCGGGCTCCAGCTCCACCTCGTCGCGGTCGACGGTGATCCAGCTGCTCAGCTCGTTGGGCGTCCGGTCGGGTGCGAAGACGAAGCCGGTGCGGTCGATCTCGGCGGCGGCGGCGTAGACGGCGATCTTCCGCTCGACCTCCGAGACGTTCTCCACCACGATCCGCCGCCTGATGGTCGTCCCGGGGTGGACGTGGTCGACGATGTACTTGTGCGCGCGGCTGTCGTCGCGCCGGTTCACCGGGGCGTCGAGCAGCCGGATGCCGACCGCCGCGGCCGGCCCGCTGAAGCTCGGGCTCGGCTGCGGCGACGGCGACGCGGCAATCGCCGGTGTCCCGGCCGCCACCAGGACGGTGACGGCCAGGATCACGACACGGAGTCGGTCAGGCCACCGAATGGGTGATCACCCCCGAGTAGAGTCCGCCGACGGCTGCGGGCGGAATGGTGATCCGGAGGCTGGGGTCCCAGGTGGCCGAGTTGTTGCCGCTGCCGGAGGTCTTGGAGAAGGCCGTCCGGGGCAGGTTGAGCGTCACCGCGTCGGCCACGGTGGGTTGACCGGGCACGAAGGTGCCGGTGCCCGTGGTGGACAGCGCCGGCCCGGACCAGTACTCCACCAGGTTGGGCAGGATGGTCTCCTCACCCGAGCCCGCACCGGTGGTGAACGAGGTGCTGGTGACCGACGCGGTCCAGGTCGCCGAGAGCGCCGCCCGGCTGTCCGTGACCGTGACGTTGCCGAGCGAGCCGGTGATGGTGGAGCCGGCGAAGGCCGCGCCCAGGTTCACCGAGGCGGGCACGGCGATGTCCAGGTTGGCGGTCGACACGGTGAAGGTGACGATGGTGTCGCCCGACGGGGCGGCGGCGGCGGGCGACGCTACGGCGAGCACCGCCGCCCCGGCGGCCAGGGCGAGCAATGACTTCTTCATGCCTCCACGCTAAACACTCAAAAAGCCCATAGGTTGCATTAGCGTCAAATCACCCATTAGGCGACAGAGTGTGTGATGGTGCCGGAGTAGACGCCCGTCACCGCTCCGGCGGGGATCGCCACGCGGAGGGTGGGCGCCCAGCTCACGCTGTTTCGCTGGTTGCCCGTGGTCTTGCTGAACGCGATCCGTGGCACGGTAAGCGTCACCGCCTGGGCTGCGGTGGCCTGACCAGGCACCTTGGTACCCCCACCGTTCTGCTTGGTCACCGGGCCCGACCAGTAGGAGACCTGGGTGGTGGCGATGGTCTGGGCCGGGCCACCCCCGCCGGTGATGAACGCCGTGGCGGACACGGTGGCCGTCCAGGTGTTGGGGTTGGTCGTCCGGGTGTCCGCCACGGTGACGGTGCCCAACGAGCGACTGAGGGTGGTCCCCGCCAGGCCCGCACCGAGGCTGGCCGTAGGGGGCACGGTGATGTCCAGCCCGACCACCAGCGCCATCGCCTGCACACGGGCGACGGGTGCCACGCCGGGCGGCGCGACGCCACCGACGAGCAGCAACGGGCTGACCAGGGCTGCCAGGAAATACACGGAAGAGACTATATGGCGCTTTGGCAGCTTTTGTCCAATATGAAGTGGGTTCACCCGCCCCCGAACCGGAACGGGCCCCGGCCGATCGTCGATCGGCCGGGGCCCTTCAGGGAACCTGGGGTCAGGACAGGTCGAACCGGTCCAGCTCCATGACCTTGGTCCAGGCCGCCACGAAGTCGGTCACGAACTTGGTGCCCGCGTCCTGGCTGGCGTAGACCTCGGCGAGGGCCCGCAGCTGGGAGTTGGACCCGAAGATGAGGTCGACCGCGGTGGCGGTCCACTTCACCTCGTCGGTGGCCAGGTCCCGGATCTCGTAGACGTGCTCGTCGGACTCCGACGCCCGCCACCGGGTGCCCGGCGAGAGCAGGTTGGCGAAGAAGTCGTTGGTGAGCACGCCCGGCCGGTCGGTGAGCACGCCGTGCGCCGTGCCGCCGACGTTGTTGCCGAGGGCCCGCAGACCGCCGACGAGGACGGTCATCTCCGGCGCGGTCAGGTTGAGCATGTACGCCCGGTCGACGAGCAGCACCTCCGGCTGGGTCTTCTCACCCGGACGCAGGTAGTTGCGGAACCCGTCGGCCCGCGGCTCCATCACCGTGAAGGACTCGACGTCGGTCTCCTCCTGGCTGGCGTCGGTGCGGCCGGCCCGGAACGGCACGGTCACCTCGACACCCGCCTCGCGGGCCGCCCGCTCCACGGCCGCCGAGCCGGCCAGCACGATCAGGTCCGCGAGGGAGATCTTGGCCGCACCGGCGGCGTTGAACTCCCGCTGGATCCCCTCCAGCGTGCCCAGCACCGTCGCGAGCTGCTCGGGCTGGTTGACCTCCCAGTTGCGCTGCGGTTCGAGCCGGATCCGCGCGCCGTTGGCGCCACCGCGCTTGTCGGTGTGCCGGAAGCTCGCGGCGGAGGCCCAGGCGGTGCTGACCAGCTGCGCGGTGGTCAGGCCGGAGTCGAGCACCTTCGCCTTGAGGCCGGCGACGTCGGCGTCGGACACCAGCTCGTGGTCGACGGCCGGCAGCGGGTCCTGCCAGAGCTGGGGCTCGGCGACCCAGGGGCCGAGGAAGCGGCTGACCGGGCCCATGTCGCGGTGCAGCAGCTTGTACCAGGCCTTGGCGAACGCCAGGGCGAACTCGTCCGGGTGCTCCAGGAAGCGCCGCGAGATCTTCTCGTACGCCGGGTCGACGCGCAGCGACAGGTCGGTGGTGAGCATCGTCGGCTTGTGCTTCTTGGCCGGGTCGTGGGCGTCCGGGATGATCGCCTCGGCGTCCTTGGCGACCCACTGCTTGGCCCCGCCGGGGCTGGTGGTCAGCTCCCACTCGTAGCCGAAGAGGATCTCGAAGAAGCGGTTGCTCCACTGCGTCGGCCGGTCGGTCCAGGTGACCTCCAGACCGCTGGTGATGGTGTCGCCGCCCTTGCCGCTGCCGTGGGTGCTCAGCCAGCCCAGGCCCTGCGCCTCCAGCGGGGCGCCCTCGGGCTCGGGGCCGACGTGGTCGTCGGCGATGCCGGCACCGTGGGTCTTGCCGAAGGTGTGGCCGCCGGCGATGAGGGCGACGGTCTCCTCGTCGTTCATCGCCATCCGGCGGAAGGTCTCCCGGATGAAGTGCGCCGCCGCGAGCGGGTCGGCGTTGCCCCGGGGGCCCTCCGGGTTGACGTAGATGAGGCCCATCTCGGTCGCCCCGACGCCGGCCGACATCTCACTTTCGGAGGCGTAGCGCTCGTCGCCGAGCCAGGTGTCCTCCGGACCCCAGAAGATCTCCTCCGGCTCCCAGACGTCCTGCCGGCCGAAGCCGAAGCCGAAGGTCTTGAAGCCCATCGACTCCAGGGCCACGTTGCCGGCGAGCACGAGCAGGTCGGCCCAGGAGATCTGCTGGCCGTACTTCTGCTTGACCGGCCAGAGCAGCCGGCGGGCCTTGTCCAGGTTGGCGTTGTCCGGCCAGCTGTTCAGCGGCGCGAACCGCTGCCCGCCGTCACCGGCACCCCCACGGCCGTCCTCGATCCGGTACGTGCCGGCGGCGTGCCAGCTCATCCGGATCATCAGGCCGCCGTAGTGGCCGAAGTCGGCCGGCCACCAGTCCTGCGAGGTGGTGAGCACCTCGGTGATGTCCCGCTTGAGCGCCTCGACGTCGAGCTTGGCGAACTCCCTGGCGTAGCTGAAGTCCTCCCCCAGCGGGTTGCCCTTGGCCGAGTGGGCGTGCAGGACCGAGAGGTCGAGCTGGTTGGGCCACCAGTCCCGGTTGGTACGCGGACGCCCACCGGTCTTCGGCGTCGGCGAGTCGATCGCCGGGTTCTCGCTCTCGCTGCCGTGCGCGGTCACCGAGTCGTGCGCGACCGGGCAACCGGCCGCCGCCTTCTGGTCCACGCCCTGCGCGCTGGCGGGAGCGTTGTCCTGGGTGTCGCTCATGTGCTTCCTTCCGAACTGGTGGATCACTGGGAGGTGCGGTCGGCCGCGCAGTCGGGGCAGGTGCCCCAGTAGACGACCTCCGCCTCGTCGACCACGAAACCGTGATCGTCGGAGGCGGTGAGGCAAGGAACGTGACCGACGGCGCAGTCGACGTCGGCGATCGCACCGCAGGAGCGGCACACGACGTGGTGGTGGTTGTCCCCCACCCGTGACTCGTAGCGGGCGGTCGCCCGCCCCGGCTGGATGCGGCGCACCAGGCCGGCGTCGGTGAGCGCCCGCAGCACGTCGTAGACCGCCTGGTGGGAGACCGTGGGCAGGTCGGCCCGGACCAGCGCGATCACCGTGTCGGTGTCGACGTGCGGGTGGTCGCGCAGCGCGGCGAGCACGGCCAGTCGGGGCCGGGTCACGCGCAGCGATGCCGCCCGCAACTGTGCCTCGAGGTCGGCCGTCATGGCACGACCCTAGCCCGCTGTTCTGGAACAAATCAAGTTTAGCTGCGGCGCGTCGACCCATGTCCCCCCACCGGATGACACCGGCGGGCGAATCGGGCAAACCGGCAACCCCCGGCGGCACGGGCACCGGCCGACCCCCGGCAGCACAGGAACAGGGCGACCCCCGACCGCACAGGCACTGGGCGGACCGGCAGCACAGGCACAGGGCGGACCGGCAGCACAGGAGCTGGGCGGACCGGCGGGGCCGCCACCGCCCGGGACCGACGGCACCTGTTGCCGACGGCACGGCGCACGGGTCCGCGACCCGCCCGGGGTCAGCGGGACCGTGGTACGGCGGTGCTGCCCCGCACCACGAGCGAGGTGCCGAGTTCGTAGCGGTCCTGGGTGAGCGGGTGGCCGTCGGCCAGGGTCAACGCGAGCCGGGCGGCGGTGGCCCCGATCTCCCCGAACGGCTGCCGCACCGTGGTCAGCGGCGGCGCCAGCCAGGCCGCCTCGTCGACGTCGTCGAAGCCCACGACGCTGAGCTCGTCGGGAATCCGCAGTCCGACCTCCCGGGCCGCCGCATAGACGCCCAACGCCTGCAGGTCGTTGCCGCAGACGACGGCGGTGGGCGGCTCCGGCCGGCCGAGCAGCTCGGCGGCGAGGCGTCGGCCCTCCTCGAAGGTGAACACCCCGCCGCGTTCGAGGCGCTCGTCGAATGGGACACCCGCGTAGTCCAACGCGGCGCGGAAGCCGTCCCGGCGGGCCCGCGCCGACAGGTCCCCGACCGGACCGTTGAGCACCCCGATCCGCCGGTGGCCGAGATCCAGGAGATGCCGGGTGGCGGACAGCGCCCCGCTCCAGTTGCTCGACCCGACGGCGGGGACGGGAAACAGGTCGCCGATCGGATCGACCGCCACCAACGGAATGCCGGCGGCGCTGAACCGCGCCCCGTCCTCGGCTGTGAGAAGCGAGAACACCGTGATCACGGCGGCCGGTTGGCGCAGCAGCAGCGACTCCACCCAGGGCTGCCCGGCCCGCAGGCGGTGGTGCACGTCGGTGAAGCCGACCGTGTGGTCGCGGGGGCCGGCGACCTCCTGGACCCCGCGCAGGATCGGCATGGCGATCGAGGAGAGCATCTGGTGGAAGACCACCTCGATGCAGGGTGCCACGCCACCGGCCGGTCGGCGGCGGTAGCCGTGGTCGCGTAGCAACGCCTCCACCCGCTGCCGGGTCTGCTCGCCCACCCCCCGGCGGCCGTTGAGCACCTTGGACACCGTCGGCGGGGACACCCCGGCGAGTTCGGCGATGGTGGCGATGGGCAGGTCGCCCCGCCGGGGCTTGCGCGAGCCACGGCGTCGACCTTCCTCGATCACGGGACGAAGTCTACGGTGCGGGCTCCACCGACGGCCCGGTAGCGCCCACGGGCCCGGCACCGGCGCGCTCCGCCACCGGCCGGTACGCGAACCAGTCGAACGCGGCGCTGCCCTGCGTGACGTACATGCCGATGACCCGGCCGGTGAAGCCGGCGGCGACCTCGGTGGACAGGTAGCGCCCGTCCAGTTCGGCCAGCACGGTCGGGCCGGTCGGGCCGGCCACCTCGAAGGTGACCATGTCGCAGCCGGCGGCGCGTACCCCCCGGGGTGCGGTTCCGGCCGCCAGTTCGGCGGCGGACGTCACGGTCGGCGGGAAGACGTCGTCGGTGCGGGTGGCGATCGTCAGCACGAGCGGGCCCGGCGGCACGGCACGGGTGGCGAACACCTGCCGGAACGGCCCGACCCGGCCGACGACCCGGACCGTGCCGGCCCCTACCTCCAGGTCGTAGTGGTGCGCCTCGTCGATCCGGATGGTGAGCCCGGCGGTGCCGTCGCCCGGGTCCACCCGGACGCTGGCCCGGCAGTCGTGGTGCCGTTGCCGCAGCGCCACGATCGTCGCGCCGGCCAGGTCTAGCGTCGCGCCCTCGGCATGCAGGGTGAGCCAGCCCGGCCGGGCGGTCAGCGACCAGGAGTCGGCGGGTCGGCGGCGGGGCGAGATCCACTCCGGTGCCAGGGTGGTCGCGTCGAAGTCGTCGTGGTGGTCGCCCGGGTCGGGCGGGGCGGCACCGGCCGGGGCGCTGCCGGCGGGTGCCACGGTGAGCTCCTCGACCGGGTCGACGACCGGCCAGCCGTCGACCCAGCGCACCGGGGCGAGGAAGGTCTCGCGGCCGAGGACGTGGTAGGGCGGCCAGTGGCCCTTGGCCCGGATGCCCAGCAGGACCAGCCACCAGCTGCCGTCGACGGCCTGGACCAGGTCGGCGTGCCCGGTGGCCTGCACCGGGCGGTCACTGCTGCGGTGGGTCAGGATCGGGTTGGTGGGCGCGGGGGTGAACGGGCCGCGCGGGCTGCGCGAGCGGGCGACGGAGACGGCGTGGCCGGTGTGCGTGCCACCCTCGGAGAGCAGCAGGTACCACCAGCCGTCGATCCGGTAGAGGTGCGGCGCCTCGGGGTACTGGCCGCCGGTGCCCGACCACAGCGCGATCGGGCCCTCCAGCACCTCCCCCGTCTCCGGGTCGATCCGGTAGGCGTCCACCCCGGAGGTGGTCAGCCAGCAGTTGCCGTCGTCGTCCCAGGCCAGCGAGGGGTCGACGTGCGGCAGGTCGAGATAGACCGGGTCGGACCAGGGGCCGTCGGGGTGCGGCGCGGTGACGATGAGGTGCCGCCCCAGGCTGACGTTGGTGGTGATCAGCCAGAACCGTCCGTCGTGGTGGCGCAGGGTCGGCGCGAAGATGCCCCGGGACGCCTCGGCGTCCGGGGGCAGTTCGCACTGGCCCGGCCGGTCCAGGATGTTGCCGATCTGCCGCCAGTTGACCAGGTCACGGCTGTGCAGCAGGGGTACGCCGGGGAAGTACTCGAAGCTGGAGCAGACCAGGTAGTAGTCCTCGCCCACCCGACAGACACTCGGGTCGGGGTGGAAACCGGGGACGACCGGATTGCGGTAGGACGGTCCGGCGGACACCGGGCATCACCTCCCTGAGGGGAATTTCACCACAGTGGACGGTGCCTGTGGGCCCGCGACGCTGCCACGGTCCAGAAATGTTTGCGATAACATTTCGCGACCCGAATGCTACGGAAGACCCGCCCGGGGTTCAAGGTCCCCGGCTGCCGGCACACCCCCACCCCCGGCGGCGCACCCACCGGCACCCCGCCAGGACAGCGCCCTGAGCTGGCAAGAAACCCCGCACCCCGGGCCCGAGTCGGTAGCTCCCCCGACGGCACCGGGCGTCCACCCACCCGGCGCGACGGGACACGGCCGGCCGGCCGGACCGCCGGCACCCGGCAGGAACATTCGCGCAACATGGCCGTCATATCTTGACGGGACCCCGCGAATCCACGAGAGTCCATATAAGGCGAGATGGTGCGCCGCCGGGAGCTCGACGCGCCGTCACGGCATTCGCGGATGTCGACGTCAGGGTGCGAGGGGCCGCACCTGTTAACGCTCACAGCGGCGTATCCCGTCGCCGGCTGATCGAAACACCGACTCGGGCCGGTTGGCGATCGGCCGTGTCCCCGTCCCGGGACCACGACGACGGCCGTCCCACCCTGCCCTGCGGTCGGACCACCACTGCGTAGCACCGACAGGAGTCATGCCATGGCACGACGTCCGGCCAGCACCGATGCGCCGGCCACGGCGGGCCGGGCGTGACGGTTGAGCACCCGGCCCGGCGGCGACGCCCGTCCCCCCACCCGCACCCGTCCCTGATCCGCACTGCTGGGAGTGATCATGTCTGAAGTGACCCGAAGGAACGTCCTCAAGGCAGGAGCGGCAGGGGCCGGTGCCGCGCTGGTCCCGGTCGCCTGGACCGCCACCGCCCGCGCCGACTCGGTCGCACCGCCCCAGGTGTTGGCCGCCAACGACCTGGCCCTGTGGTACGACGAGGGAGCCGGCACCGACTGGCTCCGCGCGCTGCCGATCGGCAACGGACGGCTCGGCGCGATGGTGTTCGGCAACGTCGACACCGAGCGGCTCCAGCTCAACGAGGACACCGTCTGGGCCGGCGGCCCGTACGACTCGGCCAACACCCGGGGGGCGGCCAACCTGGCCGAGATCCGGCGGCGGGTCTTCGCCGACCAGTGGACCTCGGCGCAGGACCTGATCAACCAGACCATGATGGGCAACCCGGGCGGCCAGCTCGCCTACCAGACCGTGGGCAACCTGCGGCTGGCCTTCGGCTCGGCCAGCGGGACGAGCCAGTACGTCCGGACCCTCGACCTGACCACCGCCACGGTCACCACGACCTACCTGCTCAACGGGGTACGGCACCAGCGGGAGGTGTTCGCCAGCGCAGCCGACCAGGTGATCGTGGTGCGGTTGACCGCCGACCGGGCCAACGCGATCACGTTCTCCGCCACCTTCGACAGCCCGCAGCGCACCACCGTGTCGAGCCCGGATTCCGCCACCATCGGGCTGGACGGCATCTCCGGCAGCCAGGAGGGGGTCACCGGCTCGGTGCGGTTCCTGGCCCTGGCCAACGCCGCCGCGACCGGTGGCACGGTCAGCAGCTCCGGGGGCACCCTGCGGGTGTCCGGGGCCACCAGCGTGACCATCCTGATCTCGATCGGCTCCAGCTACGTCAACTACCGCACCGTCAACGGCGACTACCAGGGCATCGCCCGCACCCGGCTCAACGCCGCCAAGGGCGTCGCCATCGAGCAGCTGCGCAGCCGGCACCTCGCCGACTACCAGGCGCTGTTCAACCGGGTGAGCATCAACCTGGGTCGGACGGCCGCGGCCGACCAGACGACCGACGTACGGATCGCCCAGCACGCGAGCAGCAACGACCCGCAGTTCGCCGCGCTGCTGTTCCAGTTCGGGCGGTACCTGCTCATCTCGTCGTCGCGGCCGGGCACCCAGCCGGCGAACCTGCAGGGCATCTGGAACGACTCGCTGACGCCGTCCTGGGACTCGAAGTACACGATCAACGCGAACCTGCCGATGAACTACTGGCCGGCCGACACCACCAACCTCGCCGAGTGTTTCCTGCCGGTCTTCGACATGGTCAAGGACCTGACGGTGACCGGTGCCCGGGTCGCCCAGGCGCAGTACGGCGCGGGTGGCTGGGTCACCCACCACAACACCGACGCCTGGCGGGGCGCGTCGGTGGTGGACGGGGCGCTGTGGGGCATGTGGCAGACCGGTGGCGCGTGGCTGGGCACCCTGATCTGGGACCACTACCTGTTCACCGGTGACCTGGGCTTCCTCCAGGCCAACTACCCGGCGCTCAAGGGCGCCGCGCAGTTCTTCCTCGACACCCTGGTCGCCCACCCGACGCTGGGTTACCTGGTGACGAACCCGTCGAACTCACCGGAGCTGCCGCACCACTCGAACGCCAGCGTCTGCGCCGGGCCGACGATGGACAACCAGATCCTGCGGGACCTCTTCGACGCCGCCGCCCGCGCCAGCGAGACCCTCGGCGTGGACACCACCTTCCGGTCGCAGGTACGCACCGCCAAGGACCGGCTGCCCCCGAACCGGGTGGGTTCGCGGGGCAACGTGCAGGAGTGGCTGGCCGACTGGGTGGAGACCGAGCGGAACCACCGGCACGTCTCGCACCTGTACGGACTGCACCCCAGCAACCAGATCACCAAGCGGGGCACCCCGTCCCTGTACGAGGCCGCCCGCAAGACCCTGGAGTTGCGGGGCGACGACGGGACCGGCTGGTCCCTCGCCTGGAAGATCAATTTCTGGGCCCGGCTGGAGGACGGCGCCCGCGCCCACAAGCTGCTGAAGGACCTGGTGCGCACCGACCGGCTCGCCCCGAACATGTTCGACCTGCACCCGCCGTTCCAGATCGACGGCAACTTCGGCGCCACGTCCGGCATCGCCGAGATGCTGCTGCACAGCCACACCGGTGAGCTGAACGTGCTGCCCGCGCTGCCCAGCGCCTGGCCCACCGGCCAGGTCGCCGGCCTGCGGGGGCGCGGCGGCTACACCGTCGGGGTGGCGTGGAGCAGCGGGCAGCCCGACGAGATCGGTATCCGCGCCGACCGCGACGGCACGCTGCGGGTGCGGTCGCGGCTGTTCACCGGCAGCTTCACCCTCGTCGATGTCGCCGACGGCAGCGCACCGGCCACCACCCGCCCGGAGACCGACGTCGTCCAGTTCACCGTCCGCGCCGGGCACACCTACCGGGCGGCCCGGCCGGGCGTGACGCCGACCCCGACGCTGACTCCGACCCCCACGCCGACCACCCCCGTCCCGACCACCCCGCCGCCGACGACCCCACCGCCGACGACCCCGGTCCCGACCACCAGCTCGCCCGCACCCTCGGGAGCACGGGCGACGTACGCGGTGACGGGCTCGTGGTCGGGTGGCTTCCAGGCCGAGGTCACCGTGACCGCCGGCGCGACCGCGATCCGGGGCTGGACGGTGTCCTGGACGTTCCCCAACGGACAGACCGTCAGCCAGATCTGGGGCGGGTCGCACACCCAGAGCGGCGCGAACGTGACCGTGAAGAACGTCGACTACAACGGGGCGCTGGCCGCCGGTGCCTCCACCACGTTCGGCTTCATCGGCACGGTGAGCGGCACCAACAACGCGCCGACGAACCTCACCTGCACCACGAGCTGACCGGCACCGGACGTGTCGTCGCCGCCTCGGTCCGCCCCCGGGCCGGCCGAGGTGGCGACGACGCGTCCCGCCCCCTGCCGGCACACATGATCCCCGAGTGGAACGGACGGAAGAACATGAGAAGACCATCTACCCGCAGGCGTCGCCTGCTGACCGCCCTGGCGGCCGGGCTGCTGCTGGTGGCGGGCCCGGCGGTGGTGCTGCGGACCTCCCCGGCGCTGGCCCTGGACAACGGGGTGGCCCGCACCCCGCCGCTGGGGTGGAACAGCTGGAACACCTTCGGCTGCAACATCAGCGAGGCGCTGATCCGGCAGATGACCGACGCGATGGTCAGTTCCGGCATGAAGGACGCCGGCTACCAGTACGTCGTGGTCGACGACTGCTGGATGAACCCGAACCGGGACTCGGCCGGCAACCTCCAGGGTGACCCGACCCGGTTCCCCTCCGGCATGAAGGCGCTCGGCGACTACATCCACGCCCGGGGGCTGAAGTTCGGCATCTACCAGGCGCCGCTGGACAAGACCTGCGCCCAGTACTTCAACTCCTACCCCGGCGCCACCGGCTCCCAGGGCCGCGAGGCCCAGGACGCCCGGCAGTTCGCCGCCTGGGGCGTCGACTACCTGAAGTACGACTGGTGCTCGCCCAGCGGCAGCATCGACGACCAGGTGCGGGCCTTCGCCAAGATGCGCGACGGGCTGGCCGCGGCCGGTCGACCCATCGTGCTGAGCATCAACTCGAACAGCATCCACTCCAAGACCGGGCCGCAGCGCAACTGGGGCGACGTGTCGAACATGTGGCGCACCACCGAGGACATCACCAACACCTGGAACAGCGGCCAGACCAACGGCTACCCGATGGGCATCCAGAACATCGTCGACGTCACCGTGCCGCTCGCGGCGCGGGCCAAGCCCGGCGCGTTCAACGACATGGACATGATGGAGGTCGGCCGCGGTGGCATGACCGACACCGAGATGCGCAGCCACTTCGCGCTCTGGGCCATCCTGGCCTCACCGATGATCGCCGGGAACGACCTGCGCAACATGAACGCGGCGACCCAGACGATCCTGAAGAACGCCAATCTCCTCGGCATCAGCCAGGACCCGCTCGCGCTCCAGGCCAGCCAGGTCTCCTTCGACGGCACCCGCCGGGTGCTGGCCAAGCGGCTCGCCAACGGCGACGTCGCCGTCGCCCTGTTCAACCAGGGGACGGCCGCCACCACGATCAGCACCACCGCCGCCGCGATCGGGCTGTCGGGCGGCTCGTTCACCCTGCGTGACGCGTGGGCCAACACGACCAGCACCACCTCCGGGGCCATCTCGGCCAGCGTGCCGGGTCACGGGACGGTCGTCTACCGGGTCAGCGGCGCGACCAGCACCCCCACCCCGACCACCCCGCCCCCGACGCCCACCACGCCGGCCCCGACCACCCCGGCCCCGACCACGCCGCCGCCGTCGACCGCGTCCTGCCAGGTCACGTACGCGATCAGCAGCCAGTGGCCGGACGGGTTCCAGGCCGAGGTGATCGTCCGCAACACCGGCACCACGGCGGTCGACGGCTGGAGCCTGCGCTGGTCGTTCGCCAACGGCCAGCAGCTCAACCAGGCGTGGGGTGCCACCTACACGCAGAGCGGGGCCCAGGTCACCGCCACGAACGTGGGCTGGAACGGCACCATCAGCCCCGGTGGCAGCGCCAACTTCGGCTTCATCTCCAGTTGGTCCGGCGGCAACGCCAAGCCGACCGGGTTCACCCTCAACGGCCAGGAATGCGCCGTGGCCTGACGGGTGTCCCCCGCAACGGCGGGCCCCCCGGTCATGACGTCGGCCCCGACTCCGGGATCCGACAGCTCAGGACCGGGGGGTCCCCGCCGGGCGGACGCACCGCCGTACCGGCGTGAGCAGGGTGCGGTCGGTTCAGTCGTCCAAGGTGGCCAGCAGTGCGGTGGCCATGCCCTGCTCGCCCCGGGCGTTCGGGTGGAAGGGCGCGGCGGCGTTCTCCGGCAGCAGCCCCTCCACCCACCGGGTGCCGCTGCTCTTGCAGGTGTCGCGTCCGATCGACGGGGTGTAGACGTCGGCGTAGACGGCGTCGTTGGCGGCGGCGGCACCGGCCAGCATCGCGTTGAGCGACTTGGCCACCCCCCGCAGGTACGGCACGTCCTGGTAGGCGATCGGGACCAGTGGCCAGCAGCCGTACCCGGAGTCCGGCACGATCGCCGGGTATCCGAGCACCACGATCCGCGCGCCGGGCGCCGCCTGGCGGACCGCCTGGAGCACGGCGGTCACCTTCGGCGCGGTGGCGGTGATCCGGGCCTGCAACTGGTCGGTGCCGCCGGCGGTGTAGAGGTTCTTGCACGGCGAGCCGAGCGGACTGCTGAAGCTCGCCTGCGCGCAGTCGCCGATGATGCTGGAGAAGCCGATGTCGTTGCCGCCGATCTGCACCGTCACCAGGGCGGTGTCCGGGGTGACCGCGGTGAGCTGCGGGGGCAGCGTGCCGCTGCCGTAGCGGATGTCGTCCGTGGTGGCCCCGGAGCAGCTCACGTCCGTGAACGACGAGGAGCCGGCGGACGCGGCGACCAGGGACGGGTAGTTGCGGTTGGAGCGCAGGCAGTTCCGGTCGACCTGGGTGGGGATCAGCGGACCGGACGTGTACGAGTCGCCGAGCGCGACGTAGCGGCCGGTGGGGACGGCGGCGGTGGCGGGCGCGGCGGCGACGGACAGCACACCGGCGGTGGCCGCGGCGAGCGCGACCGTCCGGGTGGCGGCCCGCAGCAGCGGCAGACGGGGACGGGGCATGACGCCTCCAGGGCAGATCACGGGGGTGGTGCCGCGATCCTGCCGCTGCCGACGCCCGACGTCAATATAGATGGATCTCGCTAAATTTCCGGTCCGGGTACGGCCGGGACGCCACCGGCCGACGCCCCGCACGACGACCGTCTCGATTGACGGACGTGAAAGCCGGGCGGGATAATGCCTGCGGAGCCGGGCTGGCTGCGGACGAGACACCGCACGACACCAACAGACGCGAGTCGACCGACGGCGGATCAGGGCCGTTGGCGGCACGCCACCACCCGGCGCATCCCCTCGACGCCTGCGCGGCCACCGCCCCGAACGGGAGATCCGGTGCAGCCGCCCCGAACCACGGCCGACAACAGTCGCCGCCACCCTCGCGGAAGGACCATCGATGCGACTCACCCGTTCCCGGTTCCGGTTGGCGGTGTCGCTGTTCGCCACCGCCACCGTCGCCGCCACTGCCGCGCTCGTCGGCACCGTACCCGCCCAGGCAGCTGCCGGCTGTCGGGTCACCTACACGGTCACGAACCAGTGGCCGGGCGGGTTCGGCGCGAGCGTCGACCTCACCAACCTCGGCGATCCGCTCACCGGTTGGCGGCTGACCTGGTCCTTTTCCGCAGGGCAGGTGATCGACCAGCTGTGGAACGGCACGGTGACCCAGTCCGCCGGTCGGGTCACGGTCACCAATGCCGGTTGGAACGGCACCCTCGGCTCCGGGGCGAGCACCCAGTTCGGCTTCGGCGCCTCATGGAACAACGCGGCGAACCCGGTGCCTGTCGACTTCGCCCTCAACGGGGTGCCGTGCACCGGGCGTACCACCAGCCCGACCGCGCCGCCCACCACCGCGCCGCCGACGACCACGCCGCCCACCACCGCACCACCGACCACCGCGCCGCCCACGACGGTGCCGCCGACCACCGCGCCGCCGGCATCCGGGGCGCTGGACCAGACGTCGACGGTCGGGCGGGTCAAGGCGGTCGGCAGCAGCGCGCAGTACACCTGGCCCGGCGTCTACTTCGAGGGCCGGTTCCGCGGCACCGGGGTCGGGATCGTCCTCAACGACGCGCAGAACGACTACGTCGTGCAGATCGACGGGGCGACCGTCGCCACCCTGGTCACCCCGGGTCGGACCACCTACTGGGTGCGCAACCTCGCCAACACCGAGCACACCGTACGACTGGCCAAGCGCACCGAGAGCCCGTGGGCCGCCGGCGAGTTCGGTGGTCTGGTCGCCGCCTCCGGCGGTGCGATCCTGGCCAGACCCGCCCCGCGCAGTCGGCAGATCGAGTTCATCGGCGACTCCTGGACCGCCGGGTACGGCAACATGTCGACCACCCGGGACTGCAACAGCAACGGCGGGGTCACCCGCAACTCCAACGCCGACGTCACCTTCGGCGCGCTGACCGCGCAGAGCCTGAACGCCGACTACCAGCTCATCGCCTGGTCCGGCCTCGGCATGGTGCGCAACTACAACGGTGGCGGCACGGACAACTTCCGCACCTACTACGAGACCGATCTCCAGGCCCTGTGGAACAGCACGACGTGGCAGAACCCGGGCACCTGGAAGCCGCAGCTGGTCGTGGTCGGGCTGGGCATCAACGACTTCTCCACCGCCCTCAACCCCGGTGAGCGCTGGTCCACCGTCGACCAGCTCGCCGCCGACTACCGGACCGCCTACCTGGCGTTCATCGACAAGCTGCGCAGCCGGTACGGCCCCGACACGTTCATCGTGCTCACCTACCCCGACCTGTCCCCCACCACGGCGCTCGCCAGCTCAGTCCAGCAGATCGTGCAGACCCGCACCAGCCGGGGCGACACCCGGATCCGCTCGCTCTACTACGACGACAACGCGCTGGGGCTGGACAAGCTCGGTTGCGACTGGCACCCCTCCCGCCGCGACGACCAGCTCCTCGCCGGCGCGCTCACCCGGTTCGTCAACACCCTGCCCCTGACCTGGTGAACCACCCTCCCGGCTGACGCCGGCACGGGCCCACGACGACGGGGCCGGCGATGCGGACCGGTCCGCGTCGCCGGCCCCGTCGTCGCGCACCCGGTGCCCGCCTGGCCGGGCTCCGGACCGGCACGCCTCGGACCCGCTCCGTGGCCACCACCGACCGCCCGCTCGTTGACATCATACGTCATACGGATTACGTTCGTAATCATCGATGAATGTGAACGCCTGTCCCGATCCGGTGACCCACCACCGGCGCGACCGGGTCACCCCACGACCGCCGCCGTCCGCGCCGGGCAGGCGGGCAAGTCACACCCCCCACCACCACGCTGACGTCGAAGGAGTTCCCCTGATGTCGAGACACCGACTCGCGGCCGGCATCGTCGCGGCAGCGGCGACGCTCGCCCTCACGCTGGGCGGTGCCGCGATCACCGCCGGAGCCAGCCCGCCCGCGTACGCCAACGACGTCACCCCGCTCGCGGCGACCGCCGGCTGCGGCAAGGCACCCACGCTGACCAGCGGCAACCGCACCATCTCCAGCGGCGGCCAGAACCGCTCGTACATCCTGCGGATCCCCGACAACTACGACCGCAACCACCCCTACAAGCTGATCTTCGGCTTCCACTGGAACGGTGGCACCGCCAACGACGTCGACTCGGGCGGCACCAGCGGCTATCCCTGGTCGTACTACGGCATCCGGGCGCTGTCGAACAACAGCGCGATCTTCGTCGCACCGCAGGGCATCGGCAACGGCTGGGCCAACAGCGGCGACCGGGACCTGACATTCGTCGACGACATGATGCGCCAGATCGAGTCCGCCCTGTGCGTCGAGACCACCCAGCGGTTCGCCATGGGCTTCAGCTACGGCGGCGGCATGAGCTACGCCATCGCCTGCGCCCGCGCCACCGTCTTCCGCGCCGTCGCCGTCTACTCCGGCGGCCAGCTCAGCGGCTGCAACGGCGGCACCCAGCCGATCGCGTACATCGGCATCCACGGGCTGCGGGACAGCGTGCTCCCCATCGCGACCGGGCGGTCGCTGCGCGACCGGTTCGTCCGCAACAACGGCTGCACCCCGCAGAACCCGCCGGAGCCGGCGCAGGGCAGCCTGACGCACACCATCACCTACTACTCGGGCTGCCGGGCCGGATACCCGGTCGCCTGGGCGCCGTTCGACGGCGGGCACGCCCCCAACGCCGTGGACGGCACCGCCGACCCCTACGCGCCCGGCGAGAAGTCCTGGACCCGACCGGTGGTGTGGAGCTTCTTCACCCAGTTCGACGGCACGACGCCGCCCACCACGCCGCCGCCGACCACTCCCCCGGCCACCCCCACCACTCCCCCCGCGACCCCGACCACGCCACCGCCCGGCGGTAGCGGCTGCTCCGCCACCGTCACGGTGAACCAGTGGACCGGGGGCTTCACCGCCTCCGTACGGGTCACCGCCGGCTCCTCCGGCACCACCGGCTGGACCGTCAGCACGACCCTGCCCGGTGGCGCGAGCGTCACCAACACCTGGAACGCCACCGCCAGCGGCAGCACCGGCACGGTGCGCTTCACCAACGTCAGCTACAATGGCCAGCTCGGTGCCGGCCAGGTGGCGGAATTCGGCTTCCAGGGCAACGGCAGCGGGTCCGGGCTGACACCCACCTGCACCGCCCGCTGACCCGGGCCGCCCGCCGGCCGCACCGCCCGCTGAACGGACCGCCCGCTGAACGGACCGGCCGCTGAACGGCTGCGCCACCGGGAAGCGGCAGGCAGGCGACCCGGGGGCGGGGGCACGGGAGTGACGTCCTGTGCCCCCGCCCCCGGGTGTCGTCCACTCCCACCACGGCGGGTCGGCCGACTCGCCGGCAGGAGTCACCCGATCCGCGAATTCGTGCCGGCCGATTGTCGATCCAGCGGTCGGACGGGGCACTTGCTGCCATGATGGCGGACGTGGGAGCTGCGAAAATCAATACACCTGTGGTCTCGCCGCTGGCCGGCGAGCCGATCAAACGTGCCGACGCGGAACGGCTCGCGGGAGTGCTGAAGGCATTCGCCGACCCGGCCCGCCTGCGACTGCTCAGCCTCATCCAGTCCGCCCCGGAGGGCGAGGCGTCCGTCACCGACCTCACCGCGCCGCTCGGCCTGTCCCAGCCGACGGTCAGTCACCACCTGCGCATCCTCACCGAGGCCGGGTTGATCGAACGCGAGAAGCGCGGGGTCTGGGCGTACTACCGCACGGTGCCCACCGCGATCAGCGCGATCGCCGACCTGTTGACCCCGCCCCGCAAACGGGCGACCAGGAAGACCCGCTGACGGCGGGTACCGCAGCGAGCACGATCCCGGTCCGCAGCTCGACGGACCACCCGACCCAGGCCGACCCCGACCGATCCCCGTTCGGTGACGGACCCCCGGTCACACCCGGTCCGCCGCGGCCGGCACCGCAGCCGCGCCCGGGTCCCACCCGTCCGACGACAGGGTCGCGCCGGGATGCGAGCAGGTCGGACACCGGTGATCAAGCCACCGGCGGACGCCACAGGTCGCCCGGCCCCCCGGGAACGGTCCCCCGGACCAGGTGCTCCGGCTCGGTGAGGTGGGCGTAGAGCAGATCCAACACGGCCCGGCTCGCCGCCGGGGAGACACTGAAGACGTGTGACGTCGAGCCCGGGTTGACGAAGATGCCGCCTTGTGCGCCACCAGGGCCGCACGCACGGCGGCGAGTTCCGCGTCGGTGCCCCGGTCGAGGTCGAGCCCGACCAGCCGGGCGGCGCAGTGCGGCCCGGGCCGAGTGAGGGCCAACCAGGTCTCAGACAAACAGTGGCCCACGCCGTGGAACGAGTGATCGTCCGACCGGGGCCGCCGGGGCGGCGTCCGGCCGGTGAGATGGGGGGTCGCGTCGCAGCGCTCGATCCCCGGAAACGGAGCATCCGTCCCCTGCCGCCACATTCATCATATGCGCCGGTCAAGCCGCCCAGATCGTCCCGGATAACGATTTTTGCCCCCGGGGACCCGCCTACGCTCGACCGGTCCACGCCGGACCGGCCGGCGGGAGAACGGGGAGCACGTGTCCGAGACAGCCCGGCAGATCGCCATCGAACAACAGGTGGTCGACGCGGTGTACGCCCGCCTGGAGGTCATGCGAGCGCAGGCCAGACAGCTGAACGAGGAGGGGCACCGGCGGGCCGGCGGCGGACCGGTCGCCGGCCTGGTCGAGCGGGACGCCATGGTGCTGGGTGCCGCCACCCGGCTGTCCGATCTCGACGACCAGGAAGAGGGCATCGTCTTCGGCCGGCTCGACTTCGACGACGACGAGACGTACCGGATCGGTCGGTTGGGTGTCCGCGACGCCGACCGGGAGCCGCTGGTGGTGGACTGGCGGGCCCCCGCCGCCGCACCGTTCTACCGGGCCACCCCCGGCGAACCGCTCGGGGTCACCCGTCGCCGTGTGATCACCTGCGCCGGGCGTACCGTGGTCGGCCTCGACGACGAGGTGCTGTCGACCACGCCCGTCGACGGGGTGGTCGGCGAGGGTGCCCTGCTCGCGTCGCTGACCCGGGAACGCGGCGCACACATGCGCGACATCGTCTCGACCATCCAACGCGAGCAGGACGAGGCGATCCGGGCACCGACCCACGGGGTCACCCTGATCACCGGCGGTCCGGGGACCGGCAAGACGCAGGTGGCCCTGCACCGGGCCGCCTACCTGCTCTACCGCGACCGGGGCCGGTTCGCCGACGGCCGGGTGCTGGTGGTCGGCCCGTCCACGGTGTTCACCGCCTACATCGGCCGGGTGCTGCCCGGTCTCGGCGAGGACAGCGTCCACCTGCGCGCGATCGGTGAGCTGTTCGACGGTGTCGTGGCGACCCGACGGGACAGCGCCGAGGTGGCCCGCACCAAGGGTGACCTGCGGATGGTGCGGGTGCTGACCGACCTGGCCTGGGACACCCCGCCGAACGTGCCGGACCGGCTGTGGGGTCTCGACGCCGACGACCTGGCGCGCGCCCGCCGGGAAATCCGCCGCCGGTGCGAGGCCGCCGGGATCGCCCCCAACGCCGCCCGGCCGCAGGCCGCGACGGTGCTGGCGGAACTGCTGGACGGCCGGGAGGTCCCCGACGCCTTCCTGACCGCCTGGTGGCCGGCACTGACCCCGCAGGACGTCCTCCCCGCCCAGCGGGGCGGATGGTCGGTGGACGACGTCCCGCTGCTCGACGAGCTGGCCGAGATCCTGGGCCGGCCGCCACGGGTCGCCGAGGTCCGGCCCGAGTGGCAGCGCCGGGAACTGGGCAGCGGCACCCGGCTGGCCGAGACCTTCGTGCTCAGCCCGAGCCTCGCCGACGGGTGGCAGCTCTTCGCTCCCGGCCTGGCCACCCCCATGGCGCAGTCCGGGCAGTCGCTGGACAGCGGCCACTGGGGTGCCCAGCGCTGGGCGGCGGCGATCATCCTGCGGGAGGGCCACCAGGTGGTGGGCTGGGTCGACGGCTTCGACCCGTACGGCGAGGAGGGCTACGTTCCGGTGCTGGCCGAGCCGCTGCCGGTGGCCGAGGCCGAGGATCCCGTCGAGGACGCCTACCAGCACGTCATCCTCGACGAGGCGCAGGACCTGTCGCCGATGGAGTGCCGGATGATCGCCAGACGGGCCGAGTACGCCTCGATGACCATCGTGGGCGACCTCGGTCAGGCGACCCATCCGCTGGCCTGCGGCTCGTGGCCGGAGCTGGTGCAACGGCTCGGCAAGCGGACCGCCCGAACGCTGGACCTGCCCACCGGCTACCGGGTGCCCGAGGTCATCGCCGACTTCGCGGCCCGGGCCCTGCCGCCCGGCATCGCCCCGACCCGGTCGTTCCGGCCCGGCGGCAGCCTGGAGATCCGCCGGGTCGACGACCTCGCCGCGGCCGTGGCCGGGGAGACCGGGACCGTCATCGCCCCCGACCACCTGGCCGACGCCCTACACGCGGTCCCGGTCAGCCAGGTCAAGGGCCTGGAGTACGACCGGGTGGTGCTGGTCGAACCCGCCGACATCGTCGCCGCCGAACCCCGGGGCATGAACCGGCTCTACGTCGCCCTGACCCGGGCCGTCGGAGAACTGGTGATCCTGCACAGCAAGCCGCTGCCGGAGCAGCTGAGCCGTCCGGCGGCGCCCACCCCACCCCACCCGGGCACGACCTGACCGGGTCGGCCCCGCCCGTGGGGCCGGCCCGGCGCGGGCCGGCCCCGCGACGCCCCACCGCCGGGTGCTCAGCCGGCCCGGCGCGGTGGCACGCCGGCGGGTGCTCAGCCGGCCCGGCGCGGTGGCACGCCGAGCGCGGCGCACGCCTGCTCGTACATCCGGACCACCTCCCGGCGGATCTCGGCCCGCTCGGTGAGCCGGTGGGCGAACGGAACCCGCACCGGCACCTCGATGTCGTCGAGGGTGACGGCGAAGTCCATCCCGTCGGCGTCCAGCCCGGTCACCCGCGCCCGGCTGGCGTCCGGGCAGCCACCGAGGGTGCGGCAGATCAGCAGCGCGTCCCCGGCGTGGTCGTCGTTCATGTGCCGGCTGACCGCGCGGACGACGTCGGCGTCGAACGGCTGCCCGGTCACGCCACCGCCTCCGTGGCGTCCGGGCCGTCCGGCACGTGCCGGGCCAGGGCCGAGAAGACCGCCATGTTGTGCCGGTACGCCACCAGCACCTCGTCCAGCAGCGCCGCCTCGTCGGCCGCGCTCATCGGCAGGGCGTCCAACCGCGCCCGGTACGCGTCCTTGTACGCCTTCGGCCGGGTGATCTGGTCGAAGGCGTAGAACGCCACTCCGGACCCGTCGGTCAACCCGTACCGCCGGGACACCGCCCGTCCGATGTACAGGCCGCCGGAGAGGTCACCGAGGTAGCGGGTGTAGTGGTGGGCGATGAACCGTACCGGGGAGGTGCCGCAGACGGCCCGGATCCGGTCGGCGTAGGCCACCGTCGCCGGGTTCGGCGCGGTGCGCGACGCCCAGTCCGGGCCGACCAGCCGGCTAAGGTCCGCCTCCAGCGCGGGCAGCCGGGTCAGCGCGTCGTCGACGAACCCACCGGCGAGCGGGTCGTCGCGCATCACCCCGGCGACCGACTCCAACGCCTGGTAGAGGGCGTGGTGCTGGACCACCAGGTCGACGTAGCCGGCGAGGTCCAGCTCACCGGCGACCAGCGCGGAGACGTAGCGCTGGCTCTCGGCGGCGGCGTGGGCGCCCTGGGTGGCGGCCCGCAGCCGGGCCGAGAACGGCATGGGCGGGGTGTCCATCTATTCCTCCGTGAGGGGGGTGTTCCGGGCGGGGCCCCGACGGCGGGGCACGACCAGCGGCAGGCGGGTGTCGGGGTGCGGCACGACCTCGATGTCGTGCCGGTAGACCTCACTGAGCAGGGGCGCGGTCAGCACCGTGTCGGGGGGGCCGGCGGCGCGTACCCGCCCGTCGGCGAGCAGGGTGATCCGGTCCGCGTACGCCCCGGCCAGGGCGAGGTCGTGCAGCACGACCACCACCGCGTCGCCGGCGTCGGCGCGGTCCCGGGCGATCCGCATGACGAGCTCCTGGTGGTGCAGGTCGAGGGCGGCGGTCGGTTCGTCGAGCAGGAGCACCCCGGCCTGCTGGGCCAGCACCCGGGCCAGGGCGGCACGGGCCTGCTCGCCCCCGGACAACGACGGGAAGGGGCGGGCGGCGAACCGGATCACGTCACAGCGTCGCATGGTCTCGGCGACGACCGCATCGTCGTGGGCCTCTTCCGGACGGCCGGCCCAGGGCGCCCGGCCCATCCGGACCACCTCGACCACCGCGAACGGAAAGCTCAGGGTGCTGCGCTGCGTCAGCACCGCCCGGCGCATCGCCAACTCCACGGCCGACCATTCGGCCAGCGGACGACCGTCCACCTCGACGGTCCCGGCAGCGAGCGGCAGGTCACCGCTGACGGCGGCCAGCAGGGTGGACTTGCCGGCGCCGTTCGGGCCGACCAGGGCGTGCAGTTCACCGGCGCGGATGGACAGGTCGACCTGGTCGAGCACCGGTCGGCCGGCGCGCTCGACCCGGACCCCGGTGACCTGGACCCGGGTGCCGCCCGGTGTCGCCGGCGCCGGTGTCCGGGGGGCCGACCGGCGGCCGGTCAGCCGCAGCCGGACCCGTCGGCGGCGGTCCCGTTCCCGGGGGCCGTCCCCGCTCATGCCCAGCCTCCCGCGCGGTCGCGGGTGCGGCGCAGCAGCCAGAAGAAGGCGGGGCCGCCGACGATCGCGGACAGCACCCCCAACGGCAGTTCCTGGTAGTCGACGAGGGTCCGGGCGGCGAGGTCGGCGACGATGACGACGATCGCGCCGCCGAGGGCGCTGGCCGGCAGCAGCAGCCGGTGCCCGGGGCCGGCGACCATCCGGACCAGGTGCGGCACGACCAGGCCGACGAAGCTGATGATGCCGGTGAAGGCGACCGCCGCCGCGCCGAGCAGTGCGGTGACCACGATCATCCGGACCCGTAGCCGTTCCACGTCGACCCCGAGGTGGCGGGCGGACCGTTCACCCAGGGCGAGCAGGTCGAGCCGGCGGGCGTCGGCGAGGGTGGCGAGCAGCCCGACCGCGAGGCAGGGCGCGGCCAGGGCGACCGCCGACCAGTTCGCCTGGGCCAGGCTGCCGAGGTTCCAGAAGGCGATGGCCTGCACGCCCGACTCGTCGGCGACGAACATCAGCAGCCCGATGGCGGCACCGGCGACGGCGTTGACCGCTACCCCGGTGAGCACCAGGGTGACCACCTCGGTCCGGCCGCCGGAGCGGGCCAGCAGGTAGACCAGCCAGGTGGTGGCGAGGCCACCGGCGAACGCGGCGGCGGGCACCGTCCAGCCACCGAGGACGGTGACACCGGTGACGATGGCCAGCGCCGCGCCGACCGCCGCGCCCGCCGAGACGCCGATGACGCCCGGCTCGGCCAGCGGATTGCCGAACACCCCCTGCATCACCGCACCGGCACAGCCGAGCGCGGCGCCGACCACTGCGGCGAGGGCGACCCGGGGGAAGCGGACCAGCCACAGCGCGCTCTCGCCGTGCGGGGCGGCGGGCCGGGGGCCGAGGTCCAGGCCGAGGCGGTGCAGCACCGAGCCGAGCACCTCGGCCGGGGAGACGGCCACCTGCCCCCGGCCGGCGGCGATCAGGGCGACCAGCAGCAGCCCGGCGGTGAGCCCGGCGAGCAGGACCGGTCCGTGACGGCCCCGACGGCGGCGGTCGCGGCCGGCTGCGGTCTCCCCGGTGGCCGGTCGGATGTCGGTGGCGGTCACCGGGGAGTCCGGCAGTGCAGCGCGTCGGCCAGGGCCCGCACCACCCGCCCGGATCGGGTGCCGAAGGTAAGCAGGACGCCGTCGTCCATGTCGACGACCCGACGGGCGGCCCCGGCCGGGGTCTGCCCCACCCCGGGGAGCTTGAGCAGGCCGTCGACGCCGCCGACGGACTTCAGCCCACCGCTCATCACCAGCAGCACGTCCGGGGCCGCGTTGATCAGGCCCTCGCTGGTCAGCGGGCGGAACTTCGCCAGACCGATCGCGGTGCCGGCGTCCACTCCCCCGGCCGCCTCGATCATCGCGTCGGAGCCGGCGCCCCGCCCGCCGATCAGGTAGACCCCGGCGGTGCCGCGCAGATAGAGGAAGGCGACGCGGGGGGCCTGGCCGTCGGGCACTGCGGCGCGGGCGGCGGCGATCTCGGCCTCGATCCGGGTGACCAGCCGGTCGCCGGCCGCGCCGACGCCGAGCGCCGCCGCGATGGCCCGCACGTGCGCGGGGACGGCGTCGAGGCTCTGCTCGGCGGCGACCAGGACCACCGGGATACCGGCGGCGCGCAGCTGCCGCAGCGTCTCGGGTGGACCGATGCTGTCGTCGGCGAGGATCACCGTGGGGGCGAGGGCGAGCACCGCCTCGGCGGACAGGTCGTGTCCGGCCGGGGTGACCACCGGCAGGTGCGCGGCGGCGGGGAAGGTGGTGGAGGTGTCCCGGCCGACGACGTTGCCGCCGAGCCCGAGGCTGAACACGATCTCGGCGATCGACCCGTAGAGGTTGACCGGCAGGATGCGGGTGGCATCGGTGACCGTGCTGGCGACGCCGTCGGTGGAGGTGACGGTCACCGGCAGGACCGGGGTCGGCGGCGGGACCAGCGGGGTGACGTCGGTGTCGGGCAGCGTGGCGGTGACCGGGCCGCAGGACGTCGGTGCGGTCGGCTGCGCCTGCGCCGTCGGGTCGGTGCAGGCGGTCAGGCCACCGACGAGCAGCAGCAGGACGAGCGGCAGCGCGCGTCGGGTCACGACGTGGCCCGGCGACGACGACGGCGCAGGCCGGCGAGCAGCGCCACCCCGAGCACGGGTACGACCAGCACGGCGAGCCACCAGCGTCCGGTGTCGGAGGCGGCGCTGACCCGGGTCACCTGCGCCTGGTCGGTCTGCCCGACCCGGCCCGCCTGGTCGGTCCCGCCACCGGCCCCGGCGGGGACGCTCCCGTCGGCGGTCGCCGCCGGGCCCGCGCCGGTGGGCGCGGCGGCCCCGCCGGTCGGTGCCGCCGCCGGTGGGGTGGTCCGACCGGTGCCGCCGCCGACGCCGGTGGTCGCCGGGGCGGCGGCGGTGGTACGCGCCGGAGTGGGCGCGGCGGCGAAGGTGATCGGCACCCGGACGTCCTGGGAACGGTCGGCGGTGCGGGTGTGGTCGGTCCGGGAGGCGACCACGCACCGGCGGACGGTGCAGTCCACGTCGCCGATGCGGGTGGCCACGGTGAGGCTGACCCGGAACGAGCCTCCGGTGCCGTACGGCACGGCCAGGCCCTCCCCGTAGGAGGGTGGGTTGGAGGAGATCCAGTGCGAGGCGCCGGTGCTGCCGGTGGTGTCGGCTCCGCCGCCGCACGGGCTGGGGGCGACGCCGGCTCCGTTGTCCACGCAGAAGGCGACGTAGATGCCCTTGGTGACGTCGTATCCGCTGCCGGTGACGGTCACCGTGGCCCCGTTGCGGCCCACCCCGGCGCTCGGGGTGACGGTGAGGGTCTGCCCGGTGGCGCCCCGACCGGTGCCGGCGTGGGCCGACATCGGCAGCAGGCCGACACCGACAGTGATCAGGGCGGCGGTCAGGACGGCGCGACGCAGTGCTCGCATCAGGCTCCCCACATGACTGATCGGGCCGGCTGACACACCGACCGTAGCTAAGGTTTGCCTAACCTAAGCGAGAGATCCGCAGTTCACAAGGGGTTCTTCGGGTCAAGATCTTCAACCCACCGCCCACTGTGCTGTGGTAGTTAGGTTTGCCTAACCTCAACCACTGTCCGTATTGGGGACAACAGAGGGAGCAGCATGGTCAGATCCAGCACCGGCACCGGTCGGTGGCGGTCGGCGCGGTGGGCGGCGGTCGCCCTGCTCGGCGCGTCGGCCGCACTCGTCGGGGTCAGCCCCGCCCAGGCCGCCGGGGCGGACATCCGCTCCGGCAGCCTGGCCTGGGGATTCAAGGCATCGTTCCGCGCCTACCTGAACACCGGCAACGGCAACCCGCCGATCGCGGCCAGCGAGGGCGCCAGCATCAACAGCGACGGCACCTTCACCTTCCCGGCGAAGGGCGGGACGCACGACGCCGGCACCGGGGCCATCGACGCCCGGTACGGCGGGAAGATCGTCTTCTCGTACCCGGCGCACTTCTTCACCATCTCGTTGGCCAACCCGACGGTCGTCGTGACCGGTGGCACCGCCGCCGTCACCGCGGACGTCGACCTCACCACCACGGCGGCCGAGCCGGTCTCGGTCCGCCAGGCCACCATCGCCACCATCGCCGTCACCGACGGCAACCCCGGTGGCAGCGGCGGCACGGTGACCGCGACCGACCTGGCGGCGACGCTGACCGCCGAGGGCGCCTCGGCGTTCAACGGCTTCTACTCCGCCGGCTCCGCACTCGACCCGCTGTCGTTCACCTTCTCCACCGGTGGCGGCGGCGAACCGGCCGGCCCGGCGGTCGGCGTCACCCCGGCCACCGGGCTCGATCCGGCCGGGGCGACGATCACGGTCACCGGCAGCGGTTTCGACCCGGAGGCCAACGGGGCGGCGGGGATCTACGTCTCCTTCGGCCGCAAGGTCGACGAGCACTGGACGAACGCCGGCGTCCTCCAGGTCACCAAGTGGGTCAACAAGTCCAACGAGCCGACCGAGGCCCGCGACCGGCTCAACGCCGACGGCACGTTCCGCACCACCCTGCCGATCAGCGCGGTCTACACCGACCGCACCGGCACGTCCGTCGACTGCACGAAGGTCCAGTGCTATGTGATCACCTTCGCCGCCCGGGGCGCAGCCGACCGGAGCCAGGACACCTTCACCCCGGTGACGTTCAGCCGTACCCCGGCCGGTGGCGGCGACGCCAGCCAGCAGATCACCACCACCGTCACCGGTGGTGCGCTGACCCTCGGCGTGACCGGTTCCTCGGTCACCCTGCCGGCGGTCAGCAACGGGCAGGTCACCACCGGGGCGCTGAACGCCGCCACCGTGGCCGACCTGCGCGGCACCAACGCCGGCTGGAGCCTGGTCGGGCAGGTCGCCGACTTCGCCTCGGCCAGCGGCGGCACCATCGCCGCGGACAACCTCGGCTGGACGCCGAGCGCCACCGTCGGCGTCGACGGCCTCGCCGGGACCCCCGGCGTGGTCACCCCGGGCGCACCCGCCGCGCCCGGTGCCGGCCTGGGCACGGCACGTGCGCTGTGCACCTCGGCCACCGGCGCGAGCAACGGCACCTTCACCTGTGGCGCCGAACTCCAGCTCGGGGTTCCGGCGTCCGCTGCGGCAGGCGACTACAGCGCGGTGCTGACCCTCACCCTCTCCTGATTCGGCAACACCCCGGTGGGACGGGCTCGCCACCCGCCCCACCGGGCCCGATCACCCTTGCGGAGCCCGGCATGTCCCTGCGTACCACCCTGATCCGGGCGAGCGCCGTGCTCGCCGCCGCGCTGCTCGTGGCGACGGCCCCGCCCGCGCCGGCCCCCGCCGCGCCCGCCCCGTCGCCCGGCCCGGCAGCCGGGGCCGGGGAGACCGGCGCGGCGCGCTGGGCCGTCCAGCCGTCCAGCGCCAAGGGCCCGACCGGGCGCAACTACTTCATCTACGACCTGGCCCCGGGCAGCACCCTGACCGACCACGTCGGCATCACCAACCTCGGCGACCGCCCGGTCACCTTCGACGTGTACGGCACCGACGCCTACACCTCCACCGACGGCGCGTTCGCCCTGCTGCCGGCGGACCGGCCGGCCACCGACGTGGGCTCCTGGATCAGGGTCGACCGGCGCGAATGGACGATTCCGGCGGGCAAGCGGGTCGACATCCCGTTCCGGCTCACCGTGCCGGCCAACGCCACCCCGGGCGACCACACCGGCGGGGTGATCGGTGCCGTCGCCCGGGTCCGGACCACCGCCGACGGGCAGCGGGTGCTGGTCGACCAGCGCCTGGCCGCCCGGGTCTACCTGCGGGTCAACGGCCCGGTCCGGCCGGCCGTCACCGTCGAGGCGGTCGACGTCTCCTACGCCAACCCGGTCAACCCGTTCGCCGGTGGCGACGTGGTGGTCCGCTACCGGCTGCGCAACGACGGCAACGTCCGGCTCGGCGGCAGCGCCACGGTGACCGTACGCGCGCCGTTCGGCAGGGAACAGGCCCGCACCTCCCCCACCGACCTGCCGGAGCTGCTGCCCGGGGCCACCTTCACCGTCACCGAGCGGATCACCGGCGTACCCCCGCTGCTGCGGCTGACCGCCGAGGTCGACATCGCGGCCACCAGCACGGACACCGCCCTGCCGCCGGTGGTCCGTACCGCCGGGGTGTGGGCTGCGCCGTGGCTGCTGCTGGCCCTGCTCGCCGGGGCGGCCGGCTGGGCCGGGCTACGGTGGTGGCGACGGAAGGCCGCTGCCGCCGGTCGACTGTCCACCCCGGACCCCGCCCCCGGTCAGCAGGACCCTGCCGACACCCCGCGACCGGCCGCGACCGCCTCCGCCGCGTCCGGCGCTGCCGCCGGGCCGACCCCGGGTGTCGACGCACGTCCCGACGCCCCGCCCGCCCGATGACCGGGCCGCTGCGTGCCGTCGCCCTGCTGGCCGTGGCCGCCGCGCTGGCTCCGGCCCCCGGGACACCCGCCCCGGCCGGCACCCCGGCGGGCGGCGGTCCCGGCGTCACCGTGCCGGCAGGGATGCTGCGGGTCGGGCAGCGGATGCTGGTCGGCCTCGACGGCTGGCCGGCCGGCACAGTGCAGGCCGAGGTGTGCGGCAACGCGGCCCGGCGCGGCGCGCTCGACTGCGCGACCGGGGCCGCCACCCACGGGCAGGTGCCGCCGTCCGGCCGGGCCACCCTGCCGGTGCTGTTGGTCGCCCCGCCGGTGGCCTGCCCGTGCGTGCTGCGGGTCCGGACGCCGACGGGCACGGCCACCGCCGTCGCCGACCTGACGTTGGCCGGGGTGACCGCCCCGGCCGCCGCGCCCATCGCCCCGCCCGAGCTGACCCTGGTGGCGTTGCGTGCCGTCGACCGGTCCGGGCCGCGCGGCTGGTTCGGCCTGCCGGGCGAACTCGCGGTCCGGATCACCGTGCACAACACCGGCCCGCAGGAGATCACCGACCCGGCGTTCGCACTGACCGTCGGGCCACCCGGCCGGGCCCGGACCATCGTGGCCGCCCCGGCGCTGGGCACCATCGCCGCCGGGCAGACCCGGGAGTACCACGTCCCGGTGCCCACCGACGCGGCCCCGTTCGGCCGGTACGAGGTGGACGGCCGGATCGCGGTGCCCGGTCGGCCGCTCGCGTTCACCGTGGCGGCTACCCGGCGGCCCTGGGGTCTCCCGGTCGCCGCCGCCGTCCTCACGGTCGTGCTGCTGCTCACCCGGCCGGCACGACGCCCGACGCCCGACGCGACACCGGCGGATCCAGTCGACGAATAGCCGTTCGCGCAGGGTGCCTGGCCTGGGGTGGGGCCGTGCCCGCCGCCCCCGTACCCGTCGTACCCGGCCCGGATCTCGATTCGACCTTCGCCGCGCTCGGTCGACTGTCGTCCCACCGCCCTGAGGCGACGGGCCCCGCCCCGCCAGAGCCGGCACGCCGGGCGGGACCGACTCCGGCCGCCCGCCGAGCGGCGGCTAGCGCGGGCCCGACCCGCTCGTGCGTCGCACCCGGGGCAGAATCTCGCCGGCGAGCCACTCCAACGCCGCATCCAGCAGGCGACCGTCGATCGGCATCCACAGCGAGCACATCGACACCCCCGCATCGCCGAGCCGGACCAGGTCCTCGACGATCGCCTCGGTGCTGGCGTCGGTGCCGCCGAGCAGCCGGCCCGGCGCGGGCCGGACCGCCGGCATTCCCGGCGGTACCAGGAACCCGACCGTGCTGATCTCGATCGTCGCCGGGTCACGTCCCGTGCCGTCGGCCAGTTCCTCGATCCGACGCCGGAAGTAGCGGGCCTCCTCGTGGTCGAGGCCGGAACCGTGCCAGCCCTCCCCGAACCGCAGTGCCCGCCGGATCGCCGCGTCGCTGTGCCCACCCACCCAGACCGGTGGCCCGCCGGACCGGTACGGGAGAACACCGATGCGGGTGTCACGCAGGCCGGCGAACCTGTCGTCCAGGTCTGCGGTGGTGCCGGCCCACAGGGCCTTCATGACCTCCAGGCTCTCGTCGGTCCGCCGGCCACGTAGCCGCAGCGGCATCCCCAGCGCGGTGAACTCCTGCGGGTTCCATCCGGTGCCGACGGCGACCGCCAGCCGCCCCGCCGACACGACGTCCAGCGTCGCGAGCTGGTTGGCCAGCACCACAGGTTGGTAGTAGGGCAGGACCAGAACGCTCGTCGCGATCCCCAGACGGGTCGTCGCCCCGGCGACCGCCGCCAGCAGGACCACCGGGTCGAAGCCGACGCCGTGCGGGTTCTCCAGCACGTGGTTGGCCATCAGGACGTAGTCCAGGCCGATCCGCTCGGCGTCCTGCGCCGCCCGGAGCACGGCGGCACCCGCGTCGCCCGGCCACGCCTGCGGTTCGAGGGAGAGTCCGAATCTCATCGTGACCACTCGTCGGTCACGGTTTCCCCGCCGCAGGCCATCGCCGACCTGGTCGCCAGGAGCTGCCGGGCGAGCCGCCCGCGCAGGTCCTGGAGAGCGGCGATCCGCCGGTCCAGGGCACCGAGCCGGTCGGTGGCGACCCGGAGCGCGTCGGGGCACCGGGGCAGGGTGCTCAACGGCTCGTCGAGGCACCCCTCATCGATCGAGAGCCGGATGTCCTCGATGGTGAGGCCGGAGTCGAGCAGCTCGTGGATGTTCCGGACCCGGACCACCGCCGACTCGTCGTACTCCCGATAACCGTTGGCGGCACGGCCCGGGGCGATCAGGCGCTGCTGCTCGTAGTACCGCACCGAACGGGCGCTGACGCCGCAGCGGCGCGCGAATTCTCCGATCCGCATGTCACTGGTCCCCTTACGCACCCGGCGATGCTAAAACCCTGACATTGATGTCACGGTCAAGTCATCACGTGCGGGCGTCACGGGGCCGACGCCACGCGCGCCGGCCCCGCCGTGGTCGACCTGCTCAGTTACTGAAGAAGGTGCACTGGAACGCCATGTCGTCCACCCGTACGGGGCCGCTGCCACCCAGCAGGGAGACCCGGACGAACACCTGGCTCGGGCCGTTCGCGTAGCTGGCCACGTCGTGCCGCCGCCAGACGGTGTCGGTGATCCGGACGGTGCGCAGCGCGAGATAGGTCCAGCTCGCCGGATCGATCACCTCGACGTTGAGCACCGCCGGCCCGCTGACCGCCTGGACGAAGAACCCGCCGCCGCAGGTGGTGTTGTGCCCGGCGGTACGCGGCCGTACGGTGAGCAGCTTGCCCACCCCGGACCAGCCGCCGGCGGACGTGGTGAGAATGGCGTTGTTGGCACCGGAGCGGGCCTTCCCCGCGCCCAGCTCGAAGGCTCCGCTCCCGGCGCCGGAGCGGTGGAACTCCCACACCGCTGCCGGACTGCTCTCGAACCCGTCGGTGTGCTGCCAGAGGTCCGCCTGGGCGGGGCCGACGGCCACGGTGAGGGCCACCGTCGTCGCCATGACGGCCGCGGCGGTGACGCGTGCGGCGCGGGTGAATGCGTTTCTCATCGCGGTCTCCTTTTGCTCGTCGCCGCTCGTCACGGCGCGCCGTAGATGACGACCTGGTACGTGGTGATCGCCTCTCCCACCGGCTGGTGCCAGGTACGGGGCGAGGAGTTGCACTGGCTGCCGTTGCGGTTGGCGTGCGAGTTCAGCCCGTACCCGGTGTTGGTGGCGAAGAGCGGCCCTCCGCTGTCGCCGCCAAGGGTGCAGATGTTGGTCTCGATCATCTGGCGTACGGTGCCGCCCGCGCCGTTGACCGTCACGTTGGTCTTGAGCACGGAGCCGCACCGGAAGCCGGTGGTCCGGCCCGAGTTGCAGACCGACAGCCCGCTCACGGCCGTCGCCCAACCGTGGATGCTGCGGCTGGTGTTGTTCCACAGGTTGATGGTGCCGGTGGCCCAGACCGACGGACCGTTCATCCAGATGAGACCGAAGTCGTTCTCCGGATAGTGGCTCTCCAGCGTCGGCCCGACGTCCTGCCCGTTGGGCAGCGTCCAGTGCGGGAAGCCCTGGGTGCAGTGGCCGGCCGTAATGATGTAGTTGAAGGTGTAGTCGGTGGCGGTGAAGCCGACCGAACAGCCGCCCATCGCGTCCCCGCTGGAGATCCCGACGTTCGGCTGGATCCGGCCGGTGCTGGTCTCGAACCGGACCGCCGAGCCGAACCTGCGCGCCGCCGAGCGTTGCACGGCGTTCTTCGCCCCCGACGCCGGCAGGCTCACCACCACCTGGTTGGTCTGCGGGTCCACCCCCCACGTCGTGTCGGGTTCACTCGCCGCGGCCTCCAGCGCGCGCTGGATGCTCTGGAGTTGCCGTTCGCCGCGGGCGACGAGGCGTGCCTTGGCGCCGGCGGCGGTCACCTTCGCGGCAGCCGCCGCGTCGGTGACCGTGACGACGAGGTTGCCGTCGGACAGGTACGCGCCGCCGGAGCTGGCACCCAGCTCGGTGGTCAACCGGTTGGCGAGTCGCACGTTGGCGTTCTCGATGCTGATCAGCTTCTCGGCGGCCGCACGGCTGATGCCGCGCTGCTCGGCGATCGCCTCGGCCATGTCCGGGGCCCCGCCCGCCCGGCCCCGGTCGGCGACGCCGCCGATGGAAGCCGGGGTTGCCCGGCCGTCGGTGCGGGACAGATCCACCCCGCCCCCGGGCCGGGCCGGACGGTCACCGGCCGGTCCGGCCGCTGCGGCTGTCGGGACGAAGGCCACCGACGTCACGGCGGCGAGTGCCACGGCGAGCAGGGCCCTGCGGCCTGGTCTTCTCAATTCCGGGTAACTGACGGCACGTTCTGACATTCACCGCTCCCATCGCAAGGGGACTGGTCGGCCGGGTCAGGAGCCGAACGCCCCGGACCGGGACGGCAAGCCTCGCAACAGGCAGCAGACTGGGGGCGGGATGCTGGACGCGACTGGACACACCCGGACACCGGGCATGAGCCCGAAAAGGCCCCGACCCGGGTGTGTCCCCGGGTCGGGGCCTTTCGTGTTCATGTCCACCGCGGCTCGAACCCCGAACCCGCAGATCAGGAGTCCGAGGTTCCCTCGCCCGCTGCACCGCGCCGACCGGTCGGGTGTGCGGCCCCGCCCGCCGGTCACGGGCGAGGGGTCAGAAGCGCGCCCAGTCGTCGGCGGCCGGCCGCCACACGTCGATGTTGCGCGGGTCGACCGCCATCCGGCGGGCCCGGTGGGTCTCGTGCTCCTCGGGGGTGAACACCCGGTGCCTGTCGCACAGCTCGTAGCGCGGCCCGTGCCGGGTGTCGTGCATGTAGAAGGCAATCGACGTCGAGGCCGAGTGGTTGACCAGGTCCGAGGCGATCGGGACCTGCTTGTACTGGGCCCGCGCCCGGCCGCGCATCACGTGGTCGAAGCTCTTCATCATGAAGCACAGGTGCGCGACGTAGAACTCGTTGTTGCGCTGGATCGCCAGGCTGTGGTGGTAGCGGTCCTCGCTGCGCAGGAAGACCGTGACGTCGCCGACGTGGTCGGACTCCTGGAAGCCGAGCACCTTGGTGTAGAACGCCAGCGTCTCGTCGTACTTGTCGGTGGCGAGGAAGGGGTGCACCAGGTCCAGCGGGCGCAGCTCGATCAGCGGCGGCTCGGCGTACTCCTGGAACTCGGTGAACAGCTCGACGATCAGCCCGTTGGGGTCGCGGACGGCGAAGCCCCGCTGGACCAGGCCCTTGACCCGGTCGGCCAGCTCGAAGACCTCGTGCCCGGCGGCGGTGACCCGCTCGCGCAGGTCGTCGAGGACGGCGTCGTTCTCGACGCTGAACCCGACCGCGGTGGTCCAGGACTCGGTGCGCTGCGGCGCGGCGACCAGCTCGATGCTGTGGTGTTCGAGGTCGGCGCGCAGGAACGCGTACTCGTCGTCGTGCTGCTCCAGTTGCAGCCCGACGTGGTACTGGAGGAACTCGATGGAGGCGGCCAGGTCCGGCACCTCGATCCGGGCGTACTCCATGCCGTAGGGCCCACGGCGGCGGGCGGTGGCCTCGGTGGTCATCTGTGACCCCTCTCGATGGGCTGGGCGTCCCCGGCGGTGGGGAGACTGACGATGGCCTGACGCTCGATGACCGGCCGCCAGCGTTCCCGGACGAACCGCTCGTGCGAGTCGCTGTGCAGGTAGTCGAGCAGGTCCTGCTCGGTGGGGAACTCCACGACGAAGCCGTGGGTCATGCTGGTGTCGCGGGTGCTGACGTTGACCCCGCTGCGCCAGTTGCGCATCGCGGGATACCGGCTCGGAAAGGTCTCCAGCTCGGCCAGGACGGACTCGGCCGCGCCGGGCGGCAGGTCGTCGCGGAACCGGAAGACCAGCATGTGGGTGATCATGGCGGGCCGGCTCAGAGGATGAAGCTGAGTCGGGCGCCGGGATCCATCGACTCCATCACCGGCACGGCCCGGCGCAGCCGGAACCGCAGCCCGTCCGGGTCGACCTTGAGCACGTGCTCGTACCGGCCGACGTAGGTGTAGGCGCCGTTGTCGCGGTAGCGGTGGATGAGGAAGTTGGCGCTGATCCAGACGGTCTCCGCGCCGGCCTCCAGCAGCAGCACGTTGGAGATCATCCGGTGGGTCCGCGAGTGCGGGTTCTCGGCGTGCGCCTTGCGGCTCTTGAGCCGCTTGACCCGGGCCTGGATCAGCTCGTAGTCGTCGGCGACGAAGTACCCGGCGGTGGTGGCGTCCCAACCGGCCCAGTCGGTGGTCGGCACCTCCAGCCGGCCACCCGGCTCGATCAGGGTGAGCCACTCGTCGAGTCGCCACTCGTCGAGCAGTTGCGCCTCCCGGTAGAGGAAGTCCTCCACCTCGGCCCGGGTCACCTCGCGCGACTCCACCTTGACCACTCCCCCACGGCTCCCGGCCGTCGTTGACAACGCGCTCACTTGCCCGCACCCCCCGCGGCGGGTCCGGCGGCGGGCGTACCGGCCGGCGGGTCGCCGGCCACGCTGGTGCCCGCCCCGACGACCTCGGCCCAGCGCCGCCAGAAGCTGCGCATCGCGCCCTCGTCGATGGAGCGGCCCTGGTTGCCCTGCTTCTCGTTGGCCATGCCCCGGGACATGTCGCTCCAGTCGTGCGCGGGGTCGACCGAGTCGGCGGTCGCGGTGATGCCGCGCTGCACCGCCTCGTACGCCTCGATGTCGTCGGGGGTGGCCAGACCGCCCGGTCCGACGAAGCTGACCATCGTCTTGATCCGCAGCGCGCGGACCGACTCCGGCTCGCCGACCTCGACGAACTGCCAGGCCCGCACGTCGGTGCGGTCGGCGGCGACGGGTTCGAGCTGCCGGATGGTCAGCGCCTCCAGATCGAACAGCAGCAGGTTGGGGAAGACGAACAGGATGCGGCTGGCGTCGGCCACCTCGGCGGCGAGTTCGGGGCCGAGGCGGGCCTCCAGCTCGCGGCGCTTGGTGACGGTGCGGGTCTTCTCCTCGTCGCCGAAGCGGGGCTCCCACACCATGCCGATCCGGCCGTTGTGCCCGGTGAGCACGAGCAGCCCGTGGCCGCCGCCGAGGTCGTAGGCGTACTGGTCGTCGTCGGTGACGGCGAAGCCGGTCTCGCGCAGGTAGCCGACGAAGGTGTTGTGGGTGGGGGCGAAGTGGTAGCCGTCCATCGCGTTCTCGACGGCCAGCTTCCAGTTGCCCTTCACGCTGTAGAGCTGCACGCCCGGCAGGGTGGTCATGCCATGCTCGCCGATCTTGGCGGTCAGCGACATGTAGTGCGCGGCCGGCCCGAGGTGGGTCAGCAGGTCCGGCACGTCCGGGTCGAAGGCGACGAAGACGAAGCCCTCGTGGATCTGGAGCCGGGGCACCTGCCGCAGGGCCATCGAGGCCCGGAAGGCGGGGTCGTCGGGGTACGCGTCGTCACCGGGCAGCGCGGCCAGCTCGCCCGAGTTGCTGAACGCCCAGGCGTGGTAGAAGCACTGGAAGAACTTCGTGTTGCCCTCGCTGTGCCGGCACAGCACGGTGCCCCGGTGGGTGCAGGCGTTGAAGAAGGCCCGCACCTGGCCGTCGGCGTCCCGGCAGAAGATCAGCGGTCGACCGCCGAGGGTACGGGTCTTGAAGTCGCCCGCCTTCGGGATCTCGGTCTCGTGACCGAGATAGAGCCAGGTGTGATTCCAGATCCGGTCGACCTCGGTCCGGAAGACCTCCGGATCGCGGTACGCCGAGCGGTGCACCCGGAACCGCAGCGCCTCCCAGTCCTCGTCGATCATCGCGCCGGTTGCACCGAGCGGACGTACCGGCGTCTGCTGCGCCATCACCTCACCGCCTTCTACGTCATGCGAGACAGCATCTCGCTACACGATGCTGCTACTCCGCCATGGCAACTGTCAAGAGCAGGGAAGACTCCGGCACCGGGTTACTCGCTGTTAATACGAACGCAACACGTACCTGCTGATTCGCCGGCCACGATGCCCCACATCCGACTCGGCCCGGCCGATCCGCCCCACGGCGATCACCGGCCCCGGATGCGGCCCGCGCACCCCGTCGCCGGCCGCCGGCCACCCGCACCGGGCAGCGCCGTCCCGTCGCACCGCCAGCCGGTGTCACCCCTCCCGGAGGATGTCATGCTCCAGCCGCACGATGGCCCGATCGGTGGAACCCACTACCTGCCCAGCACCCCGGACACCTGCCTGTGGGGCCGGCTGCCCAACCGGCGGCACGACCCCGTGCTGCGGGTCGGCTCCGGGGAGACCGTGACCATCGACACGCTCAGCCACGAGGGGATCCTGGAGGACCAGGGGCGTGACCCCGTCGGCTACCTCAAGCAGTTCGACGTGCCCACCGACCGGGTGCTCACCGACGCCCGCGACCTGGCCGCCTCCGACGTCGCCCACGACTACGACGCCGACGGCCCGCACGTGGTCACCGGCCCGATCGCGGTGGCCGGGGCCGAACCCGGCGACCTGCTCCGGATCGAGGTGCTCGACCTGCTCGTCCGCGCCCCGTACGGCTTCATCAGCAGCCGGCACGGCTACGGCGCGCTGCCCGGGGAGTACCCGCTCACCCCGACCGACACCGGCCCGGACGGCGACGGCCCCCGGGAGTACGGCACCGTCAGCCACTTCACCGAGGTGATCCACCACGGCGGCCGGCTGTTCGGCACCCTGCCGTACGGCGACGGCCGCGCGGCCCGCTTCCCGCTCGCACCGTTCCTCGGCCTGATGGGCGTCGCCGTCGACACCGACGAGCCGGTCCACTCGGTGCCACCCGGCGCGTTCGGCGGCAACCTCGACATCAACGAGTTGCAGGTCGGCTCGGCCCTCTACCTGCCGGTGCAGCTGCCCGGGGCGGGTTTCTACGCCGGTGACCCGCACTACGCCCAGGGCGACGGCGAGGTGGCGCTGACCGCCCTGGAGGCACCGCTGCGGGCCACCCTGCGGCTGTCGGTGATCCCCCGTACGCAGGCCGGCCTGCTGCTCGGTGGGGTCGACGGGCCGTTCGGCGAGACCGCCACCCACTGGCTGCCGGTCGGCCTGCACGCCGACCTCGACGAGGCGATGCGGCGGGCCGTCCGGGCCGCCGTCGACTTCCTCGTCCGCACCCAGGGCATGCCCTCGCAGACCGCCCTGGCCTACCTCAGCGCCGCCGCCGACTTCGAGGTCAGCCAGGTCGTCGACGGGGTGAAGGGCATCCACTGCCTGATCCGCAAGGCCGACTTCCCGGCCCACTTCTGACCGACGGCCCCTGCTGACCGACGGCACGGGTCCCGGCCGGTGGCACCGCGCCACCGGCCGGGACGACCGGAAGGGGTCACCAACGGACCCGGGTCACCGCACGGTGCACCGGCGAGGCCCACAGCGGCACCGCCGCCACGCCGTCGCCCCCGACCGGGACAGACCGGGGGCGACGCGCAGCCGGCCGGAGCCGGGCCGCTCCGTCGCCGGAAACAGCACGACGGGCGGCAGGATCAGGGAGAACAGGTCAGGCGGCCGTGGGCACCTCGGCTCGGCGGGGCGCGGCGGCCATCGCCCCCGCCCGGGTGACGGTGACCGCCGCCGCCCGGCTCGCCCACCGGGCCGCCTCGTCGATCGCCGCGCCGTCGAGCAGCGCGTCGGCCAGGGCGGCACAGAAGGTGTCCCCGGCACCGGTGGCGTCCACCGCGTCGACCTGCTCCGCCGGCACCAGCCACTGCCGGTCGGTGGTCACCACCAGCGCGCCGTCGCCGCCGAGGGTCACCACCACCGGCCCCCGGGTGCCCAGCGAGCGGGCCATCGCGGCCAACCCGTCGACCCCGACGTCCGGCGTCGGCGCACCGGCCAGGGCGGCCAGCTCACCCCGGTTGGGCACCAGCACGTCGACCCGGGCCAGGGTCGCCGGGTCGACCGGGCGGGCCGGGGCCGGGTTGAGCACCACCAGGCCCTCCGCCAGGCGTACCGCCTCGGCCACCACCGCGGCGTCGACCTCCTGTTGCAGCAACACCGCCCGCGCCGACCCGAGCAGGTCACGCAGGGGCGCGAGGTGCTCGGGCGCGAGCCACATGTTCGCCCCCGAACTCACCGCGATGGTGCTGTCGCCGTCGGCGGTGACCAGGACGATCGCCTGCCCGGTCGGCCGGGGAGCGCGCAGCACCGACTCGGTGGTCACCCCCTCGGCGGCGATCAGCCCGAGCAGCCAGTCCCCGTCGGCGTCGATGCCGACCGCGCCGACCATCGCCACCCGGCGACCCAGCCGGGCGGCGGCGACCGCCTGGTTGGCGCCCTTGCCGCCGCCGGTACGCCGGTGGTCGGCCGCGCCGAGCACGGTCTGACCGGGGGCGGGCAGCTCGTGCAGCGGCACCACCACGTCCACGTTGAGGCTGCCCACCACGACGATGTCGGTCATCGCGGTCAGCCCTGCCCCGGACGCCAGGCGTGCGGCAGGAAGTCCGCCCGGGGCGGGGCGAAGACGTCCACGTTGATGCACGGGCCCTCGGTCGGTTCGATGTAGTGCTCCGCGCCCCGCGGCACGAGCAGCAGCGAGCCCGGCCCCATCGGGTGCGGCACGCCGTCGACGTAGTAGTTGCACCGGCCGCCGAGGATCAGCACCAACTGGTCGAAGTCGTCGTGGTGGTGCGGGTTGAGGTCCATCCCGACGGCCAGCTCGTGCCAGGCGAAGAGGACCTCGTCGGTGGCGTACACCTTGCGGCGTACCCCGGGCCGGACCTCGGTGGCCGGGATGTCGTCCCAGTTGACCGAGATGCCGTACAGCTGCGGATTGAGCATGTGAACGCGTCCCCTTCTCAGGCGGGTCGGGCAGGTGCGGCGAGCCGACGCAGGCCGGCCCCGAGCAGTTGCAGGTCCGAGCCGACGACGAGGTACCGCGCGTCGGTCAGGCCGCAGCCATCCAGCGTTTCGGCGGAGCGCTCGGCGACCCAACCGCCGAGGGCGACCCCGGTCGCGCGGGCCGCGTCGGCGATGTCCCCGGTGCGCCGCAGCAGCGGCCCCCGGTCGTCGGTGGTCGACAGGCCCAGGCTCACCGCCAGGTCGGTGGTCCCGACGAAGCCGACGTCCACCCCGGTCAGCAGGGCGGGCAGCGGGTCGTCGGTGGTCGCCGTCTCGATCTGCGCCACCAGTACGGGCGGGTGCTCGGCCTCCGCCGCCAGGTACCGGTCGAGGCCGTCACCGCCGTACCCCGCCGACGGGTGCGCCAGGCTGATGCTGCGCCGCCCGTGCGGGGCGTACCGGCTGGCCGCGCGCAGCGCCTCGACGTCGGCCCGGCGACGCACGGTCGACAGCTGCACCCCGACGGCCCCGGCCTCCAGCAGCCGGTTGACCTGGCCGGGGTCGACGGCCGGGACCCGGACCAGCGCCGGCAGGCCGGCCAGGGCGGCGAGCCGGAGCTGGTCGGTGGCGGTGCGCTCGTCCAGCCCGGAGTGCTCCAGGTCGACCACGACGAAGTCGAGGCCGGCGCGGGCGGCCAGGGCGATCACGTCGGCACCGGGCAGCTTGACGAAGGTGCCGACGAGCTGCCCGCCGTCGCGCAGCGTGCCCCGCAGCCGGGCCCGGGCGGCGTGCACGCCGGTGGGCGGCGTCGTCCCGGCGGACGCCGCCCCCGCTGCTGGCGGCCCGGCGGACGCCGGTGGCGTCGACCCGGCGGACGCCGGTGGCATCGACCCGGCGGACGCCGAACCCGGTGGCGTCGACCCGGCGAACACCTGCGCACGCCCCGGCGGGGTCGGCTCGACGGCGGACATCAGCGGGTCACGCCCCGGTGGCGGGCAGGCCGCGCCACGGCACGGTCGGCACCTGCTCACCGGCGAGCAGTACCACGGCCGGGTCCAGCCGGGGCGCGGTGATCTTGTTGCCGGCGGCGTCGGGCAGCACCGCCTCCTCGGCCTCGGCCAGCACGGTGACGTGGGCCGGGCCGCCCTCGACCAGGCTGCCGTAGCCCTCGGCCTCCAGGCCGGTCAGCCGGGCCGGTGCGGAGGTCACCCGGGGCACCAGCTGCTCCAGGGTCATCCCCATCGCGCGCAACTTGGCCATGCTGGTGACCAGGTCGAACACCGGGCCGCGCCAGTTGCGGGCGCTGGTGTCGGAGGTGACCACGTCGGGCAGGAAGCCCTGCTCGATCGCCGGGCGGGCGACGGCGAAGCTGAGATTGCTCTTGCCGTGGGCGGACTCGAACAGCACCCCGCGCTCCCGGGCGGCGTACACCTCGGGCAGCACGGTGCCGTCGTTGAGGATGCCGTACGGCTTGCCGGTGTAGCAGTGCGCCACGACGTCGCCAGGGCGCAGCAGGGGCAGGATCACCGGCAGCGGCTCCGGCGTCTCCCCGATGTGGATCATGAGCGGCAGGCCGGCCTCGGCGGCGAGCGCCAGGGACCGCTTGAGCAGCGGACGCCAGTCCATCCCGACGACGTCCTCGGAGAGCCGGATCTTGAAACCGCGCACCCGGTGCGGGTTCGCCTCGGCCACCGCCAGCGCGTCCTCCGGGACCAGCGTGCCCGGGTTGATCAGCTCACCGAACCGGAAGTCGATCAGGCCGAGGACCGAGACGTTGAGGAAGTTGACCAGCCGCATCCGGGCCGGGACGGCGACGTACTTCTCGAACGCGGCGAAGGTGGACGCGCCGACCGTGCCGGCGTCGCAGGCGGCGACGACGCCCCGGTGCAGGTGCGCCTCGTCCGGCGGGGCACCGACCTTGGAGACCTCGGCGAAGATGTGGGTGTGCGCCTCGACCAGGCCGGGCAGCACGTACTGCCCGGTGCAGTCGATCACCCGGTCGGCGTCGGCGGCGAGGCCGGGCGCGATCCGGGCCACCCGGTCGCCGGTGACCGCGACGTCGGCTACCCGACTGGCCCCGGTCTCGCCGTCGAACACCTGGCCGCCGGCCAGCACCAGGTCGTATCGGTCGGAATTCTCACTCATGACATCGGGCTCTCTGTGCGAAGCGAGTAGGTCGACGCGCTGACGGCGGCCGGCGCGGGATGGTCCGGGCCCTCGGCACGGAACCGGGTACGCAGGGGCAGCACCCCGGCGACGGTGACCTCGACCTGGTCGCCGGGGCTCAGGAAGCAGCCCCGGTCCTGGCCGGTGCCGGTCGGGGTGCCGGTGAGCACCACGTCACCGGGCTCCAGCACCACGTAACTGGTGATCCAGGCGAGCAGGTCGGGCACCGGGAAGATCAGGTCGGCGGTGCTGGCCTGCTGGCGCAGCTCCCCGTTGACGGTGGTGCGTACCCCGATGGCCTCCCGGTCGGCGACCGCGCCGAGGCCGAGCACCGAGGCGCCCAGGGCGCCGAAGCCGGGGAAGCTCTTGGCCAGGGTGGGGTTGCCGGTGGCGGCCATCACGTCCCGGGCGGTCAGGTCGTTGGCGGCGGTGATCGCGGCGAGGTGCGCCCAGACCTGCCCGGCCGGGGTGTGGTGCATCCGCGTACCGACGACCAGGGCGACCTCACCCTCGTAGTCGGACTGTTCGCTGACCGAGCCGGGCAGCGGCACGGTGTCCCCCGGGCCGGAGCCGGCGCTTGGCGACTTGAGATAGAGCACCGGTCGGGTGGGCAGCGCCCGTCCGGTGGTCCGGGCCTTGCAGTGGTAGTTCAGCCCGACCCCCCACACCGCCCGGGTGCCGGACAGCGGGGCGCGCAGGTCGCCGACGAGGGTCTCCAGCGGCAGCCGCCGCCGGACCCGGGCCTCGACGGCCGGGGTGAAGCCGAGTCCGGCGCGCAGCATGGCCGCCACGTCCGGGTACGGCAGGTCGAGCAGCTCGACGTCGTCACCGACGATCCGGCCCAGCCCGTACCGGGTGACCACCAGGTGCGCGTCGGCGGGCCCCGGGGCGGTCATGCCGCGTCCGAGGAGTGGCCGGGAACGGTGCCGAGCGCCGGGTTGACCAGCGGAGCCAGGTTGTTGACGGCGGCGGCGGCCTCACCGAAGCCGACCGAGATGAGGCGTACCTTGCCGTCGTAGTCGGTGATGTCGCCGGCGGCGAAGACCCGGGGCAGGTTGGTGCGCATCGACCGGTCCACCGCGATGTGCCGGCGACGCATCTCCAGCCCCCACTGCTCCATCGCGCTGAGGTCGGCGATGAAGCCGAGCGCGGCCACCACCGCCTGGGCGGGCAGCGTCTGGCGGCCCTCGCCGCGCACCTCGGCGATCTGCACCGCCTCGATGTGCTGCTCCCCGTCGATCCCGCAGACCTCGTACGGGGTGAGCACCCGCACGGTCGAGTCGTGCAGCTGGGTGACGCTGTGCTCGTGGGCACGGAACTGCGGTCGCCGGTGCACCAGGGTGACGCTGCTGGCGTACGGCTCCAGGGCCAGCGCCCAGTCGACGGCGGAGTCGCCGCCGCCGACCACCACGACCTCCTGCCCGGCGAGTTCCTCGAGCCGGGGTACGAAGTAGCGCAGCCCCCGGCCGAGGTGACCGCTGCCGACCGGCAGCTCGCGGGGGGTGAAGGTGCCGATGCCGGCGGTCAGCAGCACGGCGGCCGCCCGGACCTCGGTGCCGGTGTCGGTGCCGATCAGCACGTGGTCCTCGGCGCAGGTCAGCTCGATGGCGCTCTGCCCGAGCAGGAAGGTCGGCTTGGCGGTGGCGGCCTGGGTGAGCAGGGCGTCGACGAGTTCCTGGCCCCGAACGGCGGGCAGTCCGGCGATGTCGTAGATCGCCTTCTCGGGGTAGAGGGCGGCGATCTGCCCGCCGGCCTCGGGCAGCGAGTCGATCACCGCCACGCTCATCCCGCGGAAGCCGGCGTAGTAGGTGGCGTAGAGCCCGGCCGGGCCGGCGCCGACGATCGCGAGGTCGACCTCGTGCCGCTCGGCCATCAGCTGGCGCTTTCCGCGACGGCCGGGTGGTCGTGGCCGACCCGGCCGATCTTGCGGGCGCCGCCCGGGGTGCCGATCTCGGAGAAGAACTCGGCGTTGATCGGGCCGAACCGGGCCCGGTCGGCGGGCAGGTCGTCGAAGTGGAAGATCGAGGTGACCGGGCAGACCGGCTCGCAGCGCCCGCAGTCGACGCACTCGTCCGGGTTGATGTACATCATCCGGTCGCCCTCGTAGATGCAGTCCACCGGGCATTCCTCGACGCAGGACCGATCCTGTACGTCCACACATTCGTCGGTGACCACGTAGGCCATCGGTCCTCCTGCGGTTGGGTCGGCCGGCCACATCCGAGCCGACGCGGCAGGTCGGGGCGCGCAGCCGATCCGGCGTGCCGGGCCCGTTCCGCGACGTCGCCGGATGCGGGGGCGATGTCGTTTGGTGTCAGGCCACGCTAGAGACCTGGCCCAGAGTATGTCAACATACGAGACGTCATCTTGAATGAAGTCACGCAGGCGGGAGGAACCGGATGGACGACGAGGTGCCGGCGACCCTGCGCCACGCCGCCGAACGGGCGGTCGACGAGGCCACCCTGCTCGACGCCCTGGCGGCGCTCACCGCGCAGCCGACCCCGTACGGCCGGGAGCGGGCCACCGCGCACCGCGTCGCCGACTGGGCCGCCACCCGCTGGCCGGAGCTGTCCTGGCGGGTCGACCCGGTGCCGCGCACGGCGACCACGCCGGACAGCGCCAACCTGGTCGGCGGCTCCGACCTCGGCGAGCGCCCCGAGTTGTTGATCTACTCGCACCTGGACACCTCGCTGACCGGTGCCACCGACTTCGACGCCCCGATCACCGGCCGGCACACCCCCGCCCCCGCGCTGGAGCTGTCCGGCCCGGCCGGCGAGGTGGTCAGCGGCTTCGGTCTCGGGGTGGCGCGGGCGGCCGCCGCCGCCGCCCTGGTCGGTTACGCCGCCGCGGCCGAGGCCTGCCGGGCCGCCGGCCGGCCGCACCGGCTGACCCTGCTGCTCGCCGCCACCGGCACCCACCGCGACGATCCCACCGCCGGGCCGGACGACGGGGTCGCGCCGGCCCCCACCGTCGGTGGGGTGCTCCACCACCTGGACGACCGGCCACTGCCGGCCGCCGCGATCGTGGCCAAGACCAGCCCGGGCATCCTCACCGCCGAGCCCGGGGCGATGTTCCTGCGGGTACGGCTGACCAGCGGGTTCCATCCCGCCCTGTTCCGGGACACCGCCACGCCCCCCGGCGGGCTGCTCGTCCACCTGGGCGTGCTCGTCGAGGCGCTGGAGGAATTCCGGCAAGCACACCTGGCCCGTCGGGCCGACCCGGACGCACCGGTCGGCGCGGAGTTGGGCATCGGGGCGGTCCGGGCCGGCCAACCGGGCAAACCCGACCTGCTGCCCGGGGTGGTCGACGTCCACCTCTACCTGACCACGGTGCCCGGAGACGATCCGGGGCAGATCACCGACGCGCTGCGGGCGACCCTGGTCCAGCGACTGCGGGGCACTCCCCTGGCCGGCTGCGGGCTGGCGGTGGCCGGCCACCCGGCCCATCCGTCCGCCGCCACCCCGACGGACGCGCCGATCTGCCGGCACGCGGGCAGAGCCTGGCTCGCCGCATACGGTCGGCCGGCTCCACCGGTGCGCGGCTGGACCGGCTCGACCGACGGGGTGGTGCTGCGTCGACGGGGGGTGCCGACGGTACGACTGGGCCCGCCGGCGCTACCGCCCGATCCGACCGATCCCCGACGGGAAAGGTACGCGGTGCCGGAACTGATGCGCTTCGCCCGGTTGTACGCCGACATCGCACTGCGGCACCAGCAGGCATCGACAGGCTGACGTGTCATATGCCATGATACTGTCTCACTCTGCGCACAAAGGAATCCAGATGGCGGACGATGCCCCTTCGCCGGTCAAGAGCGCTGATCCCAGCTCACCGGCGATCCAGACCGTGCAGCGCGCGGCGGTCATCCTCAACGCGTTCACGGCGGCACGTCCGCGCCTGAGCCTCAACGAACTCACCGCCAGCCTCGGCACCAGCAAGGCCACCGCGCACCGCTACACCAAGGCGCTGCGGGAGAGCAACCTGCTGCGCTACGACGAGCGGGAGGGACTTTACTCCCTCGGTCCGCAGATCCTGACCCTCTCCGCCGCCGCCCGCGCGGCGATGCCGGTGATCAGCATCGCCGGCCCGCGCATGCAGCAACTGGTCCGTGAGATCGACGAGACCGTCGTGCTCAGCGTCTGGGACGGCGACACCGCCGTGGTGGTCCGCGCCGACGACAACACCGACCGGGTCATCCGGGTCAGCGTGCGTACCGGCTCGCGGCTGTCGCGCACCGAGTCCGCCCAGGGCCGGGTGTTCTGCGCCTTCCTCCCCGAGGCCGACGTCCCGGGGCTGGCCGGCGAGATCGCGGCCTCCGCCGAGCTGCGCCGGGAGGTCGACAAGATCCGGCGTACCGGCATCTCGGCCAACACGCCCTCGGCCAACGGGGTCCGCAGCATCGCCGCGCCGATCTTCCGGGGCAGCACCCTGATCGCCGCCATGGCGATCGTCGGCACCACCACCTCGGTCCCCGAGGGCACCGACAGCCCGCTCGCCATCGCCCTGCAACGCGTCGCCGCCCTGGTCACCGCCGAGCTGGGCAGCGGCGGCAACGGCCACCACCCCCCGGTCGGCAGCAACGGTCACCGCTGACGGGCGGGCAGGCCCCGGGCGTCAGCTCGCGCCGAGCGCCTCGGACAACTCCCGGGCCACCAGCCGCAGGCTGTCCGCCGCGGCGGCCTCCACCGCGCCGGACAGCGTCGTGCTGGTGCCCAGCACGGCCAACGCCGCCACCACCTGGGTACGCTCGAACACCGGCGCGGCCAGTACGCGTACCCCGAAATCCTCCGGGGAGTTGGCGGCGAAACCGTCCCGGCGGACCTGCTCGACCACCACCCGCAACCCCGCCGACAGTCGCAACTGGCGGGCCACCGCGGGCGCCTCGGCGGCCGACAGGTAGGCGCAGAACACCCGGCCCTGCGCCGAGCGGAGCAGGTCCAACGGCGAGCCGGTGCGCACACTCAACCGCACGTCACCGCTGGTGTTGTCCATGCAGCGGACCACCGTCGGCACTTCACCGTTCCAGACGCTGAGCACCGAGGTCTGGTTGGTCAACCGGGTGAGCCGGTCCAGGTACGGCTCGGCGGCGGTGACGATGGGCAGCGCCGCACGGGCGGCGGCCTCCATCGCCAACACCTGCGGACCCAGCGTGTAGGTGGCGGTGGCCACGTCGAAGCGCAGCAGGTTGGCCGCCCGCAACGCGCGGGCGTACCGGTGCGCGGTGGCCCGGCTGATGGCCAGGTCGGCGGTCAACTCGGCCAGGGTGAGCCGGGGCCGCTCGACCGAGAACGCCTGGAGGATCGTGGCGGCGCGCTGCACGGTCTGGATCGCCGGCGCGTCACCGGCCGGCTCGTCGACTCCGCCCGTCACCACGTCACCCCGCACTCGCCGCCGTCCACCGAAAGGCGAACTCTACCGAGCACGGACCGCATCCGGCGACACGGACACCACACCACGCCGCCGACTTCTCCCCCGCAACCGGCGTCCCGCCCGACAACGGACAGGCCCGGCACGCGGCCGGTCCCGCACGGCGACGCGCGGTGTCCCGACAGATCTTGGAGGATCGTGGCCCCCGGAGGGGCCATCTGCCACCAAGATCGCCGCCCGGGGACGCGGCGCGGGGGCGGGTTACGCCGGGCCGCCCGCCCCCCCCCCGCGGGGGGGCGGGGGGGTGGTGGGCCGCCCCCAGGGGTGCTGCGCCCACCACCGCG
>NZ_JBFAQU010000037.1:0-50597 GCF_040678915.1 Micromonospora sp. NPDC049257
GGCCAGCAGGGCCGCCACACTGCACCCCACCATCCCGCCGCCGACCACGCTGACCCGGTCGCCGACCAGCGGCGCGGCGTCCCACAGGGCGTTGGACGATCAGACAACGGTCCTCGACGTAGTCGATGCCGGCCTCCTCGGAGATCCGCCGCGCCTCGGCCGAGACGATGCCGAGCTGGAGCCAGACCGCCGGAGCACCGATCGCGACCGCCTGACGGACCACCTCCACCGCGTCCCGGGCCGGTCGGAAGACGTTCACCAGGTCCACCGGGTGCGGGATGTCGGCCAGCGAGGCGTACGCCCGCTCACCGAACAACTCGTCCACCGTCGGGTTGACCGGGATGATCCGCCAGCCGTACCGCTGCATCTGCGCCGGCACCCGGTGTGCGGCCTTGCCCGGGTCGCGGGACGCACCCACGACGGCGATCACGGCTGAGTCGGCGAGGAGCTGCTGGGCGGTCCGCATCCGCCGAGCCTAGCTCCGAGGGTCAGAACCATCCTGCGCGCAGCGCAGCGCCGGGTGGGGGCACGGCGGCGCGGCCACCGTCGCGGACGGACCAGGCCAGCCTCACAGTCAGAGCAGGGCGAGCTGTTCGCCGGTGGGCGTGGGCGACGGGTCCGGGGGCCGGCGCGTGTCGCCGGGTCCGCCCTGGTGCAGGCCGTGCCGGCGAGCCGCGATCCGCACCCGGGCGGTCACCTCCCGCTGGTACGCCTGCGGCGGGTAGGCCCCGGACCGGTACAGCTCGCGATAGCGGGGGACCAGGTGGGGGAACTCCCGACCGAGCCAGTACGCATACCACTGGCGGGCACCGGGACGCAGGTGCAGGGTCAGCGGGGTGACGCCGGTGGCGCCTGCGGCGGCGATCGCCGCGACGGTGGCGTCGATCGACTCGTCGTCGTCGCTGAGGCCGGGCAGGATCGGCGCCATCAGCACCCCCACCTCGAAACCGGCGTCGGTGAGCCGGCGCACCGCGTCGAGCCGGCGGGCCGGGCTCGGGGTGCCGGGCTCCACCGCCCGCCACAGCGCCTCGTCGACGAAGCCGACCGAGAACGACAGGCTGACCCGGGTGACCTCGGCGGCCTGCCGCAGCAGCGGCAGGTCGCGCAGGATCAGGGTGCCCTTGGTGAGGATCGAGAACGGGTTGGCGAAGTCGCGCAGCGCCTCGATGATCGGCGGCAGCAGCCGGTAACGGCCCTCGGCCCGCTGGTAGCAGTCGACGTTGGTGCCCATCGCGATCGCCGCGCCCCGCCAGCGCGGGGCGGCCAGCTCGCGGCGGACCAGCTCCCCGGCGTTGACCTTGACGATCACCTTGCGGTCGAAGTCCGCCCCGGCGTCGAGATCGAGATAGGTGTGGGAGCTGCGCGCGAAGCAGTAGACACAGGCATGGGTGCAGCCCCGGTAGGGGTTGATCGTCCAGCTGAACGGCACCCGTGACTCGCCCGGCACCCGATTGATGATCGACTTTGCCTGCACCTCGTAGAAGGTCATCCCGGCGAAGTCAGGGGTGTCGAAGGTGCGGACGATCGCTCCGGGCAGCGCCAGCGGCAGGGGTGGCGTCGCTGGCACTGCCCGGTCGGGATGCTCCTCGTCCGGGGGAGCGGAGAGGTGATCCCAGCGCATGCCGATTATTCGAACATGTGTGCGACCGGAACGCAAGTGACCTGACGTGGCCCGGCCGTGGGTGCGGTGCTCAGTGCTGGTGGTTGGCCAGCTGCTTACGCACGTCGTCCATGTCGAGGGCCTGGACCTGCTCGATCAGGTTCTCCAGGGCCGACTCGGGCAGCGCGCCCGGCTGGGCGAAGACGATCACGCCGTCCCGGATCGCCATGATCGTCGGGATGGAGCGGATGTCGAACTTGGCCCCCAGATCCTGCTGCGCCTCGGTGTCGACCTTGCCGAAGGTGATGTCGGGGTGCTTTTCCGACGAACGCTCATAGACCGGGGCGAACCGCTTGCACGGGCCACACCACTCGGCCCAGAAGTCGACCAGCACGATGCCGCTGCTCTCGGTCACCTCGTCGAAGTTGGCCGTGGTCAGCTCAACGGTTGCCATTGGACTCTCCGATCAGCGCAGATTGCGTTTTCCGTCCGGTAGAACCAGGTGGTACCCCGGCAAATTCCCGGGTGGGGGACGCCGAAACCGGCACGCTCGGGACGGCCTGATCATGCTCATCGAACCGCGTCGGTCGATGTGCGCATGCGGACTGCACTTGCATGACGCATTTGCGTGACCGCCCGTGATGGGAGCGTTTCCAGGGAGATCGCCCCCCGGACCAGCGAACACGCATCGATTTGTGGCCTGACAAGGTGCTACTTCACCTGCGGAGATCGCTCTCTCGTTGATCAATAATGACTCTCCGTATTGTTACGAAAAGATAAATGTGACCTCCGTCTCTGTCCGTTCATCGCTTCGGTGGGGCAGAATCTTCGACATCAGAGCGTGGGCGGCGGGTGCCGGGGAGGGCCCCGCCGCTCATTGCGTCTCCCCCCGGGTTGGCCCTGGTGTGACATTTCCCCGGCCCCCACGCCCCCCGCATCTCCTTAACCACCGCTAAGGCGGGAACCGGCGGTAAGACGCGCCGGGTCGGACTCCGTCGGCTCGTCGGCCAGGGCCCGGCAGGGCGTCGTCACCCGTCGACGGGCAGGACGCAGATCCGCAACAACCACGACGAGGGCCAGTCGGGCGTCTTCCGGTCCGGCCGCCACGGCGCCGGGTGTCTCGAGGCCCGCCCCGGGCGGTTCGAGGCCGGCTGTGGGGCGGATCGAGGCAGGACCGGCCCGTCGCCCGTCGCGGTGGGCATATGCTGACGGCGGAGGTCCTGATGAGCCACTCCCTCGCCGGAGAGCCGCCCTCTGCCGGACGGCGTGCCGCACCGCTGACCACCGCCGCCTACTCCGCCGTCGAGTGGGACCTGCTCACCACCCTGCCCGGCCGGGTGCTGGTGGCCGCCGCGTCGCCCGGTCCCGGTCGTCCGGCCCGGGACGTCGCCGCCGGTCTCGTCGGACTGGACGCCGTCGCCGCCGGTCGGGCCTCCGACAGTGACCTGGTACGCGCCGTGGCCGCCGCGATCTACGCCCGGCACGACGGTGCGACCGCCCCGACCGGCAGCGCGACCGCCCCGACCGGCAGCGCGACCGCCCCGACCGGCAGCGCGACCGCCCCGACCGGCAGCGCGACCGCCCCGACCGACAGTGCTGCTGCCCTGGCCGGCGGGCTCGCCGATCCGGCGGAGCTGCCACAGGTGTGCCGGGCCGCCGTGCGGGTGCTGCGCCGCCGGGCCGACCCGGCCGACTCCGCCGCGTACCGGCAGTGGGTGGAGTCGGTGGCGGTGCGGGTCTGCCGGACCGGCACCCCGCAACCGAGCCACCGGCGCTTCCTGGACCGCCTCGGCGACGCCCTGGACCTGCGCTGACAGGTGCACCGTCGACCGGTGGTGCCGCCGACCCGTCGTGGTGTCGGCCGGGGTGGCGTGCGGCGGTGGCGGCGGCGGGCCGTACCCTCTGGCAATCGTGACCGAGGACCAGCTCGACGTGGGTGTCGGACCGTGGGTCGGCGACCTGCCGGACGACCCACGCTACGACCCGGAGCTGCTCGCGGCGGGCGACCGGCGCAACGTGGTGGACCGCTACCGCTACTGGCGGCGGGAGGCCGTCGTGGCCGACCTGGACGAGCGGCGACACGACTTCCACGTGGCCATCGAGAACTGGCAGCACGACTTCAACATCGGCACGGTGGTCCGGAACGCCAACGCGTTCCTCGCCGCCGAGGTGCACATCGTCGGGCTGCGGCGGTGGAACCGTCGGGGCGCGATGGTGACCGACCGCTACCAGCACGTCCGGCACCACCCGACGATCGAGGAGTTCGTCGGCTGGGCCGGCGGGCACGACCTGCCGGTGGTCGGCATCGACAACCTGCCCGGTTCCCGGCCGCTGGAGACCACCACCCTGCCCCGGCGCTGCGTGCTGCTCTTCGGCCAGGAGGGCCCCGGCCTGTCCGACGCCGCGCGGGCCGCCTGCGACCAGCTCTTCTCGATCGCCCAGTACGGCTCGACCCGGTCGATCAACGCCGGGGTGGCCAGCGGCATCGCCATGCACGCCTGGATCCGCGCCCACGCCGCCGCCCCGCCGTCCTGACCGGCACGCCGCTGGTCGGACCGTGGCCGACCCGGCCCCGGGTGGCTGCCCCCGATCCTCGCCGGCTGGGCGGGACACCGTAGTGGGAAAGGTGGCGGCGGGTCGGCGGGGTCGGCTTGACGGACCCGCATCGTCGGGCCACGGTGGGGATGTGAGTGTCATGGTGAGTTGTCCGAGGTGTGCGGGGCAGGTGCGCCCACCGGACCTGATGCACGGTGAGTCGCGCTGCGTCCGTTGTGGGCCGGTCGCCCCGCTGCACGTGCCCGAGCACATCGACGCCGAGATCGTGGCGAGCGTGGTGGAGCGGGTGGCTGCCGAGGGTGGCCCAGAGCGGCCCGCGCTGCCGCTGTGGTGCCCGTGGCCGCTGCCGGCCGGCTGGACGGTCACCGGGGTGGCCTGGGCCGGGGACGAGGCCGGTGGTGTCCGGGCCACCGCCGTCGCGTGCGCCGGTCCGGCGCCCCTCGGTGGCGGTCCGGCCGAACTGGTCCTGGTGGCGGAGGAGCCCGGGGTCGGACTGGGCACCCGATTCGCCGGGCTGGCCGGTCCGGACCCCGGTCCAGAGTTGACGGAGGTGCTGGCCGGGCCGGGTCCCGGCCCTGGTCATCCCGAGCACGTCGAGCCGGCGCGGATCCGGGTGGGCGGTCATCCGACTCCACTGTGGTTGGTCAATTCCGCCACGGATCGAAGCGCGTACGCCGGTGAGGCTCGGGGAATGTGGCTTCATGCGATAGCCTGGCCGGCGAGCGCGGGTCACCTCCTCGCGGAAGATGTCGTCCTGCACGACCTCACCGAGTGGACTCCGCCCGAGCTCGTGTTCGGCGCACCGTCCCCGTACCTGCACGGAGGGGCTTGACGGCCCTCCGGGTGAGTCGGAGATGGGACGCAGATATTCACGCTACGACATCATGCTGATACTCTGGGTGCCGCTGCGGTAAACGGACCCGGCGCCGCGCGAGAGGATGGCCCGCTATGGTCAAGAAGGTCCTCACCTGGGCCGGTATCGCATTCTTGATCTTCTTCGTTGCCTACCGGCCAAACTCGGCAGCGGACGTCTTCAAGTCGCTCGGCGGTGGCATCGTGGACATCGCCCAGGGCTTCGGTGACTTCTTCACGAGCCTCGTCGCCTAGCCGCCGATGGGCAGCCCCTCCGGACCCCCGTTCGACCCGGACGATCCCGGCCGGGACCGCCGGGAGCGGGACACCGAACCCATCCCGAGGTACCGACCCGACGACGGGCCGGCCTACGGGTCCGGGGCGGGACCCGCCAGTGGACCGTCCTTCTCGGACGACGCCGGCTACGGCGACGTCCCGGGATTCGGGGGTCAGGGGCGGACCTGGGTCCGTGATCCGGAGGCGGGCTACCAACCGCCGGTCATCTCCGAAGAGGAGCTGTCCGGTCTGCGGTCCGACTCCCAGGGCATGGCCCCCCGCCGGGTGCTCCCCCTGGAGGACGAGCCCAGCTCCCTCGTCGCCCGCTACCTCTTCCCGACCGAGCGCTACCGGGGCGAGTGGAAGCGGCACTGGATCCACCTCGCCACCCCGATCGTCGTCGGCGTGGCGGCCACCTTCATCCTCGGCTACCTCTCCGGCTTCCTCGCCGGGCAGGACGTCGGCGCCCTCACCACCATCGCCGTGCTGCTCTGGTTCGGGGTGATGGGCTGGGTCGCCTGGAAGGTCGCCGACTGGTGGTACGACCGGTTCATCCTGACCAACAAGCGGGTCATGGTGGTCAACGGCATCGTCACGCGCAAGGTCGCCATGATGCCGCTGGCCCGGGTCACCGACATGAAATACGAGCAGACCCCGACCGGCCGGGCACTCAACTACGGCACCTTCGTGCTGGAGTCCGCCGGCCAGGAGCAGGCGCTACGGGAGATCAAGAACCTGCCCAACCCGAACGAACTCTACCTGCGGGTGGTCGAGGAGATGTACGAGCCGCAGGCGGTCGAGGCCCGGTTGGGCAAGGAGGCCGACGAGGCCAAGGCCGACGACGGCGCCTGACACGTGTCGTCCGTCCGTCGGACGAACTGCACACCTTCCGCCGTCGACCGGGTGATGCCCGGCATGGCAGTCTGCCAGGCGGGACGGCGTGCGGAGGTGAGCGGTGGCCGACCGGGATCCGCTGGAGGACGAGTTCCGTGACTTCGTCGCGGCGCGCTCCAGTGCCCTGCTGCGGACCGCCTACCTGCTCGCCGGGGACTGGGCCACCGCCGAGGACCTCCTCCAGACCGCGTTGACCAAGACGTACCTGGCCTGGCGGCGCCTGGGTGGGATCGAGGCGGTCGAACCGTACGCCCGGCGGGTGCTGGTCAACACGTCCACCAGTTGGTGGCGGCGGCGGTGGCACGGTGAGCGGCCCACCGAGGTGCTGCCCGAGCGGGCCGGAGTGGACGAGATCGAGCAGCAGCTCGACCGCGACGTCCTCTGGCGGCACCTGCGGGCGTTACCCGCCCGGCAACGTGCCGTGCTGGTGTTGCGCTACTACGAGGACCTGTCGGAGGCCCAGACGGCGGCCCTGCTGGAGATCTCCCCCGGCACGGTGAAGAGTCAGACGTCCCGGGCCCTGGCCACCCTGCGCCGCCGGCTCGGGGCGGAGGCGTTGCACGACCTGACCCCCGAACCGGTCACCCGTCCGACCACAGCCACGACCACCCGGACCACCTCCACCGGGGCAGTTCAGGCCCCCCGGCCGCCGTCACCCGGGCGCACCACCGGGCAGACCCGGACATCCGCACCGGGCACCCCGGGCGAGCCTGTGCCGGGCCACACCGGGGTGATGCCGGCCCGCCCCGGCGCACCGGCCCGGACGGGGACGGGGCGGTCCGGCGCGGCGCGCGTCGTACCCGGGGAACGGGCGGGTACCGGCCCGGCGTCGCCCCGGCCGGTGGGCGCGGGCGTCCTGCCGATCCCGACCGCGCCGCTCGCCACGGAGACCCGATGAAGCCCGCACCGTCGCGGCCCGGCAACCAGACCGACGGGTCGGGGCGTCAACTCCTCGTGACGCACGACGACGAGCTGGAGCGGGCGCTGCGGGAGACGTTGTCCCAGCGGGTCGCGGTGCCGCACCGGCTCCCCGTCGACCCGGCCGGGTTGGCGCTCGGCCGGGCCCGGCGGGTCAGGCGGCGGCGCACGGTCGCCGGGCTCACCCTGGCCAGCATCGTGACCGCCCTGGCGGCCGGCGGCATGACCCAGCTCGGTGGGCAGGCGGACCAGCCCACCGCCCCGACCGTCGTGCTCGGCGACCCGCAGGGGGTGGCCACCCTGTCCCCCGACCCGGTCGCTCCCCACCCGGCGGACCGGCCGACCGACGGCGAGGTCGACCTGATCGTGGCCGGTGCGCTGGTCACCGCCGCCGGGCAGCGGTACGAGCTGGGGATCGGGCCGGTCGAACGCGCGCAACGCCTGCCCGACCGCGGCGGCTGGCTGCTGACCGGGGCGGTCACCGCTGCCGGCCGTACCCTCTGGGTGGTGCCCTCGGGCGGGAAACCGCAGGCGTTGCTCGCCGGTGCCGACGAGATCGTGCTGTCACCCGACAGCCGGCAGGTGGCCTGGCGCGACGACGGCCGACTCTTCGCCGCCGGGATCGTGGCCGGGCAGCTCATCGCCTCCGTCGCCGGGCCGTCCGTCGACGCGGTCCCGGTCCGGGTGGTCGGCGACCGGGTCCTGCTGCGGGCCGCCCCCGAGGGTGGTCACCTGTGGTGGCGGTGGAGCCCGGCGGGGCCGCCCGGCATCGTCGCGCCGGACGTCCAGGAGGTCTACGGGACCCGGCCGGACGGCCGGCTGGTCGCCCGGGTGCGGGTCGGCAGCGGGAGCTGCCTGGCCCTGCTCGACCCCGACCTGGCCCCGGCGAGCACCCGGTGCGACGTGACCCCGACCGCCGACGGCCGGGGCGCGGTCTCTCCCGACGGACGTTGGTTGCTGGTCAACGGCCGACTCGCCGGATCGGACGACGCCATCCTGGTCGACCTGGCCGGCACCGTCCCAGCCCCACGCGGCGCCGGCCCGGCGATCGGCGGTGCGGTGGTCTGGACCGACGACCACGATGCGGCGTACGTCGACGGGGACGGCGACCTCGCCCGGGTGCGCCCCGACGAGGTGCTGGCGGACAGGCCGGCCACCCCGACCCCGGTGGCCGGCGCCGGGGCCGACGCCCGACCGGTGGTGGTGGCCGGCACCGGGTGACCTGCCCCGACCCGCCCGCCGGTAGCGTCGGGACCATGCCCGCCCGCCCGCTGATCGACCTGCACGCCCACTCCACCGCCAGCGACGGCACGCTCGGCCCGGCCGAGCTGGTCCGGGCCGCCGCCGACGCCGGGTTGGACGTCGTGGCGATCACCGACCACGACACCACCGCCGGTTGGGCGGCGGCGGTCGACGCGTTACCGGCCGGGCTCAGCCTCGTGCGGGGGGCGGAGCTGTCCTGCCGCTGGCACGGTGCCGAACCGGCGCTGCCGCTGCACCTGCTGGCGTACCTGTTCGATCCGGAGCACCCGGAGCTGGTCGCCGAGCTGGCCCGGGTCCGGCAGGCCCGGGAGGTACGCGGGGAACGGATCGTCGAGCTGCTGCGCGCCGACGGGATCGACGTGAGCTGGCCGGAGATCCTGGCCGCCGCCGACGGAGGCACGGTGGGTCGCCCGCACATCGCCGCCGCGCTGATCCGGTCCGGCCTGGTCACCACCACCACCGAGGCGTTCGGCCCGCAGTGGCTGGGGCAGCGGTACCGGCTACCCAAGGACGACATCGACGTGTTCCGGGCCGTGGCCCTGGTCCGGGCGGCCGGCGGCGTGCCGGTGTTCGCCCATCCCCGGGCCAGCCGGCGGGGGCGGATCGTCCCGGACACGCTGATCGCCGAGCTGGCCGACGCGGGGCTCGCCGGCCTGGAGGCCGACCACGAGGACCACACCCCCGCCGAGGCGGCGCACGTCCGGCGGCTCGCCACCGACCTGGGCCTGCTGGTCACCGGCTCGTCGGACTTCCACGGCAGCCACAAGACCGTCCGGCTGGGCGCGCACACCACCGCGCTGGAGGCGTACGAGCGGATCGTCGCGGCGTCCTCCGGAGTGACCGGCGTCGCTTCCGGCTGATCCGCGTTCCGCCTGCCAGCGGCACCGCTACCCTCGTCCGGTGGATCTCAAGCTCTTCGGTGAGGTCTTCGTGACCCTGCTGGTCATCGTCGACCCGCCGGGCATGATGCCGATCTTCCTCGCCCTGACCGGCCCGCTGCCGGCCCGTGACCGCAACCGGGCCGCCTGGCAGGCGGTCGCGTTGGCGCTCGGCGTCATCGTGGTCTTCGCCGTCGCCGGCCAGACCCTCCTCGCCTACCTGCACGTCGACCTGCCGGCGTTGCAGGCGGCCGGTGGCCTGCTGCTGATCCTGGTCGCGCTGGAACTGCTCACCGGCAAGGCGGACGACCCCAGCCAGCAGGCCACCTCCAACATCGCCCTGGTGCCGTTGGGCACCCCGCTGCTGGCCGGCCCCGGCGCGATCGTGGCGACCATGCTGTTCGTGCAGCAGGCCGACGGGGTGGGACAGGTCTCGGCGATCGCCGCCGCGATCGTCGCGGTGATGCTGGCGGTCTGGATCGTGCTGCGGTTCTCCGGCGGCATCGTCAAGATCCTCCGGCCGGGTGGCATCGAGGTGCTGACCCGGATCGCCGGCCTGCTGCTGGCCGCCATCGCGGTGCAGCTCATCGCCGACGCGGTGGCCGCCTTCGTCACCCAGTACGTGAACATGAGCTGAGTCGCCCGTCGTGCCGCCGCCGGGCTGTCGCACCGGGCTGGCAGGATCACCGGGGTGCGACGAGCCTCCTCCGCCGGTACTCCCCGGCCCCGCTCCGGCCAACCCGAGCAACTCGGCTTCGCCGGCATGCCCGAACGGCTCTTCACCTGCACACCCAGCAAACTCGGCGCGTATGCCGACTGCCCCCGCCGCTACCGCTACGCCTACCTGGACCGGCCCGCCCCGCCCAAGGGGCCGCCGTGGGCGCACAACTCGCTCGGCGCGAGCGTGCACACCGCCCTGAAGAACTGGTATGCGCTGCCCGTCGACCGGCGGCGCCCCGAGGCGCTGCCCGCCCTGCTCAAGGGCACCTGGGTCCGCGAGGGCTACCGCGACGACGAGCAGGAGCGGGCGGCCTACCAGCGGGCGCTGGGCTGGCTGGAGGGGTACGTCGCCACCCTCGACCCCGGCGACGACCCGCTGGGCGTGGAACGCGTGGTCGCCGTCAAGACCGCCGTGCTGGCCTTCAACGGGCGGGCCGACCGGATCGACTCCCGCCCCGGCCCGGACGGCCCCGAACTGGTCATCGTCGACTACAAGACCGGCCGCACCGGGCTGGACGCCGACGACGCGCGCGGCTCGCAGGCACTGGCCCTCTACGCGTACGCCGCCGAGCGGACGTTCCGCCGACCCTGCCGCCGGGTGGAGCTGCACCATCTGCCGACCGGCACCGTCGCCGGGCACGACCACACCGTCGAGTCGCTGACCCGGCAGCTCAGCCGCGCCGAGGACACCGCCCGGGACATCATGGCCGCCGAGCGGTCGGTGGCCGACGGAACCGACCCGGACGAGGCGTTCCCTGCCGTCGCCGGGCCCCGCTGCGGCTGGTGCGACTACCGGCGTACCTGCCCGGTCGGCGCGCAGACCCCCGGCCGCGAGCCGTGGTCGGCGATCGACCGCCCCACCGCTCCGCAGGCCGACTGACCGACCTCCCGCGTCGGGTCTACCCGTCCCGGATGGTCAGGCGGCGGCGGTGAGACGGGCGGCACGGTCCTTCGCCGCCTGCTGGATCGGGCTCTCCCGCCAGTTGCGGGGCAACGCCGCCAGGGCCAGTCGCAGCGTCCGGACGCTCAGGTCGGCCGACAGCGCGGTGGTGGGCAGTCCCAGCCCGCCGTAGAGTCGCAGCGCCCACGGTGGCAGCAGCCCGAGCGCCGTGCCGGCCACCCCGAAGTACGCCCAGCGTGGCGGCCCCAGGCTCAACCCGAGGCGGGCCGGCCGGCTCAGCTTCCACGGGATCGGCGGGGCGGTCAGGAACAGCGCGGTCTCCGCCGCCTCCCTGGTCATCCGTAGCTCGGGCCGGACCGCCCGGTAGTAGTCGGCCACCTCGGCGGCGCTGCCGGGCACCCCGGCCGGGTCGAGCCCGACAAGTGCGGCGGCCCGCCGCTGCTCGGCGTAATATCCGTCCACCTCGGCATCGGTCAGCGACAGACCGGCCCGGCGGGCGGTGCCGACGAACGACTCGGCCCCGGTGACGTGCACCCAGCGCAGCAGATCCGGCTCGTCGATCCGGAACCGCTCGCCGGTGAACGGGTCGGTGGCGCGCAGCCGGGCATGCAGGGCCCGCAACCGCCGGCCGGCCGCCTCGGCCTCGGCGGTGGTGCCGTAGTTCACCGTGTCGATGTACGTGCCGGTGCGGACCAGCCGCCCCCAGGCGTCCGACCGGTAGTTGCTGTTCTGGGCCACCCCGGCCATCGCCCGGGGGTGCAGGGTCTGCAGATAGAGGGAGCGCAGGCCGGCGACGATCAGGATCGGTTCGTCGTGCACCTTCCAGGTGACCGAACCGGGACCGAAGAGGCCGAGATCGTCGGTGTCCACCCGTCAACAGTGCCACGCTCGACGAGGTACCGCCGTCCGTCGTCGTGACCCTCGCCCGGAACCAGCGGGTGCGGGACGGGCCGGGACGCGGTGAACCGGAACCTCCGCCACCGCGTGTACGCGTACGGCGAGACGCTGCGACACCAGGCTCGACGTACGCTGTCTGCCGCAACCCGCATTCCACGCTCGGAGGTGTCGGTGTTCAAGGAGATCAACGGTCTGCCAGGTCACGTCCTGGTGGTCCATGCCGTGGTCGTCTTCGTCCCACTACTCGCGCTGCTGGCCAGCGCCTACGGGCTGATGCCGCGCTGGCGGCCCCGCCTCGACTGGGCGGTGGCCATCCTGGCCGTGATCACCCCGGTCCTCGCCTGGGTGGCGACCGAATCGGGGGAGGCGTTCGAGGAGGCGCTGCGGGCGAAGGGCTACTCGCCCGAGCTACTCGCCAAGATCCACGAACATTCCGAGTACGGCGAGACGCTGCAGTGGTTCACCATCGGGCTGGCCGTGGCGGCGCTGCTGCTGCTGGCGGTGACCAGCAGTCGGGTGCGTACCCCGAACCTGCCCGGCTGGGCACCCTGGGTCCTCACCGCGATCGTCGTGGTGCTGTCGGTGTTCGCGCTCGTCTACGTCTATCTCACCGGGGACAGCGGTGCCGCCTCGGTGTGGAGCAACACGTTCTGACCAGTCGCCTGCGTGCTGACCGGTCGGCCTGGCTGCCCGGCAGCATGGCGGCCCGGTCGGCATGGCGGCCCGGTCGGGCCCGTTCGGCCTGGCTGCCCGGTCGGGCCCGGTCGGTTGTCCGCCTGCTGACCGGTTGTCCGGGTGCTGAGCGGTCTTGTTCGTGCTGACCGGTCGGCCTGGTCGGCCTGGTCGGTCGGCGCGTGGGCCGGGCAGCGCCTTCGGCGTGTGCGCCGGATGGCGTTCGGGAGTGTTCGGCGGGTGTTCAGAACAGTGCCCGGGAGCAGAGCAGACAGAGCAGCAGTAGCAACACGGTGCCGATGACCGCGCCGACGCTCCAGGTGACCCGCTGCGCCCGTTGCTCTGCCGCGTCCATCGCCTCCATGTCCTGCGCCGGCAGGGTGCGGGCGGGAGTCGCTTCCAGGTGCACCGGGGGACGCCAGCCCGGCGGCGGTGGCGTGGTGGGCGGCGGCCCGTGGTAACCACCCCGCCCCGACCAGGCCGAACTCGTCCCCGGTGCGGTACTGCCCGTCCAGGGAGTGGTCGGGACCGTTCCCGGGATCGACGTACCCACCCTCGGCGGCGCGGCCGGCTCACCGGACGGCGGGCCGGCCGGTGGGCTGGCGGGTCGACCGGACGGCAGGCCGGGTGCCGGCGCGTCGACCGGGCTGGCCCAGGGCGAGGGCTGGTGCGTCGCCCCACCTTCCGCTTCCCCGGCACCCCCGGCACCCGCGCCGGTCGCGACCCCGCTCTCTGCCCCGTGTTCGGTTCCGGCACTGGTTCTGGTCTCGGCCCTGGTTTCGGCCCCGGCCTCAGGGGCCGCGTCAACCCCGGTGGTGGGAGATCCGTCAAGGTGGTGCGGGGCACCCGTTCCGCCGGGGATGGTGCTCGGGTGAGGCTGGCGGGTCGAGAGTGTCGGCTCGGTGGTGTCCGCTGGGCTGGTGGTGTCCGTCGGGCTGGCGGGGCGTGTCGGGGGTGTCGGCCCGGCGGGTGCGGGGGTGGGCGGCTGTGCGGGTGGGCGTCGCCAGTATTCGTCGTCGGGGCTGGCACCGCTGGGGGTCGTCACGCCATCCGACGCTACCAACGTGAGGGCCGGACGCGGCGGACCCTTGCCGGGGAGACCCGGCAGTTGGCCGCCGTGGTGGTGTGCGGGAAGTGGGCGGTCTGAGGAGTAACCTTGCCGCTCGTGAGCACCGAGGATCTGGCCGGCGGCGGTGTGCCCGGCGATGACGACCGCGCGGTCGACCTCAGCGACGACTTCGTGGTGCTGCCTGAGCAGACCGCCGACGACACCGACTTCGGGTGGGGTGAGCGCCGGGACGGCAACGACGACTGGTTGCTCGCCGAGCGCCCCCCACACTGGAGTTGACCATCGTCGGCCGCCGGTGGGCCGCAACATCCACTCCAGGGTGGCGACAATGCGGTTCCGGATGGGCGCGATATCGCTGTCTCGGCCCGCAGTCTGGCGGTCAGGCGGTGTGGTCGACGACGACCTTGCCGAAGACCTCGCCGCAGGAGTGGATCATCCTCGGATGACGACGCTGAAGCGGCTCCCTTCCGGCTGACCGACGGACCGTTGCGCCTGATCGGGGCGTACGGCCAGGTAGAGCGCAGACGAGCCGTCCCCGGCCCCGGCGCCCACCACGTCGAGGACCAGGGCGTCGGCCGCCAGCAGAACAGGTGCTCCAGCGCTGCGCCCGGCCGGCAGCACGAGCAGGTCGACCCGTGCACCGGGGCGCAGGACCGCGAGGGCGGCCGGTTCGGCCAGGCGGACGGGCACTCCCACGAAGCCGCTCGGCAGCGGTACGGCAGTCGGGGTGCCTTCCTCGGCGGGCCTTCCGGTCTCCTGCGTACCGGACCGGGGGTCGCCCACCCCGTCGGGGACGCCGGCCCCGCTGACGCCCGGTCGTACCGTCCGATGGTGCGGCTGGCCGGACTGGCCGCCGACGGCGGGCCCGGCCACGGTCGGTGGGTCCGGACATCCCGCCGCGTTGAATGTGCCGGCGGGAGGTCCGGCCGCGCTGGGCCTGCCGGTGGCGGGATCTGTGGCATGGGGCCTCCCCATGGGAGGTCCCGCCGGGCCGAGGGCGACGGCAGGTGGTGGGGCACCGGTGGAACAGCCAGCCGGGGTGTCCATGACGATCACCGCCAGCCCCAGCAGGACCGCCACCAAGGCCGCCCGCAACATGGTCCCCCCACCGGGGCGACGCGGCCAGCGGAATGCTCGCAGCGAGCCTTCTCCATCGACCGCACCGGTCACCATGCAACACCCTCTGCCGCTCACCGGATGCCCTGGCGGCACCCCCCGGCCCAGCAGGCTATGTCGCACCCACCCAAACCCCACGCCCCCTCACCCACACCCTGTGGACAACACCCCGCCTGTGGAAAACCCCACCCCCACCCGTCCCCCCACCCCCGTCCCCCCACCCACCCACAAGTGGCGTGATCAAGAGGTTTGCGTCAAATACCGCGATCAACTTGACGCAAATCTCTTGATCACTGCGTCAACGTGACGCAAAGCTCTTGATCGCGGGGGCGGGGTGGGGCGGTGGGGGAGGGGGTCAGGAGGTCGTGGTGGTGGGGGCGGGCTTGGTGGAACTGGTCGAGCCCGACGGGCCGGAGGTGGTGGACGAGGAGGACGAGTTGGGGGTCGAGGAACCGCCCGAGGTCGACGACGAGCCGGAGCCCGAGGAGTCGCCACCGGAAGAGGTGCCCTCCGACTTCGCCGGCTTCGTCGTGCCGCCCTTGCCCTCGGTGCCCGCCGCCCGGGAGTCGGTGCGGTAGAAGCCGGAGCCCTTGAACACGACCCCGACCGAGTTGAAGACCTTGCGCAGCCGCCCCTCGCACGCGGGGCACTCGGTCAGCGGCTCGTCGGAGAACGACTGCACCGCCTCGAGCTGGTGGCCGCACGCGGTGCAGGCGTACTGGTACGTGGGCACGTTCTCCTCCGGATCTGGTTCAGCCGATTGGCACTCGACGTATTCGAGTGCCAATGGTGCGTCATCGGACCCGGGTTCGTCCAGCGGACGTGATCGTCACCCACCCGCCGGGAGGTCCGGACCAGCGGGGGAGCAGGCGCGAACCGGACCTCGGCGAGCCGGGTCCGCACCCCACCACCGGCGAAGTTCGACGCCGTCGGCGCACCGCCCGCCGTCGGCAGGGCGCCACCAGCGAAGTCCGACGTCGTCACTGCACCGCGCCGCCGCAGAGCCCGACGCCGTCACCGGACCGCAGAATCAGCGGAGTCCGACGTCGTCAGCGCACCGTGCCACCACGGAGCCCGACACCGTCAGCCGAAGCGGGGCCCGACGCCGTCAGCCGACCGCAGCATCAGCGGAGCCCGACGCCGTCAGCGCAATCCCGTCCCGGGTGAGCAGGCGCAGACCTTCCGACGGGGTGAGAGCCGCCCGCACCGGCCGGTCGTGCGGCTGGGCGGGCAGCACCGGGAGCAGTTCACCGTCGTGCAGCAGCGCCACGGTCATGGTGGCCGCCGGTACCCGGGCCAGCGCCCGGTCGTAGGAGCCGCCGCCCCGGCCCAGCCGTAGGCCGTGCCGGTCCACCGCCAGGGCGGGCACCACCACCAGGGATGCTCCGACGATCGCCGTCCGGCCCCGCCGGGGTCCGTGCGGCTCGCGCATCCCCCGGCCGGCGGCGACCAGGGTGCCCGGTCCGGCGTACGGGGCCCAGTCCAGGTCGAGGTCGTCGCGGAGCACGGGCAGCAGCAGCTCCGCCCCGGCCGGCAGCGCGGCCCGGAGCACCTCGGGCAGGTCGGGGCCGCCCGGCTCGGAGCCGACCGGCACGTACCCGGTCATCGTGGCCGGCCGCAGGCGGCGTACCAGCGCGGTCAGTTCGGCTTGGACGCGCGTCGCGGCGGCGGAGCGGTGGGCTGCGGTGAGCGCCCGGCGGTGGGCGAGCAGCACGGCGCGTGTCTCGCGTTTGGCCGCGTGGAGGGCTTCCGCTTCATCAGAAAAATCGGGCACGCAACACTCCTGACGCAACGCTGTCAATGTGGTCGCTCTGTGTCAGCATCGCAGGAACGGGCCTGGAACTTCCGGGGGGACAGCGTTGACGCTACGCGGGCGGTTGACGGCGGCCTTCCTCACGGTGGTGCTCGGTCCCGTGCTGCTCGGCGCGGTCTTCGTCGGCACCACCCTGTCGACGGTGGACCGCACCCGGTCCACCGAACGGCTCGGCCTGGCCGCGTCCGCCGTGCGTACCTCGATCGACGCGTTGTGCCAGCAGTTGCGGGCCGCCGCCGACGCGGTGGCCCTGCGCCCCGACCCGGCGACCCGGGCGGGCGCGGCCGGTCAGGTGGTCAGCCGGGGGTTGGCCACCGCCGTGCTGGTCACCGACGTGACCGGTGGCACCACGTACGCCACCCCGGGTGGGCCGGCGACTCCGTGGCAGGACTGCGCGGGCGTCCGCACCGGCGGACCGGTCCGGGCGCTGAGCGCCCGGGTGGACCTGCGTGACCCGGCGGGCACGCCGCTCGGCGCGGTGGCCGCCGCCGAGGTGGTCGACCCGGCGTTCGTGGCCCGGCTGGCCGCCGCGACCGGCGTCGCGGTCACCCTCCTCGACGACACCGCCGGCCCCGACCGGATCACCCACACCACCGAGACCCGTCGGGTACGCGACGCGGTGCTCGCCGCGGCCGGCACCCTCGATGGTGACCGGGTCACCGCGACCCGGGACGGCCGGTACGTGCGGCGGCTCGGGCCGGCCCCGGGGCAGCCGTTGCCTCTGGTCCTTTCCGTGGCCGGGGAGCGACCGTCGGGCCTGCCGGCGGCACTGGTCGGGGCGGTGCTGCTCGCCGTGGTGGTGGCGGTGCTGACGGCGTGGCGGCTGGCCCGGGTCACCACCCGGCCGTTGGTGGAGTTGGCCGGTGCGGTGGACCGGGTCGCCCGGGGTGACCTGACCGCCCGGGTGCCGGTGCGCAGCCGGGACGAGATCGGCGGGCTCGCCGCCGCGTTCAACCGGATGATCCGGGAGACCGCCGGGTACGTGGCTGCGCTGACCAGCAGCCGGGACCAGTTGCGGGGGCACCTGAGGGTGCTCGGGGACACCCTGGCCAGCACCCACGACCTGCAACGCATCCTGCGGGTGATCCTGCACAGCGCGATCGCGGCGACCGGGGCGCGGGCCGGGGCGGTGCTGCTGGTCGACGACGCCGGGGTGCTCGTCGGGCAGTGCGCGGAAGGGCTGGCCGGGCGTTGCCCACCGGGCACCGAGCCGGAGGAGTTGCGGGTGCCGGTGGGCACGGGGGTGGTCGGTGCGGTCGCCGCCACGGGTGAACCGCAGCGGGGCCGGGTCCCGTCGGGCCCGACGCCGACCGGCGAACCGTGGTGCGAGACGTACGTGGCGGTGCCGTTCACCGCACCCGGTGGGGACGCCGCCGGCCGGGACCCGGCGGTCGGGGTGCTGGTCCTCTACGACCGGTTGGGCGTCGGCGAGTTCGACGACGACGACCTGGCGACCCTGCGGACCTTCGCCGGGCACGCGGCGGTGGCGGTGGAGAACGTCCGGGTGCACGAGGAGGCGCAGCGGTTGTCGTTGACCGACCCGCTGACCGGGCTGTGGAACTACCGGTACCTGCGTGAGTCGCTGCGCCGGGAGGTGGAGCGGGCCAGCCGGTTCGGCCGGATGCTCAGCATCCTCGTCCTCGACCTGGACCGGTTCAAGATCGTCAACGACAGTTACGGGCACGCCGCCGGGGACGCCGTGCTCGCCGAGTTCGCCCGCCGGGTCCGGGGCGAGATCCGCGAGGTGGACCTGGCCTTCCGGCAGGGCGGTGAGGAGTTCGTGGTGCTGCTGCCGGAGACCGACGCCCGGGGCGCGGCGACCGTCGCCGAGCGGTTGGGCGCGGCGGTGCGGGAGGCCCCGGTCGTGGTCGCCGGCCACGCGGGTGTCCCGACCACGATCGCGGTGTCGGTCTCGATCGGCATCGCCGTCTATCCCGACCACGCCTGCACCGGCGCGGAGGTGCTGGACGCCGCCGACGAGGCGTTGTACGCGGCCAAGGGCGCCGGCCGTGACGGCTACCGGGTGGCGACGGCGCGGCCCCGACCGACGCCGGCAGCCGACGGTGCGGTCGAGGAGATCGCCGTACCGGCGGGGGCGACCAGCCCGGACGACGGCCTGCCCCGGGCCGGTCCGCCCGTCGGGCCGACCAGCGCCACCCGGCCACCCGCCCACCGGCCGCCCACCGACCGGGTAGCCGGCGACGACCTGCCGACCGACGGGTCGATCGACCTACCTGCCGACGGGTCGACCGGTGGGCCGGCCGGTCGGCACGCCGTCGGTGCTCCCGGTGTGACGCAGCCGGGCGGCGCGTCTTCCGGTCCTCACCCGCCGCGGCAGAGCCGTGGCCGATAGTCTCGCGGCATGTCGGAGCACTCAGCGAACCCCTCAACGACCGCCGCGACCGGTCGCGCCCGCGCGGTCAAGGCCGTGATCCCGGCCGCCGGCCTGGCCACCCGGTTCCTGCCGGCCACGAAGGCGGTGCCCAAGGAGCTGCTACCGGTGATCGACCGACCGGTGCTCCAGTACATCGTCGAGGAAGCCGCCCAGGCCGGCATCGGTGACGTGCTGCTGATCACCGGTCGCGGCAAGACGTCGATGGTGGACCACTTCGACCGTCGCCCCGACCTGGAGGCCCGGCTGGAGGCCAAGGGCGACGCCGAGCGGCTCGCCGCGGTCAAGCGCCCCAGCGAGCTGGCCGAGATCTACACCTGCCGGCAGCCGGAGCAGCTCGGCCTCGGCCACGCCGTCGGGTACGCCGAGTCGCACGTCGGCGACCAGCCCTTCGCGGTGCTCCTCGGTGACGAGTTCGTCAAGCCGTCGGAGCCGCTGCTGCCGGCCATGTTGGAGCTCCAGGCCCGTACCGGCGGGGTGGTGCTGGCGTTCTTCGAGGTCGACCCGGCCGAGACCAAGCGGTACGGCATCGCCTCGGTCGAACCGGCCGAAGCGGAGCTGACCGACATCGGAGAGGTCGTCCGGGTCACCGGCATGGTGGAGAAGCCCCAGCCGGAGGACGCCCCGAGCAACCTCGCCGTCCTCGGCCGGTACGTCCTGCCGGGGCGGATCTTCGACGCGATCCGGCGTACCGAACCGGGCAGCGGCGGGGAGATCCAGCTGACCGACGCGATGGAACTGCTGCGCAGCGAGGGGGTGCCGGTGCACGCGATCGTCTACCGGGGCACCCGCTACGACACCGGCATGCCGCTGGGCTACCTCCAGACAGTCGTGCAGATCGCCGTCGAGCGGGAGGACCTCGGCGCCGAGTTCCGCGCCTGGCTGACCGAGTTCGTCAACAACGGCGACGAGACGGTCACCGCGGCGATCATCAACGGGGTACGCGACACGGCGGGCGGCTCCGGTACATGACCTCGACGGCCGACGCCGAGGCGGCCGCGAACGAGTTGACGCCGCTCGCCGACTACCTGGGCAGCGTGCTGCGCAGGTTGCGCGCGCTGCCCCCGCTCGACCTCGACCTCACCCAGGCGTACGGCAACGTCCTCGCCTCGGACGTCGTCGCCCCGCACTCGTTCCCCGCCTTCGACCAGGCGGCGGTGGACGGGTACGCCGCGCGCTGGGAGGACCTCGTCGGGTACGGCCCGATCCCCACGCAGGGACCGGGCCGGGCGGTGCGGCTCAACGTGGTCGGCGACCTGGGCGCGGCGAGTTGGCGGCCGGTCCGGCTGACCCCCGGCTCGTGTTTCTCGGTGGCGGCCGGTGCGCCGATGCCGATCGCCGCCGACGTGGTGGTGCCGGTGGAGTGGACCGACCAGGGCATGGCGGCGGTGGAGATCTTCCGTACCCCCAAGCGGGGGTACGGTGTCCGTCGTGCCGGTGAGGAGTTGCCCGCCGGTACCGTCCTCGCCCGCGCCGGCACGTACGTCGCCCCGGCGTTGGTGGCCGTGTTCGCCGCCACCGGCATCGGACACGTGGTGGTCCGGCCCAGCCCCCGGGTGGTGATCGTGGCCACCGGCGACGAACTCGTCGACGTGGGCCGGGGCAGCCAGCCCGGTCAGGTGGTGGACGCCAACTCGCACGCGTTGACCGCCGCCGCCGCCGAGGTGGGCGCGTTGGCGTACCGGGTGGGGATCTGCGACGACGACCCGGAGGGGCTGCGTGGCCTCCTGGAGGACCAGACCCTGCGGGCCGATCTGATCATCACCACCGGCGGCACCGGCACCGGCCCCGGTGACATGGTCCGGCGGATCCTGTCCCGCCGGGAGGGCGGCCGGGCCGGGCCGGTGACGTTCACCGATGTGGCGCTGTACCCCGGCACGGCCCTCGGGTTCGGTACCGTCGGGGCCGAGGAGGTGCCGGTGGTCTGTCTTCCCGGTGAGCCCGGTGCGGCGTTGATCGGCTTCGAGGTGCTGGCCCGGCCGGCGATCCAGCTGCTGGCCGGTGCGGAGCCGGTGTTCCGGCCGAGCGTACGGGCGCATCTGTTGGAGACCATCTCGTCGCCCGGTGGGCTGCGCGAGTTCCGGCCGGCGCACGTGGCCGAGCGGCGCGGCGGGGGCTACACCGTGCAGCCGCTCAGCGGTGGGCCGTACACCCTCTCCGGGTTGGCCGAGGCGAACGGCCTGATGGTGCTCGGTGAGCGGGTGACCACTGCGGCGGCCGGCTCCACGGTGGACGTGTTGTTGCTGGACCGACGGCGGTGAGCCGGCGCGGGTCGGCCGCCGCCCCGGGCGTGGACGGGAGGTCGGCGCGGTGAGCTGGTTCGGGCGGGTGCCGGGGTGGCCGGTGATGCTGATGGACGGTCCGGTGGTGCTGCGACCGTACCGGCGGTCCGACGCCACCGCCTGGTCGGCGGTTCGTCGGGCGAACCGGGCCTGGTTGGCGCCCTGGGAGTCGCACCTGCCAGGCAGTTGGGACGAGACGAACTCGCCGGCTGCGTTCCGTTACGTGCACGCCGACCAGCGGCGTTCGGCGCGTAGCGGTGAGGGGATGCCGTTCGCGGTCTGCCTGCGCGAGGACGGGCAGGAACGGCTGGTCGGGCACCTGAACGTGGGCAACATCGTCCGGCGGGCGTTCTGCTCCGGCTACGTCGGCTACTGGGTGGACTCCCGGGTGGCCGGGCGTGGGGTGATCCCCACCGCGATGGCGCTCGCCGTCGACCACGCGTTCGGCCCGGGTGGACTGCACCGGGTCGAGGTGAACATCCGGCCGGAGAACAAGCCGTCCCGGCGGGTGGTGGAGAAGCTGGGCTTCCGCGAGGAGGCGTACCACGTGCGCTACATGCACATCGACGGGGTCTGGCGGGACCACATCGGATACGCGCTGACCAGCGAGGAGGTGGCCGCCGAGGGTGGTCTGCTGGCCCGCTGGCACCGGATGCGTCACGAGGCCGGGTGAGTCGTCCCACGGATGGGATCCGGCGCGGCGCGTCGGCATCCCGGTCGGCGGCCCGTAACCTCAAGTAACTGCAAGCTGCGGCAAGCACCGCCCGACCGCAGGATCTGCGTCGAGAGTGATCTTTCGGGGAAGATCTTGCTGATGTTCGGTGGTTGCCCCGAAATTCGGTGACGGGAGGGGTGAGGGTGCCGACCTCGGTGCTCCTCGCCGTCCTCGCCGCCGCCGGCCTGCTCGCCCTCGCGCCGGCGCTGGTCCGTCGGTACGACGCCACCGAGCGGCTGGTGGCGGAGCGGGCGCAGTCGACGGCGCGGGTGCTCCAGCGCCGCCGGCGGCGTCGTACCGTCCCCGGTCGGCGACCGGTCAACCAGCCCCGGGCGCTCGTCGTCACCCTCGCCGAGGACGCCACCACCGGGAACCTTGCCGCCCCGGTCTCCGCGCCCCCGGCCCCCGGCCGTCGTGCCGCCCTGTCGGCGTCCGCCCGCCGCTCCGGCCGGCTGCGCGCGGTGCCGCCCGCCCCCCGGCAGGCCCGTCGGCGTCCACCCCGGCCGCACACCCCGGCCGTGTACCGGCGGCGTCGGGTGCTCGCCGCGCTGCTGCTGCTCAACCTCGTCGAGCTGGTCGGCGTGATCGTGGTCAGCCCCGGCTTCTGGATCAGTTTCTCGGTCACCGCCGCCCTGCTCGTCGTGTACGTCGTACACCTGCGGCGGCGGGCGCTGGCCGAACGCCGTCGGCGGCGGCTACGGGCCCGGGAGGCGGCGTGGCTCGCCGCCCGGCAGGCCGAGGTGCGCCGCGAACAGGCCCGTCGGGCGGCGGCCCGCCGGGAGGCGCAGCGCCGCCTGGCCGCCCAACGCGAGGCGGTACGCCGCACGGCGATGGGCCTGGACCGGCCGACCGACCTGCCGGCGGCGGCCAGCGGGGGTGGTTCGGTGTCCTACCGCCGCTCCGGCGGCCTGCGTGGCCGCCCCTACCAGTCCGGCCGCGACCCCCGCTGAACCCGGGTCCGGCCTGCCGCCCCGCCCGCCCTACGTGCTCGCCCTGCTCGGGCTGGTCGGGTCTCCTGATCGACTCACGTGGGCCGAAGTGGCGCTACCCGGGCGCTCGGATACCCCAACGTCGGCTCACCGGTGCGGCGGACCAGCCGGTTCGCGCGGCGGGAGGGGTGATTCGCCCGGGGGGCGGGTGGGCTGTTAGTCTTGCTGCCGGCCCGCCCGGTGAAAGCCGGGTGGGACCGAAGCCGGTTCCATCCGGCGGAGGGGCTGTGGCGCAGTCTGGTAGCGCACCTCGTTCGCATCGAGGGGGTCTGGGGTTCGAATCCCCACAGCTCCACCAGCAACATTCGATCAAGGGCGGGCCCCACTCGGGGCCCGCCCTTGATCGTCGTGGGCCGGGACCGGGCGACGCCGACCGGGGCGCTCAGGGGATGGTCACGCCGTAGACGGCGAGCGCCTCGGCGATCGGCTGGTAGAAGGTGGTGCCGCCGCTGGTGCAGTTGCCGCTGCCGCCGGAGAGGATGCCGAGGATCAGCCCGGTCCCGGCGACGTAGAGCGGCCCGCCACTGTCGCCGGGCTCGGCGCAGATGTTGGTGCGGATCAGCCCGGTCACGCTGCCCTCGGCATAGTTGACCGTCTGGTTGAGGCCGGTCACCGTGCCGCACCGGACGCCGGTGGTGGTGCCGCTGCGGCAGACCGCCTGACCCACGTACGGGGTGCCGACGCCGTTGATGGTGAGCAGGCCGGGATGGGTGTAGACGGCGCTCGGGTGGCTGACCCTCCCGGTGTAGCGCACCAGACCGAAGTCGTTGCCGGGGAAGCTGCTGCCGGCCCGGCTGCCCAGCACGGTCGTCCCGCCGCTGTCGGCGTACCAGGTCGTCGCGGCGGCGGTGCAGTGCCCGGCGGTGAGGAAGTAGTAGGTGCTGCCGCTGTGCACGTTCGCGCCGAGCGAGCAGCGGGTGCCCCCGCCGTAGACGGCCTGCCCCCCGGCGATGAGCAGGCGCAGCCGGCCGGGCTCCCGGCGCAGGTCCGCGCCGGCCCGCGCGGCGGTGGCGCGCAGCGCGCGTACCTGCTCGGGTGCGACGGTGTCGTCGACGGTGAGCGTCAGGCGACCGGTGACCGGGTCGGGTCCCCAGGCGGTGCCGACGGTCCGCACGTCCTGCACGGTCGGCCCGACGGCCCCGGGAGATGCGGCGGCCGGTCCGGCGGCACCGGGGTGCACGGCGGCCGGGTCGGTGCCGCCTGCGTACGCGCTGGCCGGGGTCGCCGGCAGCACGACGACGGTCAGGGCCAGGGCGACGAGCGAGAGACGACGCATCTCCCACCTCCCTCTGGATCGGTAGAGTTCGATTCGTTAAGCATCCGCCGATGCCGGGGCCGATTCAAGCGACGGCAGCGATTCCGGCCCGCCCGCGGTGCTGCCGGGGCCCGACAACGCAACGGGCCGGCCCCCGTCGAGGGAGCCGGCCCGGCACGGGACCCGGGAGATCAGGGCTTCCAGGAACCCGCCGCCTCGAACCGGTGCTGGTATTCGACCACGCCATTCTTGTCGGCGACGTCGAACACCACCGCACCGGAGCGCTTGCTGCCGGCCCGGATGTTGCTGCCCGAGTCGAGCATGTCGCCACCGCAGCCGGAGAGCGCGCCGGCCAGCCCGTTGACCGTGGTGCCGTTGTCGGCCACCCACTGGAAGTAGAACGGGTTGATCGACGCGGTGCCCTTGGTCACCGTGGCGGTGACGTCGGCGATCAGGTACATGCCCTTGTCCGGCGGAGGGGCGAACGAGCGGCACCCCTTGGTCGAGGTGCTGAAGCTGCGGACGGTGATCTCGATGGTGCCGTCGTCGTCGCTGATCACCAGCGTCTCGCCGGCCTTCAGGTTGAACGTCTCGTCGTCGGTGGACGACGGTGCCGCCGACGGCCTCCCGCCCGGCAGCGTCGGCGCAGCGGTGGCACCGGGGGTGGGCAACGAGCGTTCCCAGTCATCGGCCGCCTCGTTGGCTTGGTTGCCCCCGACGACCGCGGCGACCACGATGCCACCGCAGCAGAGCAGCACCAGCACGGCGACCACGATGCCGATGACGATCCAGACCTTCTTGCCCGAGGAGCCGCCCGGCGGCGGACCCAACGGATAGCCGGGCGGAGCCGGAGCACCGGGCGGCGGCGGGTAACCCCCACCGGGCGGCGGATAGCCCCCACCGTGAGGCGGATAGCCCCCACCGTGAGGCGGGTAACCCGCACCCGACACCGGTGGGTAGCCCGCGCCGGACACCGGTGGGTAGCCCGCACCTGACACCGGTGGGTAGCCCGCACCTGACACCGGTGGGTAGCCCGCACCTGACACCGGCGGTGCCGTCCCCGGCTCGTACGACGGGAACGGCTGTCCCGACGTCGGCGGCGGCGGGTACGTCGGCTGCGGTGCTGCAGAGACCGGCGGCTGCGGCGCGTACGGCGACGGCGGAGCGTACGGGTCGGTGGAGTAGGTCGGTTGCGGCGGTTCGGGGACCGGGGGCGGCGGGGCGGTCGGATCGACCGGGGGCAGCTGGTTGGGGTCCTGCGGCCCGGAAGGGGGTTGGGGCTGGCTCACCGTACTCCTCGCACACGGTCGTCACTCGGGAAAGCTGGTGGTGCTGACGAAGGGGTCAGCGTAGTGGCAGCACCGCCGCCGTGCGGACCAGATCGCCCTCGATCACGAACCGGCCGGTGACCACCGAGGGCGGATCCGCCACGGTGGCCGCCGACACCCGCGCCGGGTCGATCCGGGCGGTGAAGACGCCGGTGTCCGGGTCCAGGTCGACGGTGGCGTCCAGGAAGTCCAACCAGGAGCCCACCACCGGGTGCCAGACCTTGTAGACGGTCTCCTTGGCGCTGAACACCACCACCGGCCAGCTCACCCCGGCCGGCAACCGGGCCAGCCGGTCGGCCTCCTCGGGGCGCAGGATCATCCGGCGTACCCCCGGGTCGAGTTCCCGGTGCCGCTCGGCGTCCATGCCGACCGCACGCAGGTCGGCGCGGCGGGCGACCGCGGCGGCGCAGTAGCCCCGGGTGTGGGTGATGGTGCCGATCAGCCCGGTCGGCCAGACCGGTGCGCGGTTCGGTGCGGCGGGGACCGGCGTGGCCGGTAGGCCGAGGGCGGTCATCGCGCGTCGGGCGCAGACCCGACCGGCGGTGAAGTCCCGTCGCCGGCTCTCCACGGCCCGTTCGCCCAGCCCGGCCCGCTCCTCCGGGAGCAGCTCACCGACCCAGTCGGCGCCCTCGGCCACCGCCACCGAGACCGCCGCCGGCAGCAGGTCACGCATAACCCACCCCTCTCCGGTACGACCACCGCCGGGTCCGCCCGGTGTGCGGACCATCGGCCATGGTTGGTGAACGTACCGCAACCGGGCGACACCGGAGGGTCCCGTCGTGGTGGCCGGCCCGGTACCCGGGGTCGGCCACCACGACGGGTCAGCGGCGGCGGGGGCGGCGGGTCAGCGCGAAGCCGAACACCCCGGCCACGGCGGCGAGCACGCCGCCGACCGCGCTCCACGCCCAGCGGGAGCCGAGCGCGGGCAGCCAGTCGCCGTCGAACCAGTCGTCGTCGGCGTCGGCGGGTGCGGCCGCCGGCTCACCGGTCAGCACCGCGCCGGCCTTGGTGTTCGGCACCAGCGGCGCCTTCAACTCGCCGTCGTCGCGCGAGCCCTCGCCCTCGGCGGAGACCAGCAGCTCCACGTCGACGGGGAGCCCCAGGTCGGGTTCGGGCAGGTCGGTGACCGACAGCCGGACGTAGTAGGTGCCGGGCAGCGGGTCGGCCGACCACGGCTCCGCCCAGGAGCGCACCTGACGCAACGTGCAGCCGAGCGCCACGCTGCCGGCGGAGGCGGCCACCGTCGGGGTCTGCGCCCCGGCCGTGCACGCCTGCCGGCGGCGCAGCCCGTCGAACACCTCCACCGTCCAGGTGGACGCGCCGGTGCGGGCCTTGGGCAGGGACACCGTGGCGGTGATGTGGTGCCGCTGTCCCGCCGAGGCCGGGAACGACCAGTACAGGAAATCGCCGGTGGAGGCGTCCACCCGGACCGGTTGGCCGGCCGCGATGCCGGTGGCGGTCAGGAAGGACGTGCCGGCCCGGGTGACCGGGGTGGCGCCGGGGGAGGGGGTGGGCGCGGCCGGGGCCGGCGTCGGGGCGACGAGCAGGGTGAGTCCGGCGGCGGCCAGTGCCGCGCCGGTCCGCATGATCGGGGTACGCATCGTCAGTTCGTCCTCCACGTCGCCACCCACCAGCGGGTGAGCAGCCCGACGACCAGGCCGGTGAGTAGGCCGGCCAGGGTGAGCAGGAGCAGCAGCACCCAGCCGCGCCCCAGGTCCGGCGCGGTCGGGGCGGGTGACGAGGCGACCACGTCGATGGTCAGCTCGACCGGCATGCCCGGCTCGGCCCGGGTGCCCGGTCGGGGTGCGAACGCGTTGCTGACCACCAGGCAGACCGTGGTGGCCGGGACCGGCGCGTCGCTGGCCGACGGGCTCGGCGACACCTCGTCCTCCGCCCCCGACCAGCGCAATCCCGCCGACACCACGTCGGTACGACCGCTGCCCGCGTCGACGCCCCGGACCAGTTCCCGGCCGTCGGCGGCGGTCGCCCGCAGCAGCACCGCGTGGTCGGGGTTCACCGGCCGGTCCAGTGCCGCGCTGACCGAGGCGCGCAGCTCCTGCCCCGGTCGGACGGGCACCCGGTACCAGCGGTGCTCGGAGAACGCCTCCCGGTCGGCGTAGACGCCGGGGGCGAGCAACGGGGCGTCGGCGCACCCGGCCCGGCCGGTGACCACCGTCGGTGCGGCGGTGTAGGTGTCCTTCGCGCGCTCGACGAGCTGCTTGATCCGACCGGTCAGCTCGTCGGCGCTCTGGGCCGCCGTGTAGGTGCCGCCGGTCGCGGTGGCGATGCAGAGCAGCTGCTTGCGGACCTTCTCGTCCGGGGCGAGGCCGAGCGTGTCGACCACCAGTTTGGTGCCCTGGGCGGCCAACTCCCGGGCCACCTCGCACGGGTCGGGCGGGGCGCAGGTGTCCTCGCCGTCGGTGATCAGCACGATCCGGCGGGCGGTCGTGCCGGTGCCGAGGTCCCGGGCGGCGGAGCGCAGGGCCAGCCCGACCGGGGTGAAGCCGGTCGGGCGCAGCGTCGCCACCGCGGCCTTGGCGGCGGTCCGGTCCACCGGGCCGACCGGCACGATCTGCTGGGTGTCCAGGCAGCCCTGCTTCTTGTCCTTGCCCCGGTAGGTCGCGCCGAGCACCCGGATGCCGAGCTGGGTCTCCTCGGGCAGCGCGTCGACCACCTCGTTGAACGCCTGCTGGGCGACCGAGATCCGGCTGCGTCCGTCGATGTCGTTGGCCCGCATCGAGCCGCTGACGTCGAGGACCAGCTCGACCTTGGGTGGCTCGGCGGGCTCCTCGTTGTCGGCGAGGGCCGGCACGGGGCCGGTCAGCGCGGTCGCCGCCAACACTCCGATCAGGACGGTCGTTGATCGTCGTCTCGTGTTGATCACCGGGCGAAGTGTAGTGAGATCCACTATGGAGATTCGTCGGGGTGCACCCGGGCGAGTCTCGACCACGGGATCGTCGGCCCGGCGCGGTGCGTCGGCGGACCGGTGTGAGATCGATGACCGTCGACCGTCCGTTAGATGCTAGATGTAAAGCATTTGCCGCGCGACGCATCGGTCGGAAATCTGACCCAAGTCGACCCGTTGTGCCGGTGGCATAACGTGGTTAAGCTCTCCATGCGCGCCCCAATCGCCCGCTTCCCCCGTGGCAGGCGATCGGGGCGCGTCCTTTCGTTGCGGCACACTCGTGGGACACCCCCTCCCGCGCCACCGCCACCGCTCCCGGTGCCGCCGACGGTTCCCGCCGGAGATCCCGGCCGATGCGATCCGCCCCCGGTCTTCCGCCCCGCTGCCGGCCCGTCGTCTCCCCGGCCCGCCAGGTGTCTGATCCCGACCCGTGGTGCCTGCGGTGTCGGCCGGCGCCCTCCCGTCTGCCCTCGTCCACTGTGGTGCCGGGTGACGACCGTCCCGGAACGCGCCGGACCCGCCTCGACCGGTGGGGTCGGGCGGGTCCGGGGCAGACGCGCAGCGGTGGACGGGGTGGGTCAGATCCAGCGGCCGTCCAGCCACATCCGGGCGGACCAGTCGTCGTACGGCAGGAGGTTGCCGACGAAGATGGGATAGAAGTAGGCGAAACAGAGCGCCACCAGCAGCACGTACGCGCCGACGATGACCCCGCCGATCAGTCGCCGGTCGGCGAGCTGCTCGGCCGTGGCGGCATCGGCCTGCGCGACCATGACCGTGGCCTTCGGGCCGACCGGCCGGCCGACGTCCGACCCCGTGTCGTCGGGTGCGGTGCCGTCCGGTGGCGTGACGTCCGGGGCGGTGCCCGCCGGTGGTGTGTCGTCCCGGGCGGTGCCGTCGGGTGTGGTGCCGGGCTGGGCGGTGCCGTCGGGTGGTGTGCGGTCGGGGGCGGTCCCGGTCTGGACGCGGCCGGTCGGGGTGGTGGGGTCCGGGGTGGTGGGGGTGGCGATCGCGCCGAGCACGTAGACCACCGCCAGCACCAGGAACGGCAGCGCCGGGGCGGCGTAGAAGGAGAACATCGTCCGGCCGTCGAGGGCGTACCAGAACCAGGGCAGCAGGCCGGCGGCGACCGCCGCCAGGATCGCCCCGGCCCGCCAGTCCCGACGGGCCACGCCGAGCCAGAGCGTGGCGGCCAGGGCCGGCAGGAACGACCACCAGAGCAGCGGGGTGCCCAGGAGCAGGATCTCCGAGGCGCAGGTCGGCGCACCGCAGGCACCGTCGCCGGACCAGTGGAACGCCACCGGCCGGCCCAGCAGCAACCACTGCCACGGCCACGACTGGTACTTGTGGGCGGTCTCCAGGCCGGTATGGAACTCGAACGCCGCCTTGTGGTAGTGGAAGAGGTTGTTGAGCGCGCCGATGATCGGGGTGTCGTTCAGCCCCGGAAGGTTCGGGTACTTGGCCGCGGACCGGTAGTAGCCCTCGTCGGAGAGCAGCCACCCCGACCAGCTCAGCACGTACGTCCCGACCACCAGCAGCCCGGCGAGCACCAGCCAGGGCAACTCGTCCAGGAGCGCGTCGCGCCACGGTCGGCGGGTTCCGGCCGACCGGCGGACGCCGACCTCCCAGAGCAGCACCAGCAGCCCGAAGACCGGCACGAAGTAGATCCCGCTCCACTTCACCGCACACGCGCAGCCGAGCAGCACCCCGGCGAGCAGCCGCCACCAGGGCCAGTTCCGCCAGCCACCGGCGGGTCGGCCGGCCCGACCGGGGAGGGTCGGGTCGAGACCCTCGTCGAGGGCGCGGGCCCAGCGCCGTCGCCGGGCGTCCCGGTCGAGCACCAGCGCGCCGAAGGCGGCGAGCACGAACAGCAGCAGGAAGATGTCGAGCAGCGCGGTGCGGGAGAGCACCAGGTGGAAGCCGTCCAGGGCGAGCAGCAGACCGGCGGCGCAACCGAGGGTGGTGGAGCGGAACAGCCGGCGGGCGATGCGGGTCAGCAGCAGCACCGAGACGATGCCGGCGAGCGCGGCGCCGATGCGCCAGCCGAACTCCGGGGCGGTGGTCATCAGGTGGCCTGGTACGGAGATGTTGGTTTCCGCGTCCTGGTAGCCGAAGGCCCACTCACCGAGCCCGATCAGCCACTTGCCCAGCGGCGGGTGCACCACGTAGGAGGGACCGTTGTCCTTGTAGTTCCACTCGACGCCCTTGTCGATCAGGCCGTAGCCGTCCCGGGCGTAGTAGATCTCGTCGAAGATCTTGCCCTTGGGGCTGCTCAGCCCGAGCAGGCGCAGGACGGCGGCGATCGTCACCACCACGGCGGTGGCGATCCACGAGTTCACGTCCAGCCGGGTCTCGACGGTGGCCAGCCTGCGGCGGATGATCGCCGGCACGCCGCCTCCTCCGCCCTCGGGAGGCGGGGCCTCCGGGTCGGTCCGGTCCGCGCTCGCACTCTGTGCTGTCGACGCACTCGTCACCCGGCGATCGTAGGCTGCGAAGGTGCCCGGTGGCGCCCATCGTCCCCGAGATTGGTACGACTATCGATGAAGGAGCACGTCTCGTGGGTGAAATGTCCGAGATTGGACGGCTGGTTCTGCTCGGTGCGCCACTGGGCAACCCGGCCGACGCGTCCACTCGGCTCCGCGATGTCCTCGCCACCGCCGACGTGGTCGCCGCCGAGGACACCCGCCGGCTGACTCGGCTCGCCCGCGATCTCGGCGTCACCGTCGGCGGCCGGATCGTCTCCTACTTCGAGGGCAACGAGGAACGCCGTACCCCGGAACTGGTCGACGTGCTCCGGGAGGGCTACCTGGTCGCGCTGGTCACCGACGGCGGCATGCCCAGCGTCTCCGACCCCGGCTACCGCCTGGTCACCGCCGCACTCGACGCCGGGGTGCCGGTCACCGCCGCGCCCGGCCCGAGCGCCGTCACCACCGCCCTGGCCCTGTCCGGGCTGCCCAGCGACCGGTTCTGCTTCGAGGGCTTCCTGCCCCGCTCACCCGGCGGCCGGCGGGCCCGGCTCAAGGCGCTCGCCGCCGAACCGCGCACCCTGGTCCTCTTCGAGGCCCCGCACCGGATCGCCGCCGCCCTGACCGACCTCGCCGCCGCGTTCGGCGTCGACCGGCCCGCCGCGCTCTGCCGGGAGTTGACCAAGACCTACGAGGAGGTCGTCCGCCGGCCGCTCGGCGAACTGGCCGACTGGGCGGCCCAGGGTGAACCGCGCGGCGAGATCACCCTGGTCGTCGCGGGGGCCCCGGAAACCCCCGCCGAGCGCCCCGACGACGACACGCTGCGGGCCCGGGTGGCCGACCGGGAGGCCGCCGGGATGTCCCGGCGGGACGCGATCAGCGACGTGGCCACCGGGTACGGGCTGCGCCGCCGGGACGTGTACACCGTCGTGCACCGCTGAGCCGTGGTACGGGCCGATCCGCGCGGGCCGATCCACTGGACCGCGACGCGCGTCGGCCCGCCCGCCTCACCAGGCGGCGACGAGGAAGCCGAGGGTGATCAGCGCGGGCCCGGCGTACCCGCCGCCGGTCGCCCAGCGGCGCTGCCGGGGGTCGGCCAGCAGGCTCGCCCCGGTCCACCGGACGATCCCCGCCGAACAGCCGGCCACCGCCAGCAGGCCGAGCAGCCAGCGCAGGTGCGCACCCGCCCCGGTGTCCACGTACGCGGTGTCCGCGCCCGGCCCGGTCACCCGCGCCGGCAGCGTGGTGCCGGTGTCGGTGTGATCGGCGGGGACCCCGCTGACCCGTATCCCGTGGACCAGGAACCGGTCGTCGCCGGCGGCGAAGATGCCCCGGCAGCGTTGGGTGAGCCCACCGCCCGAACAGTGGGTGATCATCACCGTCCCCCTCGTGGAGTGCCCGACGGCCAGCCAGAGCGGCCCGGCGCTCACCCAGGCGAAGAACGCCGCCACCAGGCTCAACGCCAGTAGCACGGCGAGCCCCCGCACCGGGTCCGGCGGATGGGTGAGCCGGGTGGGCCGGGGTCGGCGCGGGGACCGCAGCCGCTGCTTCGGCTCCTTGCGCAGCGGGGTGCCGTCCCAGTGCACCTGTTCGATCGGGGCCCAGAAGAAGGAGTCGTCGTCCGTACCGCCGTCGGGGGAGCGGCCGGGGCGGTGCTTGCGCGGTTGACGGACCGGGACCCGCCGGGGCACCGCGTCGACCGGCGCTCCGGTGGTCGGCTCGACCTCGACGGTCGCGTCGTCCGGGCCGGGGACGGGTCGGGGCTGCGGGGCGACGGCCGACCCGCGCGGCGGCGGGCCGTCCCCGGGGCCCGGACGCGGTGGTCGTCGGGTGCCCGCCGTCGATTCGTCGTGCCCCGATCGTCTGCCCGTCACGTCAGCCATTGGACACCGCGTGGCGCTCGGTGTCCGTGAGCTGACTCCGCGTGTCGGTGGGCAATTCCGGTGGACGGCAATTCCCGCGGCTGCGGCGCGGGTGACCCTATTGGTTCGCCGCCCCCCGACCCGGGTCACTAGGCTTGCTGGTCATGAGTCACGTTCTCGCCGCGGTCGCCTGGCCCTACGCCAACGGTCCGCGCCACATCGGCCACGTGTCCGGCTTCGGCGTACCCTCCGACGTCTTCGCCCGGTACATGCGGATGGCCGGTCACGACGTGCTCATGGTCTCCGGCACCGACGAGCACGGCACCCCGATCCAGGTGCAGGCCGACGCCGAGGGGGTCACCCCGCGCGAACTGGCCGACCGGTACAACCGGGTGATCGCCGAGGACCTGCTGGCGCTGGGCCTGTCGTACGACCTGTTCACCCGGACGACCACCCGCAACCACTACGCGGTGGTGCAGGAGCTGTTCGCCGGGCTGCACCGCAACGGCTACATCGTCCCCAAGGTCACCACCGGGGCGATCTCCCCGTCCACCGGGCGGACCCTGCCCGACCGCTACATCGAGGGCACCTGCCCGATCTGCGGCTACGACAGCGCCCGCGGCGACCAGTGCGACAACTGCGGCAACCAGCTCGACCCGATCGACCTGATCGACCCCAAATCCAAGATCAACGGCGAGACGCCGGAGTTCGTGGAGACCGAACACTTCTTCCTCGACCTCCCCGCCCTCGCCGACGCGCTGCGCCAGTGGCTCGACACCCGCGAGGGCTGGCGGCCCAACGTGCTGCGCTTCTCCCGCAACCTGCTCGACGACCTCCAGCCCCGGGCCATCACCCGGGACCTCGAATGGGGCGTGCCGATCCCCCTCGAAGGCTGGCAGGACCGCGGCGACAAACGGATCTACGTCTGGTTCGACGCGGTGATCGGCTACCTGTCCGCGTCCATCGAGTGGGCCCGACGCACCGGCGACCCGGACGCGTGGCGCAGGTGGTGGTCGGCCGACGGGGAAGGCAAGGACTCCCCGGGCTACTACTTCATGGGCAAGGACAACATCGTCTTCCACTCGGTGATCTGGCCGGCCCTGCTCGGCGGCTACTCCGGGGCCGGGGCGCACGACGGCCAGCCCGGCGAGCTGGGCCGGCTCAACCTCCCCACCGAGGTCGTCTCCAGCGAATACCTGACCATGGAGGGGCGCAAGTTCTCCTCGTCCCGCAAGGTCGTCATCTACGTCCGGGACTTCCTGGAACGCTACGACGCCGACGCGCTGCGCTACTTCATCGCCGTCGCCGGCCCGGAGAGCAACGACACCGACTTCACCTGGGCCGAGTTCCTCCGCCGCAACAACGACGAACTCGTCGCCGGCTGGGGCAACCTGGTCAACCGGTCGGTCTCCATGGCGGCCAAGAACTTCGGCGCGGTCCCGCCGGTCGACCCGGCCGGGCTCACCGAGGCCGACGAGGCGCTGCTCGCGGTGGCCCGCGCCGGCTTCGCCACGGTCGGCGACCTGATCGCCCGGCACCGGCAGAAGCAGGCCATCGGCGAGGCCATGAAGGTCGTCGCCGAGGCCAACCGCTACCTGTCCGAACAGGCCCCCTGGAAGCTCAAGGCCGACGCCGACAAGCCCCGGATGGGCACCATCCTGCACGTCGCCCTCCAGGTGATCAGCGACGCCAACACCCTGCTCACCCCGTTCCTGCCGCACTCCGCGCAGCAGATCCACGAGCTGCTCGGCGGCACCGGCGTGCACGCCCCGATGCCGGTCCTCGAAGAGGTCGACGACCTCGACGGCGGCCCCGGCTACCCGGTGCTCACCGGGGACTACACCGTCGGCGCGCGCTGGGAGTCCGTGCCGCTACCCGCCGGCCGGCCGCTCACCGCGCCCAAACCCGTCTTCCGCAAGCTCGACCCGTCGATCGTCGACGAGGAACTGGCCCGGCTGGAGAGCTGACCGGCCGCCACGGACGGGCAACGGCCCCGGGGGAACCCCCCGGGGCCGCGCCGGCACAACGTCAGGCGTGGGCCATCGACGGCGCACCGACGAACTCCATGAGCGCCCGGTTCACCTCGGTCGGATGCGTCCACGGAATGCCGTGCGGCGCACCCTTCAGGGTGACCAGCTTGCCGTTGGGCAGCATCGGCGCCAACCGCTGACCCGTCTTCGGGTACGGCAGCACGTTGTCCTTGTCGCCCTGGATGATCAGCACCGGGACGTCGATGTTGGGCACGTCGCCCCGGAAGTCGGTCTGCCAGGCGTCCACCGAGTCGTGGGTGCCCTTGGCCGACGCCTGCGCACCGATCTGCCAGTGCGCCCGGTACGCCTCCTCGCTGACCCACCTGCCCTTGTTCTCGCTGTAGTTGAAGAACGCGTCGCAGAACTGCGTCAGGTAGGCGAACCGGTCCGCGACGATCGCCTGCTGGAACCCGTCGAAGAGGCTCTTCTCGACGCCCTCCGGGTTGTCCTCCGTCTGCAACAGGTACGGCGCCAACGGCGCCATCAGCACCGCCCGGTCCACCCGGTCCGCCCCGTACGTGCCGAGGTAGCGGGTCACCTCGCCGGTGCCCATCGAGTGACCCACCAGGATCGTGTCGCGCAGGTCCAACTCGGTCATCAGCACGTCGAGGTCGGCGGCGAACGTGTCGTAGTCGTAGCCCATCGCCGGCTGGGCCGAGCTGCCGAACCCGCGCCGGTCGTAGGTGATCACCCGGTACCCGGCCGCGAGCAGCGGACCCGACATCTTCTCCCAGGTCGCCCCGTTGAACGGGAAGCCGTGGATCAGCACGATCGGTTGACCCTGGCCGTGGTCCTCGTAGTACAGGTCGATGGGGGCGGAGTTCTCCGTACCCACGGTGATGAAGGGCATGCGCTTCTCCTGATCCGTCGGTGTCGGACCCCCCGCGCTTTCCCCGACCGACCCCCGGTATGCCCTCACAGCGCGTACGGCAGGTCCACCACCTGGTCGTCGGTCACCTCGGCGGTCGGCGCCCACGTCTCGTACACGCCCCGTTCGTGGCACTGCGCCCCGGTGTCGCGCACCGCGTCCGGATCGGGGCGGCGCAGCCGCAGCCGCAGCCAGCCCGCCTCCTCCCGGAGCACCAGGCACGGCACCCCCCGCCACCGGACGTACCGCAGCCGGCGGGCCACCTGGTCCACCGGGTACCGGGCCGCGCGGGTCATCGCCAACACCCGGAACCCGCCCGGCAGGTCCGCCACCGCCTCGTACTCGCCACCCGCGTACCCGCCGACGAGCTGGGTGGAGCGGGGCACCTCGCCGGTCGGCACGTACTCCTGGTCGGGGGACAGACCCGGCACCGCGGCCAGCAGGTGCCGCCACTGCGGCCCCACCATCCGCAACCAGCCCCGCTGCTCCGCCTGGTAGCTGTAGAGCACCACCTCGGCCCCCTCTGCGGTGTACGCCAGCAGGGTGGCGTTGGCCGGCATCGGCAGGTCGGCGAAGTCCCGGGTGACGAACTCGGGGATCAACTGCGCCGAACTCGGCACGAACCCGGTGCCCAGCACCGGCGGGCCGAGCCGCTCCCGGGGCGCCAACCCCAGCAGGCCCCGGTGCGCCTCGCCGACCGGCACGTCGTAGTCGCCCGGGTCGGCGGCCCGCCAGCGCAGCGCGTACCCGATGTCGGTGCCGTCGCCACTGGTGCCGTCACCGCGCAGCACCGCCAGCGCGGCCGGCGTGCGCAGGTGCGCCACGTCGTGCTCGCGGTAGCAGAAACCGTGCGGCAACCAACCCCGTACGTACCCGGCGAGCTGCCGGGCCGAGAGCACCTTGACCATCCGGGTGCCCCGGCGCAGCACCGCCGACCCGCGCACCGCAACCACCGTCGGGTCGCCGGCCGCCGTCGGCTGCTGACTGAGCTGGTGCACGTACGACCAGCCCCGGTCCCGGTGCACCGGCATCAGCAGCGCCGCCTCCGGCTCCTCGGCCGGCGTCCCGCCGCCGGTCACCTCGGTCACCTCGGTGACGTGCACGAACCGCCGCCACGGCCAGGTCGAACCCGGGCGGGGCGCCCACTCGAAGCCGGGTGCCGCCTCGGCGCTGAACAGCTCGTAGGCCGCGCCCCGGGCCAGCTCCTCCGCCGGGTGGACCACCCCGCCGTAGGTGACGCGCAACCCGGTCCGCTCGGAGGCGGCGCCGCTGGCCCGGTCGGTGACGCTCATCCCGGCTAGGCTAAGCCGGTCAGATGCCGGCCCGGTGAACATCCGGTGGCGTACCGGGAACGCTCCCGACCCGGGACCCCACCGCGCCGGCCCTGGCCGTCCCGCCGCCACCCCTCGATCCGCCGACGCCGTCGGCGGCACGGCCCCGGTCCGGGTCGGTGCCGACCGGGACGCCGGGTGTGTGATGCTGACCGCGATGACCGGACCGACCGAATCCCGCAAGCAGCGCGCCGCCCGCCGGGCCGGTGAGTTCCCGCCCGCCCCGCCGCCGCTGCCCCGTCCCGTGCTGGACAGCCACACCCACCTCGACATCACCGTCGCCGAGGCCGGGGCGCCCGGCGGCGACACCACCGACCCGGTGGCCGCCGCGATCGGGGTGGCCGCCACCGTCGGCGTGGACCGCCTCGTGCAGGTCGGGGTGGACGTCGACTCGTCGCGCTGGGGCGCCGACGTCGCCGACCGGTACCCGGCGGTGCTCGCCACCGTGGCGCTGCACCCCAACGAGGCACCCCGGCTGGCCGACCTGGACGCCGCGCTGCGCGAGATCGAGACGCTGGCCGCCCGGGACCGGGTCCGGGGCGTCGGCGAGACCGGGATGGACTTCTTCCGCACCGGCGACGACGGCCGGGCCGCCCAGGAGGAGAGCTTCCGGGCGCACATCGCCATCGCCAAGCGGTACGGCAAGGCCCTGGTCATCCACGACCGGGAGGCCCACGCCGACGTGCTGCGCATCCTCGACGACGAGGGCGCCCCGGACACGGTGGTGCTGCACTGCTTCTCCGGCGACGCCGACTTCGCCCGCGAGTGCGTCCGCCGGGGCCACCTGCTCAGCTTCGCCGGCACGGTCACCTTCGGCAGCGCCGCCGCGCTACGCGAGGCCGCCGCGCTCACCCCGATCGACCAGTTGCTGGTGGAGACCGACGCGCCGTACCTGACGCCGATGCCGCACCGGGGCCGGCCCAACGCGTCGTACCTGATCCCGCTGACGGTGCGGTCGCTGGCCGAGACCACCGGGGCCGACCTCGACGAGCTGTGCGCGGCCATCTCCGCCACCGGGGACCGGGTCTTCGGCCCGTGGTGAACGCCCCGGAACCCACGACTACGCTTCGGGGCGTGACCGGCCTGCTCGGCCCGGCGGAGATCCGGGAACTCGCCGCGCGCCTCGGCGTCAACCCGACCAAGAAGCTCGGCCAGAACTTCGTGCACGACCCGAACACCGTCCGTCGGATCGTCACCACCGCCGGGCTCACCGGAGACGACGTGGCGCTGGAGGTCGGCCCCGGGCTCGGCTCGCTCACCCTGGCCCTGCTGCCGGTCGCCGCCCACGTACACGCGGTGGAGATCGACCCGGTGCTGGCCGGCGCGTTGCCGCAGACCGCCGCCGCCCACGCCGGCCCGGACGCCGCCCGGCTCACCGTGCACCGGGCCGACGCGCTGCGGATCACCGCCGCCGAACTGGCCGACCCGCCGCCGACCGCGCTGGTGGCGAACCTGCCCTACAACGTCGCCGTGCCGGTGGTGCTGCACCTGCTCGCCGGGCTGCCCACCCTGCGGCACGGGCTGGTGATGGTGCAGAAGGAGGTCGCCGACCGACTGGTCGCCGGCCCCGGCTCCAAGGTGTACGGCATCCCGTCGGTCAAGCTCGCCTGGTACGCCCGCTCCCGTGCCGCCGGCCGGGTGCCACCGAACGTGTTCTGGCCGGTGCCGAACGTCGACTCCGGCCTGGTCGCCTTCACCCGCCGCGAACCGCCCCGCGACGACGTGCCCCGGCAGGCGGTCTTCGCCGTGGTCGACGCCGCGTTCGCCCAGCGGAGAAAGACGCTGCGGGCCGCGCTGGCGGGTTGGGCGGGCGGCCCCGACCGGGCCGCTGCGGCGCTCACCGCCGCCGGGGTGGACCCCGGCGCACGCGGGGAGTCACTCACCGTGGAGCAGTTCGCGGCGATCGCCGCGTCGGCTCCGACCGCCGCGCCGGTCGCACAGTAGGCTGACGCCGTGCCCGCCGAGGGACACGCCGCGCCTGCGCGTACGACCTGGTTGCCGGCCGGTTCGCCGCCGGCCGCCGACTCCGCCGAGGAGCTGATCGTGGAGATGCCGTTCGACATCCGCCCGTGCCGGTGGGACGTCACCCGGTGACCGAGGCCTGGCGACCGGACGACGACGACCAGCATCGGCGCGGCAGCAGCGGACCGGTCCGGGTCCGGGTCCCCGCGAAGGTCAACCTGCACCTCGGGGTGGGCCCGCTGCGCCGGGACGGCTACCACGAGCTGAACACCGTCTACCACGCGATCTCGATCTACGACGAGCTGACCGCCCGACGGGGCGACACGCTCACCCTGACCATGGAGGGTGAGGGCACCGGCGAGCTGGCCCTGGACGACTCCAACCTGGCCATCCGCGCCGCTCACGCCCTCGCCGGGTACGCCGGGGTGCTGCCGCACGCCCGGCTGCACCTGCGCAAGCAGATCCCGCTCGCCGGTGGGCTGGCCGGGGGCAGCGCCGACGCCGCCGCCGCGCTGGTCGCCTGCGACGCCCTGTGGGGCACCGGGCTGTCCCGCGACGAACTGGCCGGGATCGCCGCCGACCTCGGCTCGGACGTGCCGTTCCTGATTCACGGCGGCACCGCGTTGGGCACCGGCCGGGGCGAGGCGGTCAGCCCGGTGCTGGCCCGCCCCACCTCCTGGCACTGGGTGGTGGCCGTCGCCGACGGTGGCCTGTCCACCCCCGCCGCCTACCGGGAGTTGGACCGGCTGCGCGACGCCGGCACCGCCGGCACCCCGTTGGGCAGCACCGACGGACTGCTCGGTGCGCTGCGCCAACGTGACCCCCGGGTGCTGGCCGGCTGCCTCGGCAACGACCTGCAGGACGCCGCCCTGTCGATGCGCCCGGCCCTGGCCGACACGTTGAAGGCCGGGGAGGCCGCCGGGGCGCTCGCCGGGATCGTCTCGGGCTCCGGTCCGACCTGCGTCTTCCTGGCCCGGGACGCCGCCGACGCGCAGCGGATCGCCGCCGAGGTGGAATCCGCCGGGGTGTGCCGGGAGACCCGGGTGGCCCACGGCCCCGTGCCCGGTGCCCGCGTCGGCTGAGCCTTACCCAGGGTCGGGATCGACTCCCGTGGGCCGGGGGCGCGGTATCCGGTGACCGGGAACCCGCAACATCGGCCCCGATGAGTTGATCAACGTGCCTCGACCTGCTGTCCGGGGCGGTCCGACCCCGGTTCCGGCACGGGCGGGTGGGGCGGCGCGGGTGCCCGCGTACCCTTGCCCCAGGCGTCCCGAGGTGCCCGCCGGCACCGGGACGCCTTGATCATGAGAGGTGGGACCGTGGCCAACATCGTCAACCTGGACCGGGTGTCCAAGGGGTACGGCGCCGCCGGGCCGCTGCTCACCGACGTCTCGCTCGGCCTCGACGACGCCGACCGGATCGGTGTGGTCGGTCTCAACGGGGCCGGCAAGTCCACCCTGCTGCGGATGCTCACCAAGCAGGAGGGCCCCGACGACGGCCGGGTCACCCACCGCCGCGACCTGCGGGTGCTCTGGCTGCCGCAGGCCCTCACCCTCGCCCCCGAAGCCACCGTCCGGGACGTGGTGCTCGGCACCGCCTGGCTCGCCGAGGGCATGGGCGCCGAACACGAGTGGGCCGGCGACGCCGGGGTCCGGGCCATCCTCGACGGCCTCGGGATGCCCCACCTCGGCCTCGACCAGCCGGTCGGCCCGATGTCCGGCGGTGAACGCCGTCGGGTGGCCCTGGCCGCGCTGCTGGTCCGCGAATCCGACCTGCTCATCCTCGACGAGCCCACCAACCACCTCGACGTCGGCGGCGTCGACTGGCTGGCGAAACACCTGGTCGGCCGCCGGGGCGCGCTCGTCGTGGTCACCCACGACCGGTGGTTCCTCGACGCGGTCTGCACCACCACGTGGGAGGTCGCCGACCAGACCGTCCGGGCCTACGAGGGCGGCTTCGCCGCCTGGACGCTGGCCCGGGTCGAGCGGGAACGGGTCGCCGCCGCCACCGAGGCCCGCCGGCAGAACCTGCTCCGCAAGGAGATCGCCTGGCTGCGGCGCGGCCCGCCCGCCCGTACCTCCAAGCCGAAGTTCCGCATCGACGCCGCCAACGCGCTCATCGACGACGTGCCGCCGCCGCGCGACACCATGTCGTTGCAGCGGATGGCGACCGCCCGGCTCGGCAAGCAGGTGTACGACCTGGAGCACGTCCGGTTGCACGCCGGCCCCAAGGAGATCCTGCACGACACCACCTGGCAGGTCGGCCCCGGCGACCGGATCGCCATCCTCGGGCGCAACGGGGCCGGCAAGACCACCCTGCTGCGGCTGCTGGCCGGCATCACCCGCGCCGACGGCGGCCGGTTCCACACCGGGTCCACCGTCAAGCCGGCGTTCCTCTCCCAGGAGCTCGCCGAACTCCCCGGCCACCTGCGCGTCCTGGAGGCCGTCGAGGAGGTCGCCCGCCGGGTGCAGCTCGGTGACCGGGAGATCTCCGCCGCCCAGCTCGCCGAGGTGTTCGGCTTCGACGACCGGCGGCTCTGGACCCCGGTGAGCGACCTCTCCGGTGGGGAGCGCCGCCGGTTGCAGATGCTCCGGCTGCTCGCCGGGGAGCCCAACGTGCTGCTGTTCGACGAGCCCACCAACGACCTGGACACCGACACCCTCGCCGCGCTGGAGGACCTGCTCGACTCCTGGCCCGGCACGATCATCGTGGCCAGCCACGACCGCTACCTGATCGAACGGGTCACCGACGCCGCGTACGGGATGTTCGGCGACGGGCGGCTGGTGCACCTGCCGGGCGGCGTCGACGAGTACCTGGCCCGCGCCGCCGGACCCGGCCCGGCCCGGACGGCGACCGCCCCCACCGGCACGCCCGACGCCCCGGCCGGGGGCGGCATGTCCGCCGCCGACGCCCGGCAGGGCCGCAAGGAGCTGACCCGGCTGGAACGGCAGATCGGCAAGCTCGACCAGAAGGAGGCCGCCCTCCTCGACCAGCTCGCCACGCACGCCACCGACTACGCCCGGGTCGCCGACCTCGACGCGCAGCTCAAGGAGGTACGCGCCGAACGGGAGCGGACCGAGGAGACCTGGCTGACCCTGGCCGAGGAGATCCCGCCCCTGTAGACCGGGGACGACCCCGTGTGCGGCGTCACACCCCGGCGTACGGGACAATCGTCGGCGACCCTCACCTCGAACGGCGTTGGAGACACAGTCATGGCCCACACCCCCGTCAACCACCCCGCGCGGCCGGTCTACCGGGCGATCGGCGGGCTCATCGGTCTCTACCTCGTGGTCTTCGGCGCGCTCGGCGTCATCGCCAGCGCCGGCAACGACATCTTCGCCCAGGACGACACCAAGGTCCTCGGTCAGGGCACCAACCTCGGGTTCTCGCTGCTGTCCGTGCTGTTCGGGGTGGTCATCCTGGTCGGCACGGTGATCGGCCGCAACCTCGACGTGGCGATCAACCAGTGGTTGTCCTACACCCTGATGGTGATCAGCCTCGCCGGCCTGGCCTTCCTCCAGACCGACGCCAACGTGGTCAACTTCAGCATCCTGACGGTGATCGTGCTGATGACGCTCAGCCTCGTCCTGCTGATGGTCGGCATGTACGGCAAGGTCGGCACCGACGACGAGCAGGAAGCCTGGCAGAAGGCCCGCCTGGTGCTCTGACCCGGCTCGCGGGGTGGGCCGGGTGCCTGGCGTTTCGCCCACGCCGGACGGCGGGACGGGGGACAATTCTCCTGATATCGCGTCCGCGTGCAGGAGGGGTCATGGCGCACTTTCCGGTCAACCACCCGGCCCGCCCGCTGTACCGGGTCTTCGCCGGGCTCGTCGGCGTCTACATCCTGGTCTTCGGGGTGTGGGGCGTCGTGCAGTCCTGGGGTGAGCCGCTCTTCGCCCGTGGTGGTCACTGGGCGCTGGGCCTGCGTACCAACCTGGCGTTCTCGCTGGTCTCGGTGCTCTTCGGGCTCGTGCTGATCATCGGGGCGTCCCGGCGCGGCAACCTCGGGCACGTCATGAACCTCACCGCCGGGGTGGTCTTCATGGTCACCGGCATCGCGATGATGAGCGTGCTCCAGACCCGGGCCAACGTCCTCAACTTCTCCATGTCGACGGTGATCGTCTCGTTGCTGTTCGGGCTGCTGCTCCTCGCCACCGGCCTGTACGACAAGATCGGCACCGACGAGCACGCCGAACAGGAACGGGCCGACCGGCTCCACCCAGCCCGCTGAGTCGTCGCTCAGCCGGGCTGGCGGGTGGTGATCAGGCCCGGGTTCGCCTCCAGGTGGGACAGCCCGTTCCAGGCCAGGTTCACCAGGTGCGCCGCCACCGTCTCCTTACGCGGCCTGCGGACCTCCAACCACCAGCGGCCGGTCAACGCCACCATCCCCACCAGGGCCTGCGAATACAGCTCGGCCAGCTTCGGGTCGTAGCCCCGGCTGGAGAATTCGGCCGCCAGGATGTGCTCCACTTGGTGTCCCACGTCGTTCATCACACTGCTGAAGTTGCCGGTCGCCGACATCAACGGCGACTCCCGCACCAGCACCCGGAACCCGCTGGTCTCCTCCTCGATGTAGCCCAGCAGGGCCAGCGCCGCCTGCTCCAGCAGCTCCCGGGGATGACCGGCGGTCAGCGCCGTGCTGAGCCGGTCCAGCAGGGCCCGCACCTCCCGGTCGACGACCACCGCGTACAGGCCCTCCTTGCCGCCGAAGTGCTCGTAGATCACCGGCTTGGAGACCTGCGCCCGCGCCGCCACCTCCTCGATCGAGGTCGCGTCGAAGCCCTTCTCGGCGAAGACCTGCCGACCGATCGCGATCAGCTGCTCGCGCCGCCGCGCGGCCGACATCCGTACCCGGGACGCCGGTTTCGCGTCCGCCGCCGACAGCGCCCGTCGGGCACCGGTGTTCTCCCCGTCCGGGGCCTGCGCCATGTCGTCACCTCGTCGGCGCTCGGTGACGCCCTGTCGTGGAATGCTCCGGTCGTGCCCGCCTGTCTCGGTCACCCGGCCATCCTGCCAGGTGATCCACCCCGGCACCGCCGGGTTCAGCGCCGGATCGGCTCCCGCACCCGCCCGGCCACGACCCGGCGTGGACCCAGGCGGGCGGGCACGGCTGCCGACGGACCCGCGGGCCGCCGCCGGGGGCCCGGTGGCATGGCGACCGGGCCTGGTGTCGTACGCCTGTTCTAATCTGCCGGTCATGACCGATCCCACGGCCGCCGAGGTGCGCCGGCTGCGCGTCGAGGAGGGGCTCTCCGTCCGGCAGATCCAGGCCCGCACCGGTCTGGGCCGCAACCGGGTGTACGCGCTGCTGCGCGGCGTTGCGGCACCGGCGTGGACCCGACGGCCGACGGCCAAGGACGGGCTGCGCGCGGCGGCGGTGGCACTGCGCGGCGAGGGCTGTTCGGTCAACGACATCGCGGTCCGGCTGGGGGTGGCGAAGTCGACCGCCTACCTCTGGGTCAGGCACCTGCCCCTCGACCCGGACGAGGAGATCGCCGCAGAGCGTCGACGGGCGCACTCCAAGGTGATGACGGATGCCCGGTGGTCGGCCCACCGGCAGGCACGGGACACCGCCCGGGCGGCGACCGTGGCGGACGCCGCGACCTGGGTCGGGTCGATGCGGCACCGTGAGCTGATCATGGTGGGCGCTGCGCTCTACTGGGCGGAGGGGGAGAAGGCCAAGCCCTGGCGGCCCCACGAGTGTCGGGTCAGGTTCATCAACAGCGATCCAGGGCTGGTCGACATCTTCGTCCGTTTCGTCGAGGCGATGGGCGCACCGCGGGCGACCCTGCGCTTCCGGGTGAGCATCCACGAAACCGCTGACTCCGAGGCGGCTGTCCGTTGGTGGGCTGAGCGGGTGGGTGTCCCGGCCGAGACGTTCCGCCCCACGTCGCTCAAGCGTCATCGCCCGACCACGGTGCGGCACAACACCGGTGAGGACTATCGAGGTTGTCTGATCGTCGACGTGCCCAGGTCGCGGCAGATGTACTGGCGGATAGAGGGGATCATGAAGGGAATGGGCGATGGCGGCGACGGTGAGGGGCGGTAAGGTGTAGGAGGTCGACCGAGCTACTCGGTTTGTCCGTTATAGACCGTCCCGGGTCGTCTAATGGCAGGACGTCAGGTTTTGGTCCTGATTGTAGGGGTTCGAGTCCTCTCCCGGGAGCTTCTGCTGATCCGCCCCCGTCGTCTGGTTAGCATGGCGTCGAGACTGTCGCCTTCCCCGACGGGAGCCCACCCGTGTCCCAGCCCCACCGCCGTACCGTCGTCGTGCTCGCCGCCGGGGAGGGCAAGCGGATGAAGTCGGCGCTGCCCAAGGTGTTGCATCCACTGCTCGGCCGGACGCTGCTCGGTCACGTGCTGGCCGCCGCCGGCCCGCTGGGCGCGGACCGCACCGTGGTGGTGGTCGGGCACGGCGCCGAGCAGGTACGCGCCCACCTGGCCGAGATCGCCCCGGACGCCACCGGGGTCCTCCAGGCCGAGCAACTCGGCACCGGGCACGCCGTGCGGATCGCGTTGGACGCGGTGCCGGAGTCCACCGGCACCGTCGTGGTGATCAACGGGGACGTGCCGCTGCTGCGGACCGGGACGGTGGACGCACTGGTCACGGCGCACGAGGGTGAGGGCGCGGCGGCCACCGTGCTCGCCGCGGAGGTGCCCGACCCGACCGGCCTGGGGCGCATCGTCCGGGACGCCGCCGGCCGGCTGGAACAGATCGTCGAGGAACGCGACGCGACCCCCGCCCAACGCGCGCTGCGGGAGATCAACGCCGGCATCTACGCCTTCGACCTGGCCCGGCTGCGGGCCGCGCTGGGCAAGCTCTCCACCGACAACGACCAGGGCGAGGAGTACCTCACCGACGTCTTCGGGCTGCTCGTCTCGGCCGGTGAGCCGGTGGGCGTGCACGTGGCCGCCGACCACGTCGAGACCCTGGGCTGCAACGACCGGGTGGAGCTGGCCGGGTTGCGCCGGCTGCTGCGGGACCGGGTCAACGAGGCGTGGATGCGGACCGGGGTGACGATCCTCGACCCGGCGACGACCTGGATCGACGTGACCGTCACCGTCGAGCGGGACGCGGTGCTCGACCAGAACACCCAGTTGCGTGGCGCGACGGTGGTGGGGGCCGAGGCGGTGGTCGGGCCGGACGTGACGCTGATCGACACGGTGGTGGGCCCGGCGGCGACCGTGCTGCGCAGCCACGCCACCGGCGCCGAGGTGGGCCCGGGGGCGAGCGTCGGCCCGTACGCCTACCTGCGGCCGGCGGCGCGGCTGGCCGAGAAGGCGAAGGTGGGCACCTTCGTCGAGGTGAAGAACTCCGACGTCGGGCCGGGCGCGAAGGTGCCGCACCTGTCGTACGTGGGGGACGCGACGATCGGGGCGAGGGCGAACATCGGCGCGGCGACGATCTTCGTGAACTACGACGGGGTGAACAAGCACCGCACGGTGGTCGGTGACGGCGCGTTCGTCGGCTGCGACACCAACCTGATCGCACCGGTCGAGGTGGGTGCGGGGGCGTACGTGGCGGCGGGCAGTGCGCTCAGCCAGGACGTGCCGCCGGGGGCGTTGGGGGTGACCCGGGCACCGCAGCGCAACATCGAGGGTTGGGTGCTGCGCAACCGGCCGGGCACGGTCTCCGCTCGCGCGGCGGAGCAGGCCCGCGCGGCTGGTGAGGATGCGTCGGGCGGGTCGCCGTCGGCAAGTGAAGGTGAGGCAATCCACGGGGGTGCCGAGACGGTGTGAGGGTCGGCGGGGCCGGGGCATACTGCAACCGAATACCCCGGCCCACCACCGCCGGGCACCACCGACCAACGGGAGCAGACGGGCCCATGGGCAGCATCGTCGCCGAAAACCGTAAGAGCCTGATGCTCTTTTCCGGACGTGGCTTTCCGGAGTTGGCCAAGGAGATCGGTGAGGTGCTCGGCGTGGCGCCGACCCCTTCCGACGCGTACGAGTTCGCCAACGGTGAGATCTTCGTACGGTTCCGCGACTCGGTACGTGGTTCGGACGCCTTCGTGGTGCAGTCCGTCACGCACGGGGTCAACACCTGGGTCATGGAGACCCTGATCATGGTCGACGCGTTGAAGCGGGGGTCGGCGAAGCGGATCACCGTGGTCCTGCCGTTCTACCCGTACTCCCGGCAGGACAAGAAGCACCGCGGTCGCGAGCCGATCTCGGCGCGGCTGGTGGCCGACCTGCTCAAGACGGCCGGGGCGAACCGGATCCTCACCGTCGACCTGCACACCGCGCAGATCCAGGGCTTCTTCGACGGCCCGGTGGACCACCTCTTCGCGATGGACATCCTCGCCGAGTACGTGGAGCACAAGTTCGCCGGCCGGCCGATGACGGTCGTGGCCCCGGACTCGGGTCGGGTGCGGGTGGCGGAGCGGTGGACGGACCGGCTGGGCGGCTGCCCGCTGGCGTTCATCCACAAGACCCGGGACCCGTTGAAGCCCAACCAGGTGGTGGCGAACCGGGTGGTCGGCGAGGTGGAGGGCCGGGTCTGCCTGATCGTCGACGACATGATCGACACCGGGGGGACGATCGCCAAGGCGGCCGAGATCCTCAAGGAGTCCGGTGCGGCGGAGATCGTGGTGGCCTCCACCCACGCCCTGTTGTCCGACCCGGCGACCGAGCGGTTGAAGAACAGCCCGATCACCGAGGTGGTGGTGACCAACACCCTGCCGTTGCCGGCGGACAAGCAACTGGACAAGCTCACCGTGCTGTCGATCGCGCCGCTGCTGGCCCGGGCGATCCGGGAGGTCTTCGACGACGGGTCGGTGACCACCCTCTTCGGTGGCCTGAGCTGACGGGGCACCTGGTCAGCAGCGGCGGCTGACCGCCGGCCGGGACGGCGTACGACGGCGTCCCGGGCCGGTGGGCCGGTGTGGTCGGGGCCGCGTCCGGCAATGCGGTCCGGACCCGGTGGGCCCGCCCGGTCGGGGCACGTCAAGTGGCGCGGCCGACGGTGCGGGCCCGCCCGGTCGGGGCACGTCGGGTGGCGCGGCCGACGGTGCGGTCCGGCCCGGTGGGGCGGGGCCGCGCCCGGAGACGGGGACTGCCGGAGAGCGCGGAAAGACCTCGGGTAGACTGGTGCGGTTGCCACGGCGAGGGTGCCCGGCGGGTCGCTGATCGAGCGCCGCACGGAGGCACCGTCATCGACGCGGTGCTCCGGGCAGTCGTTCATGACGCATGAGCCCCAAGCGAGCCCCTCGCCCCAGCACCGCCAGACGACAAGCCGCCGTAGCGTTGAGCATCAGGAGTTTTCCCGTGTCCGAGGTAAAGATCAGCGCCGAGCCCCGTACGGAGTTCGGCAAGGGTGGTGCCCGTCGTACCCGCCGGGCCGGCAAGGTGCCCGCCGTGCTGTACGGCCACGGCGAGAAGCCCAAGCACATCGCGCTTCCGGCGCGGGAGTTCGCCGCCGCGATCCGTAAGGGCGGTGCCAACCAGCTCTTCGCGATCGAGGTCAGCGACGGCACCCAGGTGCTGGCCCTGCCGAAGGCGATCCAGCGTGACCCGATCCGGGACAGCTTCGAGCACGTGGACCTGCTGCTGGTCCGTCGGGGCGAGAAGGTCACCGTCGACGTCCCGGTCCAGCTGACCGGTGAGGCCGCGCGGGACACCCTGATCGTGCACGACCACGACACCCTCTCGGTGACCGCCGACGCCACCAAGGTGCCGGACCACCTGGAGGCCTCGATCGAGGGCCTGGAGGCCGGCAGCCAGGTCACCGCCGCCGACGTCGAGCTGCCCTCGGGTGTCGAGCTGGCCGCCGACGCGGACCAGACGGTCGCCTCGGTGACCGCCGCCCCGACCGCCGAGCAGCTCGAGGCGACCCTGCCCGAGATCGAGACCCCGGCGACGGAGGCCGAAGAGGCCGCCGAGGGTGCGGAGACCGCCGAGGCCGGCGAGACTCCGGCCGCCGAGGGCGCGGAGAGCACCGAGGCGAAGACCGAGGCCTGACCGGTCGCATCGTTCACGGCAGGCGCTCCCGTCGCGGGGGCGCCTGCCGGCGTATCGGGGCACCGGCGGCGGGCAGACGGCGAGCGGGAGGTACGGGACGTGACGGACGAGACGGGGCCGTGGCTGGTGGTCGGCCTGGGCAATCCGGGTCGGGAGTACGCCGGCAACCGGCACAACGTCGGCTTCATGGTCGCCGAGTTGCTCGCCGTACGGCTGGGTGGGCGGTTCGGGCGGTACAAGCGGGTGGTGGCGGACGTCGCCGAGGGGCGGCTCGGTTTCGGTGGGCCGAAGCTGGTGCTGCTCAAGCCGCAGACGTACATGAACCTCTCCGGTGGGCCGGTGGCCGCGCTGGCGCAGTTCCACAAGATCCCGGTCGACCGGGTGATCGCCGTGCACGACGAGTTGGACATCCCGTACGGGCAGCTGCGGGTGAAGCAGGGCGGTGGCGAGGGCGGGCACAACGGTCTGCGCTCGATGTCGAAGTCGCTCGGGACGAAGGACTACGTGCGGGTGCGGTTCGGCATCGGCCGGCCGCCGGGACGGCAGGACCCGGCGGATTTCGTGCTGTCGGATTTCGGCACCGCGGAGCGCAAGGAGTTGGAGTTTCTGGTGGATCGGGCTGCTGACATGGTGGAGTCGGTGGTCAGCAAGGGTGTGGAGCCGACCCAGAACGCCTACCACGGGGCCTGATTTCGCGGGGGCGTACTCGTGGCGCGGCGGGGATGGCGGTAGTCTGCGCGTTCTGACGTGGCGTGCCCCCAACGGGCCGTGGTTGGGACGGGAGCGAGTTCGTGGGCAGTCCTCCGATGATCGACGGCGCGTTCGCCCGCTGGCTGGCGGACCGGGCCGGGCAGGCCCTGCTGGCGCTGCGCGACGAGATGGGGTTCGCGGACGCGGCGGCGTTGAAGTCGGCCGGGGACAAGGTCTCGCACGATCTGATCCGCAGCGAGTTGGCGAAGTGGCGGCCCGGTGACGCCGTCCTCTCCGAGGAGGACGAGGGGTCCCGGCTGGTGGACTCCACGGACGGCGTCTCCCGGCTGACCGCCGACCGGGTGTGGATCATCGACCCGTTGGACGGCACCCGGGAGTTCTCCGAGCAGGGGCGTGCCGACTGGGCGGTGCACGTGGCGCTCTGGGCGCGCAACGCTCCGACGCCGCACGGGCTGGTGGCGGGCGCGGTGGGTCTGCCGGCGCAGCACCGGGTGCTGGGCACGGACTATCCGCCGGCGTACCCGCCGATGACGGTGGAGGCGGCGACCTCGGGCGACCGTACGCTGCGGTTGGCGGCGAGTCGGAGCCGACCGCCGGCCTTCCTCACCGACCTGGCCGAGGATGTGGGCGCCCAACTGGTGCCGATGGGTTCGGCGGGGGCGAAGATCGCGGCGGTGGTGACCGGTGACGTGGACGCCTACATCCACGCGGGCGGCCAGTACGAGTGGGATTCGGCGGCCCCGATCGCTGTGGCGACGGCCACCGGTCTGCACGCTTCCCGAATCGACGGTTCTGCGCTGAGATACAACGAGGCGGATCCGCGCCTGCCGGACCTGCTGGTCTGCCGCAAGGATCTCGCCAGCCGGTTGCTTGCAGCGCTGCAGAGGCATTCCGGGTAGCCTGAGCGCTGTTTTTGATTTGTCCGACCGGAAAGGTCTGGAATCCATGAACGGATCCGCGCCGATCGAGCCTGTGGCATGACCGCCCCCGGCCGCTTCTACCAGGTCTCCCACCTCGACGCGCTCGAGGCGGAGAGCATCTTCGTGATGCGTGAGGTGGTCGCCGAGATGGAGCGGCCGGTGCTGCTCTTCTCCGGTGGCAAGGACTCGATCGTGATGCT
>NZ_JBFAQU010000038.1:0-46148 GCF_040678915.1 Micromonospora sp. NPDC049257
GGGGGGCGTCGGCCGGGCCGCCGGGGGGTGCTGCTGCGGTCGTACGCAGGGTGTAACGCCTGCGGGCCGGCCCGGATTCCGGCCCGGGGGTGCCGGCGGTCACCGTGGAGGAGAGCCGATGCAGACAAGGCGGACAATCGGCGCGTGCCCGCGACACCACACCACCCATCGGGGCCCGGAGGCGTCACGGGGTGATCCGCGACTCGACCTTCGCGGCGCAGGCGGTCACCACCGAACGGGCGTCCAGGCCCAGGCTCTCGATGGCGACCAGGGCGGTGAAGACCACGTCGGCGAGTTCGGCGGCCACCTCCGCGTGAGTGTGCGTGACTCCCTTGCGCGGGTTCTGGCCCAACGCCCCGATCCACGCCCCGGCCGCCTCACCTGCCTCCTCGGTGAGTTTGAGGATCCGGCAGGTCAGCTCCGTCTGGTCGGTGCCGTTCGCGGCGTCCAGCCAGGCGCGTGCGGACCGGGCCGCGTTCCAGATCGACTCGTCCATCCCGCCAGTGAACCGGACGGGGATGACGATCCGCGTCCGGGGGCGGTCGACACGCCCGACGTCGGTGGGCGGCGGCGGGCCACCCCGGCCGCCCGACGGCACACGCCCCGACGTCGGTGGGTGGCGGCGGGGCCACACCTGCCGCCCGACGGCAGGTGCCCGTCGGACCATGGGTCCGACGGGCACCTGTGCGTACCGGTGCGATCCGGGTCAGCGGGTCATACCGAACCGCTGGCGACGCCGCCAGCCGAACGCGGTGAGCATCAGCACCACACCGGCGCCGACCAGCCCGCCGCCGACCTTCAGGGGCGTGCTCAGGTTGTCACCGGTGACCGGCAGGTGCGGGTGCGGCTTCTTCTTCGGCAGCACGGTGATCGTCGTGCTGGCCGTACGGCCCGACGTACGCCCGGTCGCGGTGAAGGTGAGCCGACCCACGTCGCTCGGCCGGTAGCTCACGGTGAAGTTGCCATTCGCGTCGGTCTGCGCCGTGAAGTGCCGCGGCGCGGGCTGCGGCTGCGAATAGTCGACCTTCACCATCGCGACGGTGGTGCCGTCGCTGCGCCGGGCCGGCGCCTGCCCCGGAACGGCCGCGGCGAGGGGCGCCACGGTGACGTCGATGTCGACGATCTCGTTCGGCCCGAAGCCGGTGCCGGTGAGCACCACGGTCTCGCCGAGGAAGATGGTCGTCGGGTTGGCCGTCAGCGAGGGCGTGACGGGTGGGTACGGTGGCGGCTGCGGCGTGCTGTCGGCGGGTGGCTGCGGCTGAGCAGCCCCCGCGGCGGTCGGCACGGCCACGATGGCCAGACCGACCGTCAGCGCCATGAGAATGCGGGATAGCCGCATGATGGTCTCCTCCTACTGTTTGCAGCTAGGTGCGGGAACTACTTGGGTGGTCCATGGGGTGGCGGTCGGTGTGTGCCAGAGTTCGGGGGTGCCGGTGGTGTTCCTGCCGGTGAGCAGGTCCACGTCGAGGGTCCGGGTGGTGCCGGGGGCGACGTCGACGGTGGCGATGACCACCTGCCGGCGACGCTCGATCCCACTGCCCAGCGGGGTCGGTTTTCCGTCGACCCGGGCGCTGAGCACCGTGCCGCCCGCCGGGCTGTAGATGGAGATCAGGGTCCGGGCCGTGTACGGGTCGCCGGCCATGCCGAGGCCGAGCACCGACTTGGCGAGACCCGAGTCGGGGGCCGACGAGTGCAGGGTGAAGCGCAGCTTGAGCTGCCGCCGCCCCTCGTCGGCGCAGTCACCGGCGGTGAGGGTCGCCGTCGGCCGCAGGTAGTAGCCGAGCTTCGCGCCACTGCCGTCGTTGAGGAAGACCCCGACGGTCGGGGCGGCCTCCTGTTCGGGGAGGGCACCGGCGAGCCGGGTGTCGGCGAACGTCCGCTGTTCCGTGGATCGGGCACTCCAGAACAGTATCCGTCTTTCCGTGATGGAGCGGTCTAAAGCCGACAAAAGCACTCTTGGGTTGACCTTCTTCGTGAGGAAGGCGTCGAACACGGCGGACGCCGACGCGGCGAAGAAGGCATCCTGGCCGTTGTCGTCCCGCCCCTGGTAGGCGTCGCTGAGCAGGGTGCGCACCACCTGACTGCTGACCAGGGTCGCGTCGCCCGGCACCTGCACCGGCCCGGTGGCCTGGAGCAGGTAGGACAGCATCACCGGGTCGACGGTCAGGACCCCGTCGACGGTCACCCCGCTGTGCCGCCGGTACATCTCCCGGTAGAGCTTCGCCGCGGCAGGGAAGTTCGGGCTCAGGTTGACGTCCGCCGGATAGATGCCCGGCAGGTCGGTGTAGAGCCGGCGTACCTCGTCGTCCACCCGCAGCGCGGGGGTGAACCGGCCGAACTGGGCGCTGGTGCCCTGCTCGCGCATCCGGATCCGCCCGTCGTCGGCGTGGATCACCGCGTACGCGCCGAACATCCCGCCGGTGGCGCGCAGTTCGGCGAGATTCTGCGACAGCAGCAGGTAACTGCGGGGCCCGTCCGCGCCGAGCAGGGCGGGCAGCACCCGGGCGCCCCGATCGGCCGCACCGGTCAGTCCGGCCAGCCGGTCGATCTCCGTACGCAGCTCCGCCAACGCGGTGCCGAGCTGACTGACCAGATCCTCGGCGCGCACCGCGTCGAGGCCGGCCCGGGACCTGCGGACGGCGGCGTCCGCCGCGCTCAGGTCCGCCGAGGCGGCCCGCAGCCGGGCCAGGTCCAGCCGCCCCCCGGACGGCACCAACGTGGTCAGGTCGGTACGCAGCAACGCCGGGAAAGCCTGCCGGGCCAGGTCGTCGATGGCCACCGCGATGGTCCGTACGGCCGCCACGTCGTCGCCGGCGTAGGGGACGTGCCGGGCGAGCCACCACCCGGGGTCACCGGTGGCGGTCCGGGCCGCACCGGCCTGCTCCTGCAACGCCGCCAGCGTGCGCTGGGCGCGGTCGAGGTCGCCGCCGAGCACCTGGGTGCTCAGCTCGCGGGCGAGCCCGGCCGCGTTGACCAGGTGGGCGCGTGCCTGCCAGCCACGGAAGCCCACCCACCCGGCCGCGCCGAACAGCACCGACCCGACGACCAGGGCGACCAACAGGGCCCGCCGGACCCGCCGCCGGGTCCGCCGTCGCAGTCTTCGTCGGCCGCTGCGCGACCCACCGTTCTCCGCCACGCCGTGCTCCACTCTCGCCTGGGGCGATATGACCATCAGTGGGTTTTCTAGCATGATTGACGATGTTCTGAGGCTTGTACGGGCTTTTTACTAGTTGGTGGACCGGGCCCGGCCGATCGTCAGCGGCGGACCGCGATCTCCCGAAGCAACGCCTCGATCCGGTCCACTCCGGCCCGCAACGACATCTCCCGCAGATAGGTCTCCCGCCCCCGCCGGCCCATCTCGACCCGGGCCGGCGCGGGGATGGTGGTGGCCAGCCAGAACCGGTCGGCCAACGCGGCCCAGTCCTCGGGTGGGCAGGAGAGCCCGGCGCGGGCCCGCTCCACCAGGGCCGCGGTGTCCCCACCGGCCGAGGCCACCATCGGGGCGGCGCAGGCCAGCGCGGACTGCACCTTGCTCGGCACCGTCCCGCTCAGCTCGGGAAGGTCGCGCAGGGTCACCAGCTGGTAGTCGGCGGCGGCGTACAGCTCGGGCATGTCCAGCGGAGACCGCCGCTCGAGGAAGCGCACGTTGTCGGCGCCCAACTCGGTGGCGAGCCCCCGGACCCGCCGTTCCTGCGCCCCGGAGCCCACCAGCACCAGGTCCATCCGGTCGTCGAGCGCCGCCGCCGCCCGCACCGCGGTCTCCAGGCCCTGGCGTACGCCGATCGTGCCGGCGTGCATGACCACGCAGCGGGCGTCCCGGCGAACCAGCGCCTGGGCGTCGCGGCCCGGTCGCACCGGCTGGAAGATCCGTTCGTCGGTCCAGTTGAGCACCGTGCGCACCCGCGCCTCGGCCACCCCGTCGGCGACCACCAGCTCCCGCATGGACGGGGCGGTGACCGCCACCGCGTCGGCCTCCCGCAGCACCCGGCGCATGGTGGTGGCGATCCGGCCGGGCCGGGCCTGCGCGGCCTGCCCCGGGGCGACCTCCCCGGTCCACAGGTCCTGCACGTGCAGGACGGTGGGCACCCGGCCGAGCAGCCGCAGCAACCCGGCGGTGGCGAAGGTGGTCGCGGGAAACTGGAAGACGTACAGCACGTCGACGTCGGCCAGGTACCGCCGGCCCGCCAACGCGGCGCTGCCGGCGAAGGAGAGATAGCCGGCCATCCGGGCGACGGGCGAGGCGTCCCCGCCGGCATAGCGGGGCACCCGACGCACGGTCAACCGCTCGCTGCGGGTCACGTGCCGAAAGCGTTGCCGCCAGCCCGGATAGACCTGGCCGCCGGGATAGTCCGGAAAGCCGGTCAGCACCCGCACCTCGTGTCCGCGCCGGGCCAGCTCCTCGGCGAGGCTGCCGGGAATGAAGGCCGGTTCCGGCGGGAAGTGGTACGACAGGATCCCGACCTTCATCGTCGCGCTCCCCCGCCCGTACCGCCGCCGGCCGACCGGCGCACGCGGTCGGCCGGCGCCGGGGGGCGGCGGCGAACCGCCGCCCCCGACCCGGGGCATCCCCGCGCTGCCGGACCCGGAGCAGCACTCATCGCGGCAGCCGGGTGAGTTCCTGCGTCCGGTCGCCGACGGGGGGCAGCCCCTGATCGCCGCGCTGGGCGGCGGTGGCCCGATCGGCCGGGACCGACGCCCCGGTCGCGGTGGCGATCCGGTACGCCTCGTACTGGTAGGCGTCCGCCCGGGCCACCTTGGCCATGTTGAGCACGCAGCCGAGCAGCCGCACCGACACGGAGTGCAGGGAGCGGGCCGCCGCGGCGGCCTGGGCGCGCGAGGTACGCCCCTGCTGGGTGACCAGCAACGCGCCGTCGGCCTGCACGGCCACCACCACGCCGTCGGTGACGGCCAGCAGCGGTGCGGTGTCGATCACCACGATGTCCGCCGACTCGCGCAGGGCGAGCAGCAGGTCCGCCATCGCCTTCGAGCCCAGCAGTTCGCTGGGGTTCGGGGGGGTCGAGCCGCTGGGCAGCACCAGCAGCGACTTGTCGCCCCAACGCTGCACCACGTCGCCCACCTGGACGTCGCCGACGAGCACGTCGGTGAGGCCCACGCCGCCGTCGACCCCGAGATAGTCGGCGACCTTCGGGCGACGCAGGTCGGCGTCGACCAGCAGCACCCGCCAACCCGCCTCGGCCAACGCGATCGCCAGGTTGCAGGACAGGGTGGTCTTGCCCTCCCCCTGCAACGCGCTGGTCACCGCGATCACCCGGGCGGGCTCGTGCACGTCCACGAAGCGCAGGTTGGTCCGCAGTTTCCGGACCGCCTCCGCGCGGGCCGAGGTCGCCGCGTCCCCGACGATCAGCGGTGCCGCCTTGGCGCCCTGGTCGAAGGGGATGTCGCCGAGCAGGGGGCTACCGGTGGCCCGCTGCAACCCGGCGGCGTCGCGCAGCCGCACGTCGACCATGCCGCGCAGCACCGCGAGCGCCACGCCGAGCAGGAGCCCGACCAGGACACCGAGGGCGAGATTGCGGTTGGGCTGCGGGGAGACCGGGCTGGCGCTGACCCGGGGGCCACCCACCACCTCGATCCGGGTGGGACCGGCCTTGCCGTCCGAGGTGGTCTCGATCTTCTTGACCAGCTCGACGAACTTCGCCGACAGGGCCTCGGTGACCTTCATGGCCCGGGCCTGGTCGGTGTCGGTGACGGTGGCACGCAGCAGCACGGTGCCCGGCTCGGTCGAGGTGGCGACCCGCCGCTGGACGTCGTCGGCGGTCAGGCCGAGGGCGGTCTCAGCGACCATGGCCTGCGCCAGGCGGTCACTGCGCAGCAGGTCGGCGTAGGACTTCACGCGTTGCTGGAGGAACAGCTCGCCCTGGTAGGCGTTGCTGACGCCCTGGTTGGGGGCGGTGACGAAGAAGGTCACCGAGGCCACGTACCGGGGCGCCGTACGGACGGTGACCAGCGCCGCCGAGCCGACCGTGAGCATCAGGGTGACCAGGACGATCCACCAGTGTCGGCGGACCAGGCGCAGGCAGGTGCGGACGTCCATCACGCCCTCCGTTCCGGCGGAACGGTCAGCTGGTGAAAAAGCACGAAGTCTCCCTAGGTTCCCATAACAGCGTGAGAGTATCTAAACCCTGCATGTAGTCCTTAGACGGCAAAAGCAACGTATACGATGCAAACCTCTTAGCAGTGCCGAATCCTCGCAATAGCGAAACAAAACGCAGAGGACGCCAATGAACCACGTAGACCCCCTGCCCGACGACGCCCCCATCCAGCGGCGCGATTGGGTGACCCGACGCGCGAAGGCCCTGTCATTGCTAACGCTCGACACCGCTTCCTGGTGCGCGGGCTTTCTGATCGCCTCCTGGGCGCGCTACGAGTTCGGCATCACGCCCCGGCAGTGCGCGCTCGCCCTCGGGGCCGCCGGCGTGTGCGCGGTCATCCACGCCGCCCTCGAACAGGTACGGTTCACCGCCCGGGGCCGGCACCCGGTCGGCAGCGTCGGCGAGGCCCGTGACCTGGGTGGCACCGTGGTGCTGGCCGCCGCCGTGGCCCTGGCCGCGCTGCTGCCGATGACGGACCGACCGGTCCCCGCCAGCGTGCCGGTCCTCGGTGCCGCCGTGGCGCTGCTGATGATGGGGGCCGGCCGGGTCACCTACCGGTGGCGACGCGACCGGGACGCCCGACCGGCCCGCTCCGCCGACCGGACCCTCATCTACGGTGTCGACGCCGCCAGCGAACGCCTGGTCCGGGTGCTGCTCGGCGACCCCGCCAGCGGATACCTGCCGGTGGGACTGCTCGACGACGACCCCGACAAACAGGGGCTGCGGGTGGCCGGGCTGCGGGTGCTCGGTGGTCGGGACCGGCTCACCCAGGCGGTCCGGGACACCCGGGCCAGCACCGTGATCTTCTCGATCAACGGCTCGGACGCGGCGTTGATGCGCGACGTGCGCAGCCGCACCCTGCAGGCCGGTGCCGCGTTCAAGGTGCTCCCGCCGGTACGGGAACTGCTCGACCGCCCGGTCACCGCCGACGCCGTACGCGACCTGCAACTCACCGACCTGCTCGGCCGGGCCCAACGGGTCGCCGAACTGACCGTGGAACGCAACGGTCTCGCCGGACGCCGGGTCCTGGTCACCGGGGCCGGAGGGTCGATCGGCTCGGAGCTGTGCCGGCAGATCGCCCGCTGCGACCCCGGTGAGCTGATGATGCTGGACCGGGACGAGTCCGCGTTGCACGCCCTGCAGATGTCCCTGCACGGCCGGGCGCTGCTGGACGGGCCGGAGCTGATCCTCGCCGACATCCGCGACGGTGACGGCATCGCCCGGATCATCGCCGACCGGCGGCCCGACATCGTCTTCCACGCCGCCGCACTCAAGCACCTCACGCTGCTGCAACGGCACCCCGGCGAGGCGGTCAAGACCAACGTCCAGGGCACCCTCAACGTGCTGGAGGCATGCCGGGACGTCGCCGAGTTCGTGAACATCTCCACCGACAAGGCGGCCAACCCGATCAGCGTGCTGGGCTACTCCAAGCGGATCACCGAGCGGCTGATGGCGCACTACGCCGACCGGTACAGCGCGAAGTTCCTCAGCGTCCGCTTCGGCAACGTACTCAGCAGCCGGGGCTCGGTACTCACCGCCTTCCAGGCCCAGGTCCGAGCCGGGCTCCCGATCACCGTGACCCACCCGGACGTGACCCGGTACTTCATGACCATGCAGGAGGCGGTGCACCTGGTGCTCCAGGCCGCCGTCCTGGGCCGGGGCGGCGAGGCGCTGGTGCTGGACATGGGCGAGCCGGTACGCATCGCCGAGGTGGCCCAACGGCTGGCCGCCGAGGCGTCCCCGCCGCCCGAGATCGTCTACACCGGTCTGCGCCCCGGGGAGAAACTGCACGAGGACCTGTTCGGCGTCGACGAGATCGACAGCCGACCGCTGCACCCGCTCATCTCCCACGTCCGGGTGCCCGCGCTGGCCCCCGAGGAACTGGCCGGGCTCGACCCGTACGGCGACCCCGACGAGATGGTCAAACGGCTGGCGGCGTGCTGCGACGACAACCTCGCCCGGCTCGGCGACACCACCCGGCTCTCCGCGCTGCCGTCCCCCCGCTGAGCCCACCGTCCGCCCGGTGCCGTCCCCAGCCGGGGACCACCGGGCGGACGGTCGTGACGGTCAACGACCGCGGTGCGCCGTACGGTCCCGCCCGTCCGGTTCGGTCTCCTCCAACGCTTCGGCGACCGCCTCGGTCAGGTCGTCGCCCGGCACCGCGACCGCCTCCGCCCGGTCCTGCTCGTCGGGGCGACCGCCCGGCTGGGGCTGGGGGGCGGTGGCCCCGCCCGCGAAGCCGTACTCGTTGGGCTCGTCGTGCCGGCTCATAGGGGAATCCTTCCCGTCACCTTCGGTTCGTGCCGTGCCACCCCCGGTGGGGGTGGCACGGCTTACCCGTCCCGACGGGTCGGTAGTCCGCCAGCGGGTGGAAGTCAGCCAGCGGGCGGTGGTCCGCCCGGGGGACCCGGGCCGCCAGAGGGCTGGTGGTCGGCGGGGGCCGGCGTGCCCAGGCCGGCCCAGAGCACCCGGCGCAGCACGATGACCGCCACCGCCGTCGCCAACGCCGGCCAGCTCCGCCCACCCGGCAGCCGGAGCAGACCCGCAGCTACCAGCAGTTCGAGCAGCACCCCCAGGGCGGTCCGCCAGGACCGCACCGTCAGCAGCACCACACCACCGACACCCAGGGCGAGGGCGCTCACCACGGCGGCGAGCGGGGCGGCGAGACCGCTCATCCGGGCGACCCGCCACCTGCGGCCCCGGTCGGCGTCGGCTGCGGGTCGGGGTGCGGTCGACCACCCACGTCGGCGCCCACCTGCCGCTGCTCCTGGGCGATCTCCCGGCGCAGCACGACGTTCAACGCGGTCCGGATGGTGGCGATCGCGGCCAGCTGACCGAGCTGGGCGAAGGTCGGCGACACCGCGGTACGCAGGATGTCCGCCGCCAACTGGAACTCCAGGCCGAGGGTGAGGAACCGGCCGAGGGAGAGCCGGATCGGGGTGAACACGGCGGCGCTGCGGTGTCGCAGCCCCTCGACCACGAACCGCAGCGCCGCCCAGAGCGCGCCGACGACGATGACCGTCGCACCGAAGGTCTCCACCACGCCCACCACGACCGTGTCACCGTGGCGCAGCAACTCGTCCACCCTCACCGGGTGGCGTTACCCGCCCCCGGACCGGCTAGTCGGAGGACCCGGCCAGCCGCACGGTCAGGACAGCTCCCGCACCGCCTCCAGGATCAACCACAGGCCGCAGATGGCGAAGAGCACCGCCGCGCCGTACCGGATGGTCTTCTCCGGCAGGTGCCGACCGAGCAACCGGCCGACCAGGATGGCCAGGGCGTCGGCGGCCACCATGCCGAGGGTCGAGCCGAGCCAGGTGCCGAACCAGCCGTACTTGGTGGCCAGGGTGATGGTGGCCAGCATCGTCTTGTCGCCCAACTCGGCCAGGAAGAAGGCGACACCGACGGCGAAGACGGCGGACTTGCCGGTCTTCTCCGCCTTGCGTTTCTCCTCCTCGGTGAGCTTGTCCCCGCGCAGCGTCCAGACCCCGAAGCCGAGGAACGCCAGGCCGGCGACCAGCGAGATCCACCCGGTGGGCAGCGCGGCGTTCAGGCCGACCCCGATGGCCACCGAGGCCAGGTGCACGATCGCGGTGGCGACGGTGATGCCGATCAGCACCGGGACCGTCTTGAAGCGGGTGGCGAACGTGAGCGCCATGAGCTGGGACTTGTCCCCCAGCTCGGCGACGAAGATGACGCCGAAGCTGACCACCAGCGCGACGAGGAAACCGTCCATGAGAACCTTCCCGATCAGGCCGGGAGGAGGTGTGGGGCGCCCTCGACCCGGCTGTGACAGCCTGAGTCGAAGGTCTCGCCCGCCCCACCGTGAGGTGGGGCCGCGTGGCCGGGTGCGGAACGCACCAGTGTGTCGACCACGACATTGGGGGCTACTCCCCTTCGCGTACAACCAGCCTAGCCGAGCGGCCCGGCCGACGGGACGTCGGGTGCACATCGTCACCCGGACGCCCCGCCGGCCGACGGGCCGGGGCGGGTCAGGCCGGCGGGGCCGACGTCACCCCGAACGGCCGGGGCGGGTCAGGCCACCTGGGCCGGCTCACCCCGAACGGCCGGGGCGGGTCAGGCCACCTGGGCCGGCTCACCCCGAACGGCCGGGACGGGTCACGCCGCCTGGGCCAACGTCACCCCGAACAGGCTGTCCGGGTCGGTCCAGAACCGGGTGGGCAGGAAACCGGCCGCCGTCAGCTCGGCGGCGACCCCCGCCGGCCGGAACTTCGCCGACACCTCGGTGCGCATCTCCTCGTCGGCGGCGAAGTCGACCGTCAGATCGAGCGCCCCGATCCGTACCCGCATCGGGTGCCGGGCCCGCAGCCGCATCTCGATCCACTCCTGCGTGGGGTCCCAGTGGGCGACGTGGGCGAACGCGTCCGGATCGAAGTCGGCGGCCAACTCCCGGTTGATCACCCGGAGCACGTTGCGGTTGAACTCGGCGGTGACCCCAGCCGCGTCGTCGTAGGCGGGCACGACCACCGCCGGGTCCTTCACCAGGTCGGTGCCGATCAGCAGGTGGTCGCCCGGCTCCAGGGCCGCCCGCATGGCGGCCAGGAAGCCGACCCGCTCGGCCGGCAGCAGGTTGCCGATGGTGCCGCCCAGGAAGGCCACCAGCCGTCGGCCACCGGTCGGCAACCGGTCCAGCTGCCGGGTGAAGTCACCGACGATGCCGCGGACCCGCAACGCCGGATAGTCGGTGGCGATCTGCGCGGTGGACTGCCGCAGCGCGCTCACCGACACGTCCAGCGGCACGAAGGTGCCCAGCCCGCCGTGCCGGGTGAACGCGTCCAGCAGCAGCCGGGTCTTCTCCGACGAACCGGAGCCCAGCTCGATCAACGTCTTCGCCCCGGTCGACGCCGCGATGTCGGCCGCCCGCTCGGCGAGCACCGCCCGTTCCGCCCGGGTCGGGTAGTACTCCGGCAGCCGGGTGATCTCCTCGAACAACTCGCTGCCCCGGGCGTCGTAGAACCACTTCGGTGGCAGCCACTTCGGGTCGGCCGCGAGCCCGGTCCGCACATCGGACCGCAGCGCCCGGTCGAGGTCCCGCTCCTCCAGGTAGATCTCCAGCGGTTCCGCGCTCATGTCGTCCTCTCCTGCACCGAAAACGTCCTGTTCCGTCGGGTCACTCCAGCTCGCCGACGTGCACCCCGTCCGGTCCCGCCCGGACCCACCGCCGGTCGGGCACCTCCCGCCAGCCGGGCGCGTCGTCCACCGGCTCGGAGGCCAGCAGCGCCGTGCCGTCGTCGGCGCGCACCGACAACGCGTGCCCCCACACGCTCGCCACCACCGACACGCCGTCGGTGAGCAGCAGGTTCAGCCGTGATCCCGGGGCTGCGGCGGCCACCTCCCGGACGGTCGCGGTGACCCCCTCGGCCAGCGACGCGCCGGCCCGCAACCGGTGCCGGACCAGCGCCCACAGCAGCGCCGAGTCGGTCGGCGCGTCGAGGGTGAGCAGATCCCGCACCGGCAGTCCCCCGGCCAGTTCGACGACCGAGTCCGGCCAGCCGCGCACCACCCCGTTGTGGCTGAACAGCCAGCGCCCCTCGGCGAAGGGCGCGGCAGCGCTCTCCTGCACCGGCATGCCGACCGTGGCGGAGCGCACCGCCGCCAGCACCGCGCCGGAGGTGGTCACCCCGGCCAGCTCGGGCAGGGTCGGGTCGGACCAGATCGGGCCGGCCCGGCGGTACCGCACCGGATCCCCGCCGCGACCGTCGTCCCCGCCCGGCCGGCCGGTGCCGGGATACCAGCCGACACCGAAGCCGTCGACGTTGACCGTGCCGCCGCCACGCATGTCCCGGGGGGCCCAGGACTGCCGCACCAGCGAGTGCGGCGGGTCGTACAGCAGCGACCGCAGGGTCACCGGGGGACCGAGGTACGCCAGGTGCCGGCACATCAGGCGACACCGCCGGTCACCCGTGGGCCTCCTCGGGCCGGGCGTCACGGGCGCAGCGGAAGCCGCTGAAGATCTGCCGCCGGATCGGGTGGTCCCAGTTGCGGAAGGTGCCCCGGCAGGCCGCCCGGTCGGTGCCGAACGAGCCGCCACGCAGCACCCGGTAGTCGCCGCCGAAGAACACCTCCGAATACTCCCGGTAGGGGAAGACGGCGAAGCCGGGGTGACCGTGGAAGGGGCTGGCCGTCCACTCCCAGACGTCGCCGATCAGCTGGTGCACACCGAGCGGCGAGGCGCCCGCCGGGTAGGCCCCGACCGGTGCCGGCCACAGGTGCCGTTGCCCCAGGTTGGCGTGCTCGGCGGTCGGCTCGTCGTCGCCCCACGGCCAGCGCCGGGACCGGCCGGTCGACGGGTCCCACCGGGCCGCCTTCTCCCACTCCGCCTCGGTGGGCAGCCGCTTGCCGGCCCAGCGGGCGTACGCCTGCGCCTCGTGCCAGCAGACGTGCACCACCGGCTCGTCGTCACGGACCGGCGCCCACCTGCCGAACCGCTGGTAGGCCCAGCCGTCGCCGTCGCGTCGCCAGTGCATCGGCGCGGTCAGGCCGGCCTCGGTGCGGTGCCGCCAGCCGGCCGCGCTCCACCAGCGCGGGTCGTCGTACCCGCCGTCGGCGAGAAACTCCCGGTACGCCCCGTTGGTCACCGGCGTGGCGTCGATGACGTACGCGGGCAGCTCGACGGTGTGGGCGGGGCGTTCGTTGTCCAGCGCCCACGGATCGGTGGAGGTGCCCATGGTGAACGGTCCCGCCGGCACCAGCACCTCGGCGGCGACCCGTGCCCGTGGCTCGGGGGGCGGGGGCGCGTCGAGCACCGGTGGGCCGGAACGCAGCTGGTGGGTGGCGAGCATGGTCTCGTCGTGCTGCTGCTCGTGCTGCACGATCATGCCGAAGACGAACCCGTCGGCGACCAGCGCCCGGTCGGTGAACCGGATCCCGTCGAGCAGGTCGTGGACCTTGTCGCGGACGGTCGCCACGTAGGCCCGCGCCTCGGCCGGTGGCAGCAGCGGCAACGCGGGCCGGTCCTTGCGGGGCTGCTTGAAGGCGTCGTACAGGTCGTCGATGTCCTGCCGCACCGGCTCCCGCCCGCCGACGTCGCGCACGAGCCAGAGTTCCTCCTGGTTGCCCACGTGGGCGAGGTCCCAGACCAGGGGTGACATCAGCGTCGAGTGCTGACGGACCAGGTCGTCGTCGTCGACGGCGGCGGTGAGCGCGTCGGTGCGGGCCCGGGTCCGGGCGAGCTCGGCGGCGATCCGGCTGCGCAGCGACTCGGTCCCCGTGCCCGGTTCTTCGGTGGTGGTCACCGGTCCCCCTTCTGTGCGGCGACGATCCGTCGACGGATCCCGCGGTCGATCTCGTGCTGGGTCTCGGTCGGCAGGTCCAGCGCCGGCAGCGTCTGCCGGGCCAGGTCGAGCAGGGCCGCGGCGGCCGTGGCCAGGGCCGGGTCGGCAAGTCCGTGCCGTGCGGCGGGGTGCCAGCGGTCGGCCACCGGTGCGGCGATCGTCCGAGCCGCCCGGACCGTGTGGTCGTCGTGCAGCAGCGCGGTCAGCACGGCCAGCGGGAGGGTCCAGTCCCGGCCGGGCTGGGCGTCGAGGTAGCGGACCTCCAGGTAGCCACGCGGGCGGACCGGCGGGAAGAGCGTGCTGACGTGGTAGTCCAGGTCGTCGGTGGTCGGTGGGCGCGGCAGCGCCCCGGCGATCCAGTCGGCGAAGGTGATCCCCGGTGGTGGTGTCCAGTCCGGGCCGTCGTGGCGCAGGCAGAGCAGCGGCGCGGCCAGCACGTAGTCGATCCAGGCGGCCACCGGGTCCTGGTCGGGCTGCTGGGCCGACCAGACGGGACCGGTGCGGGCCGGGTCGATGTCCAGCCAGGCGGCCATCCGGGCGGACGCCCAGCCGGTGGGTCGGCCGGCGTGCCGGTCGGCGGTGGCGAAGGCCGCCACCAGTGCCGGCCCCACCGCGTGTACCGCCGCCCAGCGGTCGGCCAGTCCGGCGGGTTCACCGATGTCGAGGCAGACCTGGAGGCCGGCGGTGCTGTACATCATGGTCTGCCCGGCCGGACCACGGCGGTCGAAGACGCAGCGCATGGCGCGGTAGCGCGGGGTGTCGACCACCGGGCTCGGGGCCCGCCACGGATCGATGCCGGTCCGCCCGAGCACCAGCCCGGCACGGGCGAGCAGCGCGTCGAGTTCGTCGATGTCTGCCTGGGTGGCCGAGACCAGCGCGGCGACCGAGGATCGCGGCGCGGTGGACACCTCCACCTGCCCACCCGGCTCGACGGTCACGGTGCTGCCGTGCCGCAGAGGGTGGGCGGGGCTGGTGTCGTCCAGGGTGGGTGGGCTGTGTGGCCCGAGTGCCGCTCGTAGCCTCGCCCGGTTCAACGGTCGGGCGGGGTCGGCGGCGTCGTGGACGGTCCATTCCAGTTCGACGCCGGTGAGGGTGGGTGGCCCGGTCTTGAAGCAGATCCGGGCGAGGTGGCCGGCGGCACCGGCGATCTCGCCGAGCACGCTCGTGTGGTCCAGTTCCGGCGATGTCACCACGAGACGGCCCCTCTCCGACGCTGGGATCCGGCCGCGCCGACCGGTCGGGAACGGCCGTGGCGGCCGACCCTGTCGTGCCTCCATCCTCTTTCTCCCGGACCGATCTCGCAGACCGGACGGGAAGAAATTTTTGTGAAGCCTTTTCGACTAATTTTTACGGCCGGGGCCTCCGCCGGGACCGGCGGAAGGTGCCCCCGGTGGGCGTCCCGGGACGAGTTGGCGGCAGTACGCCTCCACCCGGTCCGCCCCGCCTGCGGCGGCCACCACCTCGGCGAAGCCGGGCTTGGTCAACGCCTTCTCCCGCTGCTCGGGCGACTTGGCCAGGTAGGCCCGGCACTGCCCGGTCACCTTGGCGGTCCCGGCCGGACCTCCGGGGCCGGGGACCGTCCCGGGGGCGGAGGGGGCACCGCCCGGGCCCGAGGGGGGACGTCGCGTCGGGTCCTGCCGGACCGGGCCGGACCGCTGCGGGGTGGGCCGTGCCGACCCGGCGGCGGTGGGGGTGGCGGTGGTGGACGACGGAGCCGGGCCGGGCACCCGCTCGGCGGGCCCGTCCCGGGTGACGGCGGCGAAGGCCACCCCGGCGGTGGCGGTGGCGGCCAGCGCGGCGATCCACGTCACCACGCCGGTGGTCAACCGGCGGCCCCGGCGGGCGACCACGGCGGGGGCGGGAACCCCGGCGGCCCGCGCGGCCCGGAAGGCCACGACCGCCGCCTGCTCGCCGGCGAGTTCACCGGGCCGGGCCGGGGCGGCGGCAGCGGCCAGCAACCGGGCGAGCGGCTCGGCGGTGGCCGGCGGGGCGTCGACACCGGCCTGGTCGAGCAGCCGCTCGGCCTCGGCCCGGTCCACCGTCCGGCCGGCTCGGGCCGACCGGCCGACGTTCATCCAGTCTCCCCTCATGTCAGCCGTCCGCCGGCTCGGCCCGGGACACCTGGGGCGTCGGGCGGGGGCGGGGCGGGGCGACCCGCTCGCCGTCGGACGGCTCGGGTTCATCGCCACGGTCCAGCAACGCGGCCAGCCGGCGCAACCCCCGGTGGGCGGCCGTACGGACCGCACCCGGTCGCCGGCCGAGCACCCGCCCGGCGGTCTCGGCGTCGAGCCCGATCACCGCCCGCAGCAGCACCGCCTCCGCCTCCCGGGGTGGCAGGGTGGCGATCAGCGCCAGCGCGGACTCCGTCCCGATCGTCTCGCCGGCCCGCTCGGCGGTGTCGGCATCCCCGGCGAGGTCGTTGAGTTCCTGCACCGGCACCGGCAGGGACGGGCGGCGACGTTGACGGCGCAGGTGGTCCATGGCCCGGTTCCGGGCGATGGTCACCGCCCAGGCACGGAACTCGCCGCCGGTGAACCGGGACAGGTCCCGGGAGATCTGCAACCAGGTCTCGGAGGCCACGTCCTCGGCGTCGGGGCCGACGAGCGCGGTGAGGTAGCGCAGCAGACCCGGCTGGAGGCTGCGGTAGAGGATGCGGAACGCCTCCTCGTCACCGGCCTGCGCTGCGACGACCGCTTCGGTCAGGTCACCGGTCACGGCCGCGTCGTTCCCAGCGGACGACCCGGGCCGGTGGCGGGCGGACGCGTGCCGTAGCCCCGGCCAGCCCAGCGGACCACCTCGCGCACCTTCAGCCCCCCGCTGACCCGATCGCACCTCACGCCGGATGACTTCTCTGCCACCGCCGCGCGGGGTACGGCGTCGGTCTGCGCGCGGTACCGGCGCCGGGACGGGCCAGAGTGGGCAACATTAGGAGCCGGAGGCGGCGGAGGCAAGCGGACATCGGGCCGGAAAGGGTGAGATAGATCAACTCCCTGGTGGCGCGTCGCCGTGCCCGCATCGCCGCCGGGACACCTGGCTCTCGACACCCCGGGTCATCCCATCGGGCGGACGACGTCGACGACCCGTCACCGGTGACCTTGGGTGGGGTGCCGGTCACCGCCGGTCAGGGGTGACCTCCATTGGGCCGCCCCCCGAAATCCCGGAAGGGATATCGCCGTCTGCCGGACGGGAGGACCCTGGGTACGGTATGGGGGTGTTGTCATCCGAGGTCGTGCTCAGCGGTCGCTACCGCCTGGACGAACGTGTCGCCACCGGCGGCATGGGCGATGTCTGGCGTGCCACCGACCTGGTTCTCGGTCGCCAGGTCGCGGTGAAGGTGCTGCTGCCGGCGCTCGTCTCGGACCCCGATTTCATCGCCCGGTTCCGCTCCGAGGCGCGGATCATGGCCGCGCTGCGCAACCCCGGCATCGTCCAGGTCTTCGACTGCGGTGAGGACCGGCTCGCCGACGGCACCCGGGCCGACTACCTCGTCATGGAGTTCGTCGAGGGCGAGCCGCTGTCGCGCCGGATCGAGTCGGCCGGTCACCTGGACGTGACCGAGACGATGTCGGTCGTGGCCCAGGTCGCCCAGGCCCTGCACGCCGCGCACGCCGGGGGGATCGTGCACCGCGACGTCAAGCCGAGCAACCTGCTGGTGCAGGAGGACGGCACGGTGGTGCTGGTCGACTTCGGCGTCGCCCGCTCCACCAATGTGACCAGTATCACCAGCACGAACGCGGTGCCGGGCACCGCCCTCTACATGGCACCCGAACAGGCGTCCGGTCGGCCGGTCTCGGCCGCCACCGACATCTACGCCCTGGGCGCGGTGGCCCACTGCTGCCTGACCGGGCAGCCGCCGTTCACCGGGGACAACCCGCTCCAGGTGGCCGTACGCCATCTGGACGACGAGCCGCCGGAGCTGCCGGCGGACATCCCGGCTCCGGTGCGGGCCCTGGTGGCCCGGGCGTTGGAGAAGGACCCCGCGGACCGCTTCGCCACCGGTGCCGAGATGGCCGCCGCCGCCCGCGCCGCGAGTGGCGACGGCACCGCGACCGCCATGACCGCCCTGGTGACACCGCCGCTGCGCGACCCGTCCGGGGCGAACACCCCCCGCCTCGTCGGGGCGCAGACGCCCAGGACGGTGGTCGGGGCGGGGTCGGGACGAACCCGTCGGGGCTCGCTGGTCGGCGCGTTGGCCGCGGTACTGGTCGCGTTGACCGCGCTCGGTGCCGCCCTGGGTGCCGCGAAGTCGCTCGACAACGGCGTGCCGAACATCCGCAGCACCGGTCCGGCGGTGGCGCCCACCGAGCAGAGCGAGCTCCCGGCGGTCGTCGAGCAGACCGGCCCCCAGGAGACGGAGCGGCCGAACCGGCCGGGCAACCAGACTGCGAAGCCGTCGCCGTCGGCCTCGGTCAGTCCGACGCCGCTGCCGAACGGCTCGTCGCAGTCGCTGCCCACCAAGTCCGCACCGGCCACGCCGGTGGAGACGACGACCCCCGCCGGGACCACCCCGGCTCCGACGACCCCCGCCGGGCCGACCCCGCCGGAGACGACGCCGCCCACGCCCGACGCGGGTGGCGGGGGCGGCGACGGCATGCCGCCGGCCGACAACTGAACGATCCTCTCGTTTGGGCAGGAACGCCCCTAGAGACCCCAGGAACGCCAAAACGGGCGTAGATCGCTATATCGCCATCTAGGCTCCGTGCAAGGACACGCTTGCAGGGAGCCCGGGTGAACGCAGAGAAACTCGTCGTCATCGGCCAGGGATACGTCGGACTGCCGCTGGCCATGCGCGCCGTCGAAGCCGGACTGGACGTGGTCGGGTTGGACGTCGACGCCGACCGGGTCAAGCGGCTCGCCTCCGGCGAATCCTTCGTCGAGGACATCGGGGCAGACCGGCTCGGCCGCGCCCTCGCCAGCGGCCGGTACCGGCCGAGCACCGAGTACCCGGACGCCGAGGGTTTCGACATCTGCGTGATCACCGTACCCACCCCGTTGCGCGACGGGGCCCCCGACCTGAGCTACGTCGAGCAGGCCGGCACCGCCGTCGGCCCGTACGTCCGGCCCGGCTGCACGGTGGTACTGGAGTCGACCACCTACCCGGGGACCACCGAGGACCTGCTCCGGCCGTTGCTGGAGGCGGCGAGCGGGCTGCGCAGCCCGGGTGACTTCCACCTCGGCTACAGCCCCGAACGGATCGACCCGGGCAACCCCACCTGGCGGCTGGAGAACACCCCGAAGGTGGTGTCCGGGGTGGACGCGGCGTCGCTGGCGCGGGTGGACGGCTTCTACCGGCGGTTGGTCGAACGGACGGTGCCGGTGGACTCCACCCGGGTCGCCGAGCTGACCAAACTGATCGAGAACACCTTCCGCCAGGTCAACATCGCGCTGATCAACGAACTGGCGATGGCCTCCCACCAACTGGGCATCGACGCCTGGCAGGCCATCGAGGCCGCGTCGTCCAAACCGTTCGGGTTCATGCCGTTCCGCCCCGGCCCAGGGGTCGGCGGGCACTGCCTGCCGATCGACCCGTGCTACCTGTCCTGGCAGGTCAAGCGCACCCTGGGCCGACCGTTCCGGTTCATCGAGCTGGCCGACGACATCAACCACCAGATGCCCGAGCACGTGGCCCAGCGGGTGATGGCCGGGTTGAACCGGATCGGCCGGCCGGTCAACGGGGCCCGGTTGCTGCTGCTCGGGCTGGCGTACAAGAAGAACACCGGGGACATGCGCGACTCGCCGGCGGTGGACGTGGCCCGGCGGTTGCAGGCGCTCGGCGCGGACGTACGCGCGGTCGAGCCGTACGCGGAGCCGCAGCACATCCCGGGCGGGGTGCTGGTCGTGGAGCTGACCGCGCGGGAGATCGCCGCAGCCGACGCGGTGGTCCTGGTGACCGACCACGACAGCTTCGACTACGACCTGGTCACCCGGCACGCCCGGTACGTCTTCGACACCCGGGACCGGTGCCGGGGTGACATGGTGGAACGCCTCTGACCGCTGCCCCGGGACGCGCGACGCCCCCGCCCGGGGCGCAGCGGCCCGCCGGCCGGCGACGACGCCGGGGCCGGCGGGCGACTACGGGGTCACTCCGCGCCGAGCGCCTCCACCACCGGACGGGCCAGGGCACGGCGGGCCGGCAGCACCGAGGCGGCCAGCGCGGCGAGCACGGCCACGGCCAGGATCAGCCCGAGCCGCCCCCAGGGCAGCACCAGCGTGAAGCCGCCACCCAGCCGGGCCACGAAGGCCACCGTCCCGGCGCTGACCGCGATGCCCAGCGCGGTGCCGAGCAACGCACCGACCAGGGCGGTCAGCACCGCCTCGACGGCCAGCAGCAGGCGCATCCGTCCCCGGGACAGCCCCACGGCACGCAGCACGGCGTTTTCCCGGCTCCGCTCCACCACCGACAGGCTGAGCGTGTTCGCCACGCCGACCAGGGCGATCACCACGGCCAGGCCGAGCAGCGCGGTGACGAAGGCGAGCAGCATGTCCACCGTGCCGGTGAGCGTCTTCTTGTAGGCGGCCTGGTCCAGCAGGTTCACCGTCGGGTACCGGGCGACCACCGCCCCGATGGCGGCGCGGGCCCGCTCGGCGGACACCCCGTCGGCCGGCTCGACCTCGGCCAGCTGGCCGCGTTCGTCGGGGTAGAGCGCGGTGAAGTCGGCGTCGGCCAGGTCGACCACGTGCCCGGCGGGCACCCCCTGCGACGTCGGGCCGTCGGCGGTGACCACGGCGGCCACCCGGAACGGACGCCCGGCGACGGTGACCGTCGACCCCACCCGCCAGCCCCGGGCGGCGGCCAACTCCCGGTGCACCAGCACCGTCCCCGGCCCCAGGTCCGCGACGTCCCCGGCGTCGACCGCGTCGAGGGTACGCCGAGCCAGCGCCGGGTGCGCCGACCGCAGCTCGACGCCGTCGACGACCCGGTTACGGTGCTCGTGCACCACCCCCACCTCGGGTCGGGCGGCCAGTTCCCCGGCGAGCGGGGCGGGCAGCCCGACACCGACGCCGGTGACCACGAAGTCGACACCGATGCGAGCGTCGACCGCCCGCTCGACGCCCACCTTGACGCTGCCGGCACCGACCACGAACGCCGAGACCAGGCCGATGCCGATCACCAGGGCGGTGGCGGTCGCCGACACCCGGCGCGGGTTGCGGGCCGCGTTGGCCACGGCGAGCGCGGCGGTGGCCCCGAACACCGGTCGCAACGGCCGGCCGAGCAACCGGACCAGCACCGGCACCAGCAGCGGACCGAACATGACTATCCCGAAGAAGGACAGCACCCCACCCACGGCGACCAGGGCGATCTGCCCGACGGCGGCGGCCCCGGCCAACGCGGCGATGCCGGCGACGCCGACCAGCGCGCCGAGGGTCAGCCGGGCCCGCCCGGCACCCCGGGCCGGCTGCCCGGCGGCGTCGGTGAGGGCGGCCATCGGCGGCACCCGGGTGCCCTGCCAGGCGGGCAGCAGTGCGGACCCGACGGTGACCAGGGTGCCGAGCAGCAGGCTGAGCCCGACCGTCCGGGCGGTCACCGTCAGACCGGCGACGGACAGCGGCAGGTCGAGCCGGGGGGTCAGGGCCGCCGCCCCGGCGGCCAGCCCGACACCGAGCGCCACCCCGAGGGCCGAGCCGGCCAGCCCGAGCACCGCCGCCTCCAGCACGGCGGCCCGGAAGACCTGCCCCCGGCGGGCCCCGACCAGCCGCAGCAGCGCGGTCCGCCGGGTCCGCTGGGCGAGCACGATGGCGAAGGTGTTGGCGATGACGAACCCGGCCACCACCACCGCCACCCCGGCGAAGACGAGCAGCACCAGGCGGAACTGGTCCAGGTCACGCACCCCGTCCTCGACGGCCTCGTCGAGGATGCTCTGCCGCGACTTCACCATGGCGTCCCCACCGACCACGGCGGCCACCCGGCCGGCCAGGGCTGCCCCCGCCGTTTCCGGCGCGGCGGCCACCATGATCCGGTCGTAGCCCGGCCGCCCGCTGACGGCCAGCGCGTCCGCGCCGACCAACCCGACGAACGGGCCGCCGACGTCGCGTGTGGTTCCGGCCACGTCGACGGTGCCGACCAGGGTGTACGGGCGGGCCGGGCCGGTCGCGCCGCCGACGCCGACCGGGCCACCGAGCGTGAACCCCTGCGCGGCGACCGTGGGCGCGTCGAGGACCACCTCGCCGGGCCGGTCGGGCAGCCGGCCGGCGATCACGTCGTAGGAGCGCAACGCGGGCCCGGTGGGGATCGCGGCGAGCAACCCGACGCCGAGCACCGGCCGGCCGTCGACGCCGACCACCCCGACGAGGGCGGTCAGCTCCCCGGCGGCCTCGGCCACCCCGTCGACCGTGCGCACCCGGTCGACCAGGGACGGCGGCAGGGTGGTCCGGTCGGCGTAGACGCCCAGGTCGGTGTGCCGGTCGAAGGCACCGGCCCGCTCGTACGCCCCGGCCTGCATGCCGTCGGTGAGCATCAGCGTGCCGGCGACGAACGCGACCCCGAGCACGATCGCCACCGAGGAGAGCAGCAGACGCAGGGCGTCGGCGCGCAGCGTACGCAGGGTCAGCCGCCACATCCCGGTCACCGCCGGTCCCGGCCGACGGCCCGGCGCGGCACGGCCCCGGACTCCACGGGCGGACGGCGGGCGGTGGACCCCACGGGCGGGCGGCAGCCGGTGGGGCGACGGCCGGCGACGGTGGGTGGGTGGGGCGCGGGGTGGGCGACGGTGGGCACGGACATGGGCACTCCCGGTCGGCGTGGTGCGGTCCCCTCCGACGCTAGGCAGCGGCCCGCCGCCCGGCGTCCACCCGCCCGCTCGGGCCGACTCCGCCACAGGTCGCCCCGAACCGGGACACCCGTACGCCCCAGGTCGTACCCGGGCTCAGCCGCCCGGGGTGACCAGGCCGCTCTCGTAGGCCAGGACCACCACCTGGACCCGGTCGCGGAGCTGGAGCTTGGCCAGGATCCGGCCGACGTGGGTCTTCACCGTCGCCTCGGCGACGTGCACCCGGGCGGCGATCTCGGCGTTGGCCAGGCCCTGCGCGACCAGCAGCAGGATCTCCCGCTCCCGGTCGGTGAGCTGGGCCAGGCGCGGGTCCTCGGTGGGGGCGGGGCCGAGCCGGTCGGCGAACCGGTCGAGCAGCCGGCGGGTGATCGACGGGGCGACCACCGAGTCGCCCTCGGCGACCACCCGGATGGCCGCCAGCAACTCCTCCGGTGGCACGTTCTTGAGCAGGAACCCGCTGGCCCCGGCGCGCAGCGCGGCGAACGCGTCCGCTTCGGTGTCGAAGGTGGTCAGCACCAGCACCCGGGGCCGGCCGTCGGCGGAGGCGGCACAGATGCGGCGGGTCGCCTCCACCCCGTCCATGGTCGGCATCCGCAGGTCCATCACCACCACGTCGGCCTGGACCCCGGCCAGCACCCGCAACGCGTCCGCCCCGTCGATCGCCTCGCCGACGACCGTCAGGTCAGGCTGGGAGTCCAGCACCATCCGGAAGCCGGCCCGCACCAGCGCCTGGTCGTCCACGATCACCACTCGTACCGTCATGCCGCGATCACCTCCGGGTCCGGGGTCGACGGTAGCGGCAGCCGTACCTCGACCTGCCACCCGCCACCGGTACGGGGTCCGGCGGTGAGTTGGCCGTCGTACACGCCGACCCGCTCGCGCATCCCGACCAGGCCGTGGCCGCCGGAGGGCGCCGGCCGGGTCGGCGGGCGTCCGCGCCCGTCGTCGCTCACCCGGACCACCAGCCCGTCGTCGACGCCCAGCGCGACCGTGGCGTGCGCGCCGACCCCGGCGTGCTTGAGGGCGTTGGTGAGGGCCTCCTGCACCACCCGGTAGACGGTGAGGTCGAGCCCGGGTGGCAGGGTGGCCGGCACCTCCCTGGCAAGGTACTCGACCCGCAGACCGGCGTCGCGGAACCGGCCCACCAGTGCGGGCAGCTCGGCGACGGTGGCGCGGCGGCGTTCCGGTTCGGTGCTCGGGGTGACCGCGCCCGGGCCGGTGGTCGGCTCCGGTGGGCTGGGCTCGCGCAGCACGTCGACCAGCCGCCGCATCTCCTCCAGTGCCTGCCGGCCGGTGTCGGCGACCACCTTCACCGCCTGCCGGGCGGTCTCCGGCTCCCGGTCGAACAGCAGGCGGGCCCCGTCGGCCTGCACGATCATCACCGCCATGCTGTGGGCCACCACGTCGTGCAGCTCGCGGGCGATCCGGGCCCGTTCGCCGACCACCGCCGCGCGGGCCTCGGCCTCCCGCTCGCGTTCCAGCGTGGCGGCCCGTTCCTCCAGGCTGAGCACGTAGAGGCGGCGGGTGCGGACGTTCAACGCGGCCAGCCACACCCCGCCGGTGATCAGCCCGAAGTAGATCGCGGGGGCCCACCAGGCGACGTTGGTCTGGGCCTGCGAGGCGGCCAGCAGCACCCCGACGGCGGCGACGGCACCGGCCAGCATGCCGTCGCGCAGCCGGTCGGCGTACTTGACCACGCTGTAGAGGGCGATCAGCACGGCGACGTCGTAGGCCAGCGGACCCCAGCCGGCGACCACCTGGGTCAACGCCAGCCCGGCGACGAGCACCGCGACCAGCGACGGGTGGCCGCGCCGGAACAGCAGGGCCACCGCCATGGCCAGGCCGACCAGCGCGGACGGCCAGCCACCGGGCTGGGCCGACAGGCCGGGTTGGGCTGCCGCCGTGACCAGGGTGAAGAGCACCACCAGCGCGCTGACGCAGACGTCGAAGGCGACGCCGCGCAGCGGGCGACCGAAGAGGGTACGGCTCACGGTGACCGAGCGTAGTGCCCCGTTCGGGGTCGATGCGGGCCCTGGCCCGGCCGGGGCTCAGAGCAGCTCGCGTAGCCGGGTCATCTCCACGGTCTGCTCGGTCGCCACCGCGGTGGCGAACTCGTTGAGTTGCTGGTCGGCGCCGGCGGAGAGCAACTGGGTGGCCATCGTCACCGCGCCCTCGTGGTGGGCGGTCATCAGGCGCACGAAGAGCCGGTCGAAGGCGACGCCCCGGGCGTCGGTGAGCTGCCGGATCGCCTCGGGGCTCTGCATGCCCGGCATCCGGCCGTGCTCGTGGCCGGGTGCCTCGGCGGCCAGGCCACGGGCGTCGAGCCAGCCGCGCAGCAGCCCGACCTCGGGTGCCTGGGCACCACGGATCCGCGCGGCGATCGCCTTGACCTGGGCGCTGGCGGCCCGGTCGGGGGCCAGCGCGGCCAACTGGAGGGCCTGCTGGTGGTGCGGGATCATCATCCGCACGAACCAGACGTCGAGGGTGTTGTACCGGGGCGTGCCGGGCTCGCGGACCTCCTGTGCGGGCCGGGTCACGGCGGGCTCGCCCGGCCGGCCGGGCACGATCACCGCCGGAGCGTCCGTCGGGAGGGTCGGCGTCGGGGTGGCCGTGCGGCCCTGGGCCGCCGGGGACGGCCGGTCGTCGGGGCGCAGGGCCACCCCGACCGACACCAGGACGGCGGCGGCGACTGTGACGGCGAGCAGGACGCGTCCACGTGGGCCGGTCATGCGACTCCCCCTCCGGTCGAGGTCGACGCGATCGTATCCATTCATCACCGCGGATTGATGTGGCGCGAATCACATCAACTGTCATCACTGGCCGGTAAGGTGTCAGGCGCGCATCGTCCCCTTTCGAAGGGTTCCGCCGATGATCAGGTTCCCCCTGCCCCGACCACGGCAGTTGAAGATCGTCAGCGTGGTCGCCGCCGGCCTGCTGGTGGCGAGCGTCGCCACCAGCCCGGCAGGCAACGCCGCACCGGCCACCGCGACGGAGAGCGGGACGCCGGCGGCCCCCGGCCTCGACGTCGACGAGATCTCCAGCAGCCCCAACCTGCGCCAGGTCGCCAACCTGCCCAAGCAGGCGCCGTTCGACACCACCAGCGCGCTCGGCACCGACATGGCCTTCCAGGGCCGGTACGCCTTCGTCGGCAACTACAACGGCTTCGTCGTCTACGACATCGGCCGCCCCAGCGCGCCGAAGATCGTGTCGCAGGTGCTCTGCCCCGGCTCGCAGAACGACATCTCGGTCTACGGCGACCTGCTCTTCCTCTCCACCGATTCGTCCCGCACCGACGACTCGTGCGCCAGCGCGAGCCAACCGGCGACGGTGAAGGAGTCCTGGGAGGGCATCAAGGTCTTCGACATCAGCGACAAGGCCAACCCGCGCTACGTCAAGTCGGTGGAGACCGCCTGCGGCTCACACACCCACACCCTCGTCCCCGGCAAGGACCGCAGGGCCGTCTACCTGTACGTGTCGTCGTACAGCCCCCGGGCCGACTTCCCCGACTGCCAGCCGCCGCACGATTCGATCTCCATCGTGAAGGTCCCGGTGCACAAGCCCACCGAGGCGTCGGTGGTGGCCACCCCGAACCTCTTCCCCGACGGCGGCTACGAGGGCATCCCCGGGCAGACCTCGGCCACCACCGGCTGCCACGACATCACCGCCTACCCGGCCAAGGACCTGGCCGCCGGGGCGTGCATGGGCGACGGCGTCCTGCTCGACATCCGCGACCGGGAGGCACCCCGGGTGATCAACCGGGTGCGGGACACGGCGAACTTCGCGTTCTGGCACTCGGCGACGTTCAACAACGCCGGGACCAAGGTGGTGTTCACCGACGAACTCGGCGGCGGCGGCGCGGCCACCTGCAACGAGATCGTCGGCCCGAACCGGGGCGCGGACGCCGTCTACGACATCACCGGTCGGGGCGACGCCCGCACGATGGTCTTCCGCAGCTACTACAAGATCCCCCGCACCAACGCCGACACCGAGAACTGCGTGGCCCACAACGGCTCGCTGATCCCCGTACTCGGCAAGGACATCATGGTGCAGGCGTGGTACCAGGGCGGGGTCTCGGTCTGGGACTTCACCGACTCGACCCGGCCGAAGGAGATCGGCTTCTGGGAGCGCGGGCCGCTGTCGGACACCCAGCTCACCACCGGCGGCGCCTGGTCGACCTACTACTACAACGGGCACATCTACTCCAGCGACATCCAGAAAGGGCTGGACGTGCTCAAGCTCAACGACTGGCGCACCTGGACGGCCGACCTGGTCCGGATGCCCGAGCTGAACGTGCAGACCCAGGCCGGCTACCTGAGCTGGTAGCCCGACCAACCGACGACGAACGGCCCGGCCCGCTGGGGCCGGGCCGTTCGTGGTGCAGGGACGCCGTGCGTGCAGGGACGCGCGGGTGGCGGGGTCAGCGGATCGGCAACTGGTAACGGCGTTCCGTGCCACCGCCGGCCACGGTGACCAGCCGGACCTCACCGTCACGCAGCCCGTACGTCACCGACCAGCGGGTGTGCCCCTGCCGGACCTGGTCCAGCAGGCGCAGCGCCGCCGTCGGGTCGACCCGGCCGTCGGCCGCGTCCAGCGCCGCCGCGAGGACGCCGTAGCGGCGGTCGCGGCGACGCTGCTGCTCGGGTACGTCGACCACCGGCACGTTGGTCAGCGCCTGCCACCGCCCCTGCCCCCGCTGCACCCGCATCGTCCCGTCGACGAACTCGACCACCGCCGACCGGCCGCCCGCGTCGGCGAGCAGGTAGTGCAGTGGGGGCCCGCCGTCGAAGTCGAGGTTGTGCCGGCCGAACAGCGCCACCGCCTCGTCCACCGTGGCCGCCCGGTCCAGCACCAACCGCAGGATGCGCACCGACCCGACGGTGGGCCGGCCCGGCACAGGCTTCGCGGTGGCGTTGTCGTCGGCGGCCAGCCCGACGGCCAGCCCCCGCTCGTTCATCCCGTCGAAGGGCAGCAACGGCGCGTCGAGCAGCCGGCGGTCCCCGGTCGGGTCCGGGCCCACCCCCAGGTAGGACAGGTCGACCAGGGAGACCGAGGCGTAGCCCTCGGGTGGGTCGGTGCGCAGCACCATCGCCGGGTTGGCGTCCCAGTCGAAGTTGCGGGCGAACAACGGCCGGGCCGGGTCACCGGAGGCGGCGAACAACGAGCAGCCGAACGGGCCGGTGTCCGGCCGGGCGTCGGTGCCCACCGTCGGGTCGTAGCCGCCGACGTAGGTCATCTCGTAGAGCGGCAGGTCGTCGACCTTGCGCAGGCTGTCCAGCGTACGCCGGGCCTGCTCCGGGTCCTGCCGGGAGGCGACCGGCGGGCTCGCGGACGCCGATGCCGAGGCGGTCCGGTCCGATTCGGTCGGAGTGGCCCGATCCGTCGGGGTGGCCTGGGCACAGCCGGTGGCGACGAGCGACAGGGCCAGTCCGGCCCCCAGCAGCATCCTGCGCATATCTCCTGAACGCTAGGGCAGCCGTGCCGGGATGTCCACCGTGGCGGGAACCGCGCACGTCGATGTCGGGCCCGCCGGTACGGGGTCGTCGGGCGGGCAGTTGCGGCCAACCGGCGTCGGAGCAGGGCCGGCTGTGCGAGGATCGTGCGCCGTGACACCTGCCGGCGGGACACCGCCCGTACCGACCCGACGGCACCACCGTCCGAGGCTGCACCCGCTGGACCGGGTGGCGATCGGGCTGGCCCTGCTGGGCCTCGGCGCGGTGGCCACCGGGCTGCTGCCCCGGGCCGACGCCGCGGCGACCCTGCACCGCATCCTGCCACTGCTGCTCTTCCTCGGCGCGGTGGTGGTGCTCGCCGAGCTGACCGCCGTCGCCGGGGTGTTCGACGTGCTGGCCACCCGGCTGGCGATCGCCGCGCGGGGCAGCTTCGCCGGCCTGTTCCTGCTCTGCGTCGGGTTCGCCTCGCTCACCACCATCGCCCTCAACCTGGACACCACCGCGGTCCTGCTCACCCCCGTGATGATCGCGCTGGCCCGCCGGCTGGGCACCGCCCCGGGGCCGCTGGCGATGACCACGGTCTGGTTGGCCAACACCGCCAGCCTGCTGTTGCCGGTGTCGAACCTGACCAACCTGCTCGCCGCCGACCGGATCGCGCTGACCCCGGCGGCGTACGCGGCCCGGATGGCGTTGCCGCAGGTCGCGGCGATCGGGGTGACCATGGCGGGGTTGTGGCTGTGGTACTGGCGGCGGGGGCGGCGCGACGCCGACCGGTTCACCCCTCCCCCACCGCACCGGCCGGCGGACCGGCTGCTGTTCGGCACGGCGGTCGCCGGCTGTCTGCTGCTCGTCGCCGGCATCCTGGCCGGGGTGGAGATCGGGGTGGCCGCCGCCGTCGCCGCCGGGCTGGTGGTGGTCGGCTTCGCGGTCCGGTCCCGGCGGACCCTGCGCCCGGCGCTGCTGCCCTGGCGGCTGCTGGTCTTCGTGACCGGCCTGTTCCTGGTGGTGCAGACCCTCGGCCGGCACGGGCTGGACGACCTGGTCTCCGTGCTGCTCGGGGACGCCGGGGGCACGGTGGGGGCGCTGCGCGCCGGGGGCACCGGGGCGTTACTGGCCAACCTGGTCAACAACCTGCCCGCCTACCTGGCCGGTGAGGCGGTGCTCCCACCCGGAGACGGGACCCGGCTGCTGGCGCTGTTGATCGGCACCAACGTCGGCCCGCTGGCGGTGCCGTGGGCGTCGCTGGCGACCCTGCTGTGGTTCGAGCGTTGCCGCGCCGCCGGGGTGACCGTGCCGCTGGGCCGGTTCGTGGCGACCAGCGCGGTGGTCGCGGTGCTCGGCACCGTCGCCGCGGTGCTCGCCCTGCTGGTCGTCGGCTGACCCGGCGGCGGTGTCCCGCCCGCGTGGGCACGGTCGGCGTTCAGATCCCCATCTCGGCCTCGTACGCCGAGCGCAGCCGGGCGCGGGCGGCGGGGGCCAGGCAGACGTGCCAGGCGGGACCCTCGTCGATGACGTTCAGCTCACCGGCGGCCTGCCGGGCCAGCAGGATCTCGGCCAGCACGTCCCGCGCGCCGAACCGGGCGTACCAGGCCAGTTCCAGGTCCACCGCCCAGCCGAGGCAGTGGCCGCTGGGCAGCATGGCCGGCTGGCCGAGCCGGCGCAGCCGGTACCGGTGTTCGGCGCTGTGGGCCAGGTTGGTCACCCACAGCGGCGGGGTGCCGGGCGGGGCGGACCGGGCGAACTCCCGGGCCAGGTCGTTGAGGAGCGCGACGACCTCGCGGCGGGTCCGGCGCAACGGCACACCGGCGGTGGGCGGGGCGGTATCCGGCAGCAGCCGGCCCCGGACGGCGCGCACCCCCCGGCCCAGGACGCTTCCCGGTTGTTCCCGGTAGCGGAAGCCGAGCAGACCACGACGGCGCAGCCATTCCAGGTCGATCAGGTCGGGGTGCGTGTCGACCTGCTCGTCGGTCGCCAGGGCCGTCGTGTCCCGCCACCACATCAGGTCGATGCGGGACAGCAGGTAGATCCGGACCAGGGCGGTCAGGTCGGGGCCCGGGGCGGGCCGGTCGGGCTGGTGGCGGGCCAACTCCAGCAGCAGGGTCTCCCGGGCGCCCAGCACCCCCTGCCCGGTGGCGTCGAGCACGTCGGCGATCGCCGGCTCGCGCAGCCGCTGGTCGAGCAGCACCTGACGGGCGGCGGTGCCGGCGGTCCCCGCGAGCGCGCCGACCTCGACCAGCAGCTCGGCGACCGCCTGCCGGTAGGCGTCGAGGTCGGGGGCGGCCGGCCGCACGGGACGGGTCGGGGCGGGCGTCCGCCGGGCCGGGGCGGACGGGGTGACGCCGGGTTGGGGGCCGGGGCTTCGGCTGGGCACGCGCATGGTCGGTCCTCTCCCGGTGCGACACGGTGCGGATGAACCTGAGGGCACCGTAACCGTGGTGAACCGGTGGAGACCGAGCATTCCTCCCACAGCCCCCGAAGGGCGACACACGGCCGGCGGCGTCGCCCGGTCCCGCACCGGCCGGGGCCCGTACGGGACCGTGACCGGACCGCCCGTCGACGTGCGACGGGCGGCCCGGTGCGGGCGCGGGTCAGCGCAGGGTGCAGGCCGTCCCGTTCACCGCGAACCCGGTCGGGGTCGCGTTGGTGCCGCTGTAGGTGGCGTTGAAGCCGAGGTTGACCGAGCCGTTCGGCGCGACCGCGCCGTTGTAGCTCTCGTTGGTCACCGTGACCTCGCTGCCGCTCTGGCTGAACCGGCCCGACCAGCCCTGGCTGATCTGCTGGTTACCGGTGAACCGGAACGTCAACCGCCACGACGACCAGGCCGCCGCGCTGGTGTTGGCCAACGTGACGCTGCCGGTGAAGCCGGTGCTCCAGCTGTTCGCCGAGTAGGTCACCGCGCACCCGCCGGCCGGCGGCGGCGTGGTGGTCGGCGGGGGCGGCGTGGTGGTCGGCGGCGGCGTCACCGTGGGGGTCGGCGTCGGGTCCGGGCCGGTGCCGCTGCCGGCCTGCTCGGCCGCCCAGTGCACCAGCCAGGCCAGCGCCGCGTTCCAGTTGATCGCCACCTCGTTGACCGAGTACGCGCCGATGTCGTCGATGAAGCACTTCTGCGGCTTGCAGCCACCGAGCTGGGCCTGCACGACCGGGTCCTGCAACTCGCTGTTCGGGCCGCCGGAGAGCGAGCCGGGCGGCGCGGTGGGCAGCGAGCCGTCGTTCTGGTTGGCCCAGAACCGGTGGTGCAGGTTGCGCACCGGCTTGTCCCCGTACCCGGCCACGTAGGACTGGTTGAGCGGGTTGCGGCCGAGCAGGTAGTCGTAGGCGGCGAAGGCGCCGTTGCGGTACCGCGTCGTGCGGGTCAGGTCGTAGGCCAGGGCGAGCACATTGGCGTTGTTGGCGACCGCGCCGTTGGAACCCCAGTAGTACGTGCCGTTGCCGCTGCCCGGGGCCGGGTAGCCCTGGTTGGCGATCTGGGCGAGCATCCGGTCGGCGAAACCGACGATCGCCGACCGGATCGCGCTCACGTCGCCGCTGGCCAGGCCGGTCGGCACCAGCACGAGGGTGGTGTCACCCAGCCCGGCCGTCCAGCTCCAGTCGTACGCGCCCCGGGTGAAGCCCGCTCCCCGGGCGTGTGGGGAGCTGCTCAGGTCGTTGCGGTAGCCCGTCGAGCCGGTGGTGGCGTACAGCTCGGCAGCCGCCCAGTAGAACTCGTCGGTGACGGTGTTGTCCTCGTACGCGCCGCCGCCGGTGTTGTCGGTGGCGGGGGCGAGCCGGTTCGGGTTGGCCTTCGCCGCGGCGTACGCCTTCTCGGCGGCGGCCAGGGCCCGGGAGGCGAAGGAGGCGTCGAACGGCTTCCACAGCCGGGACGCCTGGGCCGCCACCGCCGCCATGTTGAGGGTGGCGGCGGTGCTCACCGGGGAGAGCAGCCGGGGCTCGCTGTCCAGCTCCGGACGGGTGGGCAGCGCGGTCCAGTTCTGGTCGTGGATCTTGTGGTGCACCATGCCGGCGTTGGTCCGGCCGTCCGGCACCTGCATCTTGAGCAGGAACTCCAACTCCCAGCGGGACTCGTCGAGCACGTCCGGCACCCCGTTGGACCGCTCGGGGATGGCCAGCGTGCCGTCGGCGACGGCGGACTTGTCGGCCCCGTTCACGTACAGCGTGCGCTCGTAGATGTTCTGCAGCTGCCAGGTGGACAGGCCGCCGTTGACCACGTACTTGCCCTGGTCACCGGCGTCGTACCAGCCACCGCGCACGTCCAGGGTGTAACCGCAGGAGGTGCGGCACGGCACGTTGTTGTCCCCCCGGTTGGGGGCGACGTTGACGTGCCCGGCCGGGCGGGCGTAGCGGGAACCGACGTACTGGGCGTCGATCGGGGTGCCGCTGCGCTGGTGGTAGAAGAACGCCAGCGAGTCACCGCGCAGCCGGCGCACCGGGTCGGCCGAGATGTCGAAGGGGTAGCTGTTGCTCCCGCCCACCGACAGCACGTAGCCGGTGCCCGGGGTGTCGTAGGCCGAGAAGTCCGCGATGTGCACCGGGTCGCCGGAGAGCGCGTCGGTGCCCCGTACCGTGGTCTGCCCGGAGGCGACCGTGGCGCCGCCGGCGTTGCGCAGCGTCCAGCCGAGCGGGGAGTTCGCGGAGTTCACGACGGTGGCCTGCTTGGGCAGCCCCGGCACGTAGGCGACCTGGTTGACCTTGACCGGTGAGCCGGGGTCGGGGGCGGCGGAGGCGAGCTGCGGCACGGCCGCGAGCCCGCCGAGGGCGAGCAGGGCGGCAGCCGCGAGCGCGACCGGACGCCGTCGGACATGGTGGGGCATGGGGCCTCTTCCGGTGGGGATGGCAGTGACCACCCGGCCGGACCGGCGCAGCAGTGACCCGCCGGGCGGTCGGATGGACCGTCGACGGGAGCGCTCCGCCCACCATAGACCACCGTCAGTCCGCCGGGAAGTCACCGCCCACCGGCCGGACGGTCCGGGTGTCGCCGTCGTAGCTGCGTGCCGCCACGAACCGGCCCTCCGGCCGGTCACCGCCGACCACCGCGCGGGCCCGCCGCCGGTCGTGGTCGCGGAAGCGCAGCGCGAGGCTCAGGTGCGGCACCCAGTTCCCCGGGGCGTGCCAGGGCCGCTGCCCGTCCGCGCCGTCCAGTGCCGCCCAGACGGCCCCGTGCAGGGCGGTCAGCTCCGCCGTGGGCCGGACCAACCAGACCAGCGGCGCGCTGCCGTCGAGCACCGCCACCCGTTCCAGCCGGACCGGCAGGGGCAGCGCGGCATCGAAGAGACCGGCGAGCCGGTCGACCGCGCCGGGCGGGAACGCCTCGACGGCGGCCAGCGTCAGGTGCGGCCGGTTCGTCGGGTGGCCGTGCCGGGCCAGGCTGGGCAGCCCCGCCCCGGCCAGCCTGTCCCACGCGGTGCGGACCGTCTCCTCCAGCACTGGGCAGCAGAGCAGTTCCACCGTACGCACGCCCGTCAGGCTAGCCGGCGGGCGGGCGCGGCTGTGCCGGTCGGCACGGTGGGGCCGGTCGGCGCGACGGCCCGACGGGGATGATGGAAAACTTTGCCCATGAGTTCCGCACCTACACCGACCGACCTCTCCGCGCCCGACGACTCCGACGGCGTACCCGCCTTCGTCGATCTCGGGCTGCGCGCCGAGCTGTTGGGCGCGCTCGCCGCGCTCGGCTACGAGGAGCCCACCCCCATCCAGCGCGAGGCGATCCCGCTGCTGCTGGCGGGACGGGACCTGCTCGGGCAGGCGGCGACCGGTACGGGCAAGACCGCCGCGTTCGCCCTGCCCCTGTTGCAGCGGATGCCGGACGACCGCTCCGGCGGGGACCCGGTGTCGCTGGTGCTGGTGCCCACCCGGGAACTGGCCGTGCAGGTCTCCGAGGCGTTCCACCGGTACGGCAAGGACCTCGGGGCCCGGGTGCTGCCGATCTACGGCGGCCAGCCGATCGGCCGTCAACTGCGCGCCCTGGACCTGGGCGTGGACGTGGTGGTGGCGACCCCCGGCCGGGCGCTGGACCACATCGCCCGGGGCACCCTGCGGTTGGGCGCGCTGGCCACGGTGGTGCTGGACGAGGCCGACGAGATGCTCGACATGGGCTTCGCCGAGGACATCGAGGCGATCCTGGAGCACGCGCCCGCGCAGCGCCAGACGGTGCTCTTCTCGGCCACCATGCCGGCCCGGATCGACGGCCTGGCCCGCAAGCACCTGACCGACCCGGAGCGGATCCAGATCGGGCGGGAGCAGCCGGTCGCCGGGGAGGCGCCCCGGGTCCGGCAGAGCGCGTACATCGTCACCCGGGCTCACAAGCCCGCGGTGCTGGGCCGGGTGCTGGACGTGGAGTCGCCGACGGCGGCGATCGTGTTCTGCCGCAGCCGGGAGGAGGTGGACCGGCTCACCGAGACGATGAACGGGCGCGGCTACCGGGCCGAGGCGCTGCACGGCGGGATGAGCCAGGAGCAGCGGGACCGGGTGATGGGGCGGCTGCGCGCCGGCACCGCCGACCTGCTGGTGGCCACCGACGTGGCGGCCCGTGGGCTGGACGTCGAGCAGCTCACCCACGTGGTCAACTACGACGTGCCGTCGGCCCCGGAGTCGTACGTGCACCGGATCGGCCGGGTGGGCCGGGCCGGTCGGGAGGGGGTGGCGATCACCCTCGCCGAGCCCCGGGAACACCGGATGCTCAAGACCATCGAGCGGGTCACCGGCCAGCGGATCACCATCGACAAGATCCCGACGGTGGCCGACCTGCGGACCCGCCGGCTGGCGTTGACCCAGGCGGCGCTGCGGGAGAGCCTGCTGGAGGACGACCTGGACCCGTTCCGGGTGATCGTCGAGTCACTGTCCGACGAGTTCGACCTGATGGAGGTGGCGCTGGCAGCCGTCAAGCTGGCCCACGAGGCGGCCCTGCCCGGCTCCGACGACGACGAGGAGATCCCGCAGGTGGCGGTCCGTCCGCCCCGGGAGTCCCGGCCCGGGTTCGACAGCCGGGGCGGGGACCGGCGCGGTGGCGGCCGGCCCCGCACGGGCGGCACCGCGCAGGTCTTCATCGGCCTGGGCCGCCGCGCCGGGGTCCGCCCGCAGGACCTGGTCGGTGCGATCACCGGCGAGACTCGGGTGAGTGGCCGCGACATCGGCTCGATCGAGATCGCCGACCGGTTCTCCCTGGTGGAGGTGCCGCAGGGCGTCGCCGACGAGGTGATCGCGGGGCTGCGCAACAGCACCATCAAGGGCCGTAAGGCGACCGTACGGCGCGACCGTGGCGGCGAGGGGCACTGACCCGACACGCGACACCGGCCCGCACCCCAGGACGGGGGCGCGGGCCGGTCGCGTTCGTCAGAGCGGGTACGGCCCGAAGCGGCCCCAGGCGACGATCGCCGCCAGGATCAGCAGCACCACGGTCATCGCGGTGCCGGGGTGCTCCTTGGCGCGGGCGTGCACCACGATCGCGCCGATCATCACGATCACCAGCCCGACGGCGGCCAGCGGGGTGAGCACGGTGGCGATGCCGGTGAGGCCGGGCAGGACCAGTCCCAGCGCGGCCAGCACCTCGACCGCGCCGAGCGCCTTGACCTGGGTGGGCGGGACGTTCTCCACCCAGCCCATCCGGTCGCGCAACTTCTCCTTGGGCTGGGTCAGCTTGGTCAGCCCCGCGCCGGCGAAGAGCGCGGCGAGCAGGATCTGCAGGATCCACAGGAACAGGTTCATCGGCGGTCGCCTCCGGGGGGTGCCACCGTGGTGGCGGATGCGGTAACGGGGATGGTCAGGCTACGGCCCTGACGGCCCCCGACGCCCGGTGGGACGCCGAGGGCCGTGGAAGCGGTCGGGCGAGGCCGGTCAGGCGGCCCCGACCGGCCGGCCGCCGAGCGTCTCCGCGTCGATCTCGGCCGGGCGCAACGCCAGGGCGAGCACGTCGGCCACGTCGGCCAGGGTGTGCACGGTCAACGCCTCGCGTACCTCGGTGGGCAGGTCGTCGAGGTCCGGCTCGTTGCGGGCCGGGATGATCACCTCGGTCAGGCCGGCCCGGTGCGCGGCGAGCAGCTTCTGCTTCACCCCGCCGATGGGCAGCACCCGCCCGGACAGCGTCACCTCGCCGGTCATCCCGAACTCGGGCCGTACCGGCCGGCCGGTCACCAGGGACGCCAGCGCGGTGACCATGGTGATGCCGGCGCTCGGGCCGTCCTTGGGCACCGCGCCCGCCGGCACGTGCAGGTGGATCCGGCGTCCGGCCAGGACGTTCGGGTCGAGGCCGTAGCGCCGCCCGTTGGCGCGCAGGTAGGACAGCGCGATGTGGGCGGACTCCTTCATCACGTCGCCGAGTTGCCCGGTGAGGGTCAACCCGGGCTCACCGTCCATGCTGGTGGCCTCGATGAAGAGCACGTCACCGCCGGCGCCGGTGACGGCCAGGCCGGTGGCCACGCCGGGTACCGCCGTGCGCTCCGCCGACTCCGGGGTGAACTTCGGCCGGCCCAGGTAGCTGGCCAGGGTGTCGGTGTCCACCCGGACCGGGGTCGGGTCGGTCGTCAGGGTCACGGCGACCTTGCGCAGGATCTTCGCCAGGGCCCGTTCGAGCTGCCGGACGCCGGCCTCCCGGGTGTACTCGCCGGCGATCAGCGCCAGCACCTCGTCGGTGACGGTCACCTCGTCGGCGGTCAGGCCGGCCCGCTGGAGCTGCCGGGGCAGCAGGTGGTCGCGGGCGATGGCGACCTTCTCGTCCTCGGTGTAGCCGTCCAGGGTGACCAGTTCCATCCGGTCCAGCAGCGGGCCGGGGATGGCCTCCACCACGTTGGCGGTGGCCAGGAAGAGCACGTCGGACAGGTCGAGGTCGACTTCGAGGTAGTGGTCGCGGAAGGTGTGGTTCTGGGCCGGGTCGAGCACCTCCAGCAGGGCGGCGGCCGGGTCACCGGCGTACCCGGCGGCGAGCTTGTCGACCTCGTCGAGGAGCACCACCGGGTTCATCGAGCCGGCCTCGCGCAGCGCGCGGACGATCCGGCCGGGCAGCGCGCCGACGTAGGTGCGCCGGTGCCCACGGATCTCGGCCTCGTCGCGGACGCCGCCGAGGGAGACCCGGACGAAGTTGCGGCCCAGCGCGCGGGCCACCGACTCGCCGAGGCTGGTCTTGCCGACTCCGGGCGGGCCGGCGAGGGCGAGCACCGCGCCGGAGCCGCGCCCGCCTACCACGCCGAGGTTGCGCTCGGCACGGCGGTTGCGCACCGCCAGGTATTCCAGGATGCGGTCCTTGACGTCGGCCAGGCCGGCGTGGTCGGCGTCGAGCACCGCCCGCGCCGTCGCCAGGTCGGTGTTGTCCTCGGTACGGGTGCTCCACGGCATCTCCAGCACCGTGTCCAGCCAGGTGCGGATCCACCCCGCCTCGGGTGAGGCGTCGCTGGCCCGTTCCAACTTGCCGACCTCACGCAGCGCCGCCTCGCGGACCTTGTCCGGCAGGTCGGCGGTCTCCACCCGGGAGCGGTAGTCGGCGGAGCCGTCCGGCTCGTCCTCGCCCAGTTCCTTGCGGATCGCGGCGAGCTGCTGGCGGAGCAGGAACTCCCGCTGGGACTTCTCCAGCCCCTCCCGGACGTCACTGGTGATCTGTTCGGTGACCTCCTGTTCGGCCAGGTGGTCCTTCACCCAGCCGACGAGCAGCTCCAGCCGGGCGGTGACGTCCTGAGCGGCGAGCAGTTCGGTCTTCTGCGCCAGGCTGAGCCACGGCGCGTAGCCGGCCGCGTCGGCCAGCTCGGACAGGTCGGTCATCCTTTCCATCGCGTCGATGACCTGCCAGGCGCCCCGCTGCTGGAGGACCGAGGTCATCAGGGCGCGGTACTCGCGGGCCAGGTCGCGGGCGCGGCCGGCGGGGGCGGGTTCGTCGAGTCGGGTGGCCTCCACCCAGAGGGCGGCGCCGGGTCCGGGGACGCCGGAGCCGATCCGGGCACGGGCCAGGCCACGCACCACGGCGGCGGGTTCGCCGTCGGGGAGGCGGCCCACCTTCTCGATGGTGGCGATCGTGCCGACGGGGCCGTACTCGCCGTCGATACGGGGTACGGCGAGCAGGGTGTTGTCGCCCCCGGCCCGGGCGGCGTCGACGGCGGCCTGGGTGGTCGGGTCGAGGGTCACCGGGATGACCATGCCGGGGAGCAGGACGACGTCGGTCAGGGGAAGTACCGCGAGGGTTGCCATCGGACACCTGCCATCACTTGAGGTTGAGCGTGTCTCACTCAAGTCACAAACCGTGCCCCGTGTTCCGGGATGTGACCCAGGACACATCCCGCCCGCACCTCCACCCTCGGCCAGCATTGGCCAGACCCGGATTTCCCAGGATTGACCCGACCCGTCAAATGAAAGAGAGGCGTATTGTTGCGGATTTGCCGTCAGATACGTCAAACTCTTAGCACACCCCGCTCAACACAGGGAGTAATGGCGATGGCAAGGAAAGTAATCACCGTTCTGACCGACGACCTCGACGGCGGAAAGGCCGATCGGACCGTCGAGTTCAGCCTGGACGGGGCGGCGTACACCATCGATCTCTCCGACGAGAACGCGGGGGTGCTGCGCAAGACGCTCGACGCGTACATCACCGCTGGCCGCCGAATGGGGCGGGGCGCGGTCGAGACCGGTCGGCCGGCTCGCCGCCCCGCTCGCGCCGGAGTCTCGGGAATGGACCGCGAGCAGAACCGCGCCATCCGGGAATGGGCGACCAAGAACGGCCACGAGATTTCCGAGCGTGGCCGCATCCCGGTCTCGGTCGTGGAGGCGTGGAAGAGCCGCTGAGGGCGGTCAGGTCACGAACGGACGCGCCGGGGTCACGCTGAGATAACAGCGGCGACCCCGGCGCTTTTCGCCGTGTCCACAATTTCCACCCGCTGCGCCGTCACCGAAAACCCTTGCCGGCCCGCCCGGCCCTGGCCGCCCGGAACGCCCCGCACCGCGGGCCGCCCGGAACACACCGCACCGCGGGCCGTGGAATGCGTCGCTTCGCTGGCCGCCCGGAACGCGGGGCCTCCGGAACAGGATCGCCACCCGCCGGCCGCACCGGGCCTCAGCGTCGGCCTCCGGAGAAGTGGACCCACCCGAAAGGCCACGGGCCGCCCCGGGGAGTTCCCCGGGGCGGCCCGTGGCCTTTGTCGTCTGTCCGGTCAGTTGACCCGGATGCGCACCACGTCGAAGGCGGGGGTCTGGTTGGCCCGCTCCATCATCGGAACCCGGTGCGAACCGTCACCGGCCCAGACCGCGCACTGCGCCGTACCCGACTGCGGCAGGCCCGGGATCTGGATGGTCACGTCGTCGGACTGGTTGCCGCCCTTGCCGTCCTCGGTGGCCACGAAGAACGCCGGGACGTCCTGCGGGTTCGACGGGGCCTGGTTGGTGTTCTGCAGCATCCGGCAGGCGGTGTGGAAGTGACCACGGGTGAGGCCCTGACCGTTGAGCACCGAGCTCTCCAGGTAGTAGCCACCCTGCCCGGCCGCCAGGAACCGGTCACGGACCAGGTTGCGGGTGGAGACCTTCAGGCTGAAGGCCTGGTTGCGCTGCACCTGGTTGGGGAACTGCGTGATCAGCAGCGACGGGTTGTTGGCCGCCGCGCCGACCTCGCCGAACGCGGTGCTGACGCAGCGGTTGCCGTTCTGGAAGCCGTCGTGCGGCTGCAACCGGCTGTTGGCGCAGTCCTTGGCGAGCACGCCCAGGGCGTTGCCGTTGTTGTTGCCGCCGTTCTGGCCGCCGTTGTTGCCGTTGTTGCCGCCGTTGTTGTTCTGGCCGCCGTTGTTGCCGTTCTGGCCGCCGTTGTTGTTGCCACCGTTCTGGCCGCCGTTGTTGGCGGCGGCGGCGACCTGGCAGCCGGCGAGCTGCTCCAGGCCCTGCGGGCGCTGGGCGAACCGGCCGATCGCGGTGGCGATCCGGTTGAGGGCGGACCGCCGCTTGTCGGCCAGCGGGCCGAGGATCGCGTTGTCGATGAACGCCTTGCCGTTGCGCCCCTCGGCCGCCAGCCGCTTGTTGGCGTCGTCGATCTGGGTCTTCAGCAGGGCGAGTTCCTTGTCCACCTCGGCCTTGGCCTGGGCCGGGATCTGCGGCAACCGGGGGGTGACCTCCGGGCAGGCCACCGTCGAGGCCAGCGTGGTCACCGGCGCGTTGCCGGCCTTGACGGCCTGGCACTCGGCGACGGACATCTGGCCGTCACCCCAGTGGTTGCGGACCCACCGGCCGTTCTGCCAGGTCTGGGTGGTGCTGCCCCGCCCGCTCGGCGAGGTGGCGCCGGGGCTCGGTGCGACACAGGCCGACGAGACGTTGCGGGCCTGCTGCCTCGGCTTGTCCCCGGCCGATGAGATCTGGGTGACGGCGGCGATGCCGCCGAAGACGACGAGCGCACCGACCGCCGCCAGCAGCCGCTTGCTCCGCGCGTTACCGGACGACCGGCGTGCCCCTGTGGACCTGCGCATCGAATTGCTCTCCTTCTCGATCCGGTACCTGACTCGTGTCCCCGACGAGGAGACGACCTTCGGGTCGGTCTCCCCCACCGGGGTCACTGCGACGTTCCGGTCGCACGTCGATGGCCGACGATGCCTTTCCGCACCGTCCGCCGCGTCGGGTGGCGCGGCTGGGAAGATCCTGTCCATTCCCGCTTAGGTACGGGCCGGCCCGGACGAAGGTTCAAAGCGGATCGAGGAATCCGGGACCATTTTTCGGCCGGGCCGGATTGTCACCACACGTCGCCGGAAAATGACGGCGGGTCGTTCCCGGAGGGGTCAGTCCCCGCAGAGGTGATCGAAGGCGAACGGCGTGGCCAACTCGTCGCGCCGGTCCCGCAGCACGCAGATCTGCCGGCGCAGCTCGTCCCGGTCGAGCAGGGCCGATTCGTCGGTCACAGCCACCGCCGGCCGGTCACCCACCGGCAACCGGTCGCCCACCGCCACCGCCGCGAGGTCCTCGGCCAGTCGGGCGGGGTCCACCCCGCAGTGCCACCGCGCCTCGGACACGGTGACCCGCTCCACCAGGCAGCGGCCGGTCCGCACCTCGACCCAGCTCCACCCCTCGGCCGTCCCGTCGCGCCACCGCACGTGCAGCCCGCGCACGATCGGATCACTGAGCCGCCGCGACACGTACGCCTCGACGGCCGCCGCCCGGGACAGCGCGCCGAGGTCGTTCACCGCTCCGGTGCGCCCGTCGGGCAACCGGCCGACGATGTCCCGGTAACCGACCGGGTTGTCGTCCGGGTCGTCGCCACCGGCACCGGCAGCGTAGGCGCGGGCGTCGATGACGTACGTGATGATCCGTCGGCCGTGGTCGGCGGCCCGCAGCGTCGGCGAGCCGATCCGCAGCACCGGCAGGCCCACGGCGGCGCAGACCGCCGAGACCATCCGCTCGGTCCGCTGCCCCGCCGAGCCGGCCGGCGCGGTCGGGCCGACGGTCAGGGCGAACAGCGGCACGCCGGTGTCGGCCGCGCAGACGACGTGGTCGAACTCCGCGCGCAACGCCGAACTCCACTGGTGCCCGGTGACCCCGGCCGGCCGCCGCGACACCAGGTCGCCGAGCCGACGGGCGGGGTACACCGCCTGGCCGGCCCGGACGAACAGCGGCGCGGCCCCGGCCGGAACCGGCCGCAGCCGGGCCCCGTCGTCGGTGGCGGTACGCGTCATCGTCGGGTCGGTCCGTCCGTGGCAGGAGAGGTGACCGGCCGAGTCTAGGACGTCGACCCCCGTGCCCGCCTCGTCGGTGCGGTCGGTGGACCCGGCACCGAGCGGTCGATCCGGGCGGTGGGTCGGCACTGGGCCGTCGAAGCGGACGATGAGCCCGGCATCCGGGCCGTCGATGCGGGCGGCGGGTCCCGCACCAGGCGGTTGGTGTGCCCCGACCGGGATCTCTACGCTCACGGGGTGCTGCACGACGGACCGGCCCCGGAACTGTTGACCAAGCGGAGTCTCGTCACGGTCTCCCACGCCATCGAGCGGTCGGCGCTGGCCACCGCCGAGGACGGCCCGCTGGTGGTGATCGCCCTGTTCCAGCGGATGCCGTACTTCCAGCGGGAACGGGCCCGCTACACACGCATCGCCGCGGGTGCGGCGGTCACCGTGGTCGGACTGGTCGGGCAGACACCGCCGGAGCTGCCCGACGGGGCGTACCCGGTGGCGCTGGAGGAGACCGAGGAGCTGGCCCGGGAGTGGAGCGTGGTGGCCCTGACCCCCCGCTTCGGGGCCAGCCTGGTGGCCCGGGACCGGCGGGAGGTGGTGGCCGCCGACACGCTGGAGGAGGGCCGGCTCTTCGCCGGCCGCTGGGGGTTCCGCCGGGACGAGGCGCTGCACGAGGTGATCCGGCTGCGGGCGCACCTCGGCGACCGGCTCCCCCCGGCCGCGCTGACCGCTATCGATCAGGTGCTGCGCCGGGTCAGGGACCTGCCGGCGACCCCCGGTGAGAGCCGGGCGGAGGCGGCGTTGCGGCTGATGGCCGAGCGCGTCGACCGGGCCCCCCGTGGCGGGCCGGGACGATCCGCCGAACCGGTCGCGGGACCACCGGGCCTGGTGGACGAGCCGACCCTGCGCCGCTGGACCGGAATGGACGGGGTGACCGCCGCCGGCACCCTGCCGGTGGCCCTGATCGGGGTCCGGATCGGTGACCCGGCCCGCGCCGCCGAACGCTTCGGACGCCGCAGCACCGCCCGCGAGGCGCAGGCCGTGATCGCCGCGCTGACCGCCCCACTGCGCCCGCTCGACCGGGCGATCCGCCTCGCCCCCGACGAGTACCTGCTGGTCCTGCCCGCGTTGAGCCGGGAGGAGGCGCTGGCGGTGGCCGGTCAGGTGCACACCTCGGTCGCCGGGCTGGCCCGGTCGTACCCGTTCGTGTCCTTCGCGGTGCACACGGCGGTCACCGTGACCGACCGGCGGCCGATGCCGGTGGCCGAGGTCCGGCACGCCGTCGAGTGGGCGGCCCGGGAGGGCGTACCGATGGCTACGGTGTCCCGGGAGACCGTCGCGAGCGCCGCCCACTGAGCACGGTAGGGGACACGATGCGGGTCGTCTCGCTGGTGCCGTCGCTGACCGAGGCGGTGGCGGTGACAGTGCCGGAACTGCTGGTAGGGGCGACCGACTGGTGTGTGCACCCGTCGGGTCTGGACGTGGCCCGGGTCGGCGGCAGCAAGTACCCCGACCTGGATCGGGTCCGGGCGCTGCGGCCGGACCTGGTGCTGCTCAACGTGGAGGAGAACCGGCGGGCCGACGCCGACGCGCTCAGCGCGGCCGGGGTGCCGGTGCTGGTCACCTACCCGCGTACCGTGCCGCAGGCCCTGGACGAGTTGGCCGGGGTGCTCGCCGCGCTGGGGGTGACCGGGGAGCCGGGCTGGCTGACCGACGCCCGCCGGGCCTGGGCCGCACCCGCCGTCGGGGCCGGGGCACGCCGGGCCGTGGTGCCGGTGTGGCGACGGCCGTGGGTGGTGCTCGGCGGGGACACCTTCGCCGGGGACGTACTGCGCCGGCTCGGCGTGGTCAACCTCTACGACGACGACCCCGAGCGCTATCCGCGCCCCGACCTCGACGCGCTGCGGGCCCGCCGGCCCGACCTGGTGGTCCTGCCCGACGAGCCCTACGCGTTCACCGCCGACGACGGGCCGGACGCCTTCCCCGGCATCGACTGCGCGCTGGTGTCCGGCCGGCACCTCACCTGGTACGGCCCGTCGCTGGCCGAGGCGCCCGCCCTGCTCACCGCCCAACTCGCCACCCCGGTCTGACCATCCGTCCCGGGCGGGTGCTCGGGTGGCGGTCAGGCCACCGGGGTGATCCCCCGCTCCACCAGGCCGGCGTCGTCGACGTCGTACCCGATGGTGCTGGTGACCTGGACCACGCCGCTGACCTGGCCGGCGAGTTTCTCCGCCAGCTCGGCGTCGGTCCGCCGGTCCAGCCGGCCGTCCAACCGCACCGCGCCGTCGCGGACCTGCACGGTGACCAGCCCGTCCCGCACGGCCAGCACCCGCCGCAGCACCTCCTGCACCACGTCCTCGCGGATCTCGGCGTCGGTGCGCAGGTGCACCCGCAGCAGGTCGCCGCGGGTGACGATGCCGACCAGCCGGCCCAGGTCGTCGAGGACCGGTAGCCGCTTGACCGCCTCCCGGTCCATCAGCCGGGCCGCCGCCGGCAGCGACGCCCCGGGGTGGGTGGTGACGGCCGGCGCGGTCATCAGCTCCTTCGCCAGCAGCGCCTCGGCCTTCTCCCGGGACACCCGACGACGTCGCCCGGCGAAGACCCGCCGTTCCTCCTGCACCCCGGAGTGCTCCACCTTGTGCAGCAGGTCCGCCTCGGACACCACCCCCAGCACCCGCCGGAAGCCGTCCACCACCGGCACCGCGCTGATGCCGCGCCGGATCAGCACGTCGACGATCGCCCGGTAGGGGGTCTCCTCCCCCACCGTGGCGACCTCCCGGGTCATCACGTCGTCCACCTGCCATGTCCTCATCACGACCTCCTCGGGCTCTCCCGGCCGACGTTAGGGCCGGCCCGACCGGTCGGGGCAGAGGCGGACGGACCGGTGCCGCGGAGGCCGAAGGTCCCGTCGGGAGGCCCGTGGCAGGGGACTTAGGTCCCGCCCCGGCACGTACCGGTCGGCCCTGCCGGGACGGCCGCGAACGGCGTGGAATGTAACTGCCACCGGGAAGTGCGGTGCCAGGCAGAGAAGGGACGTGGGAACCATGACCGCGACGATCGAGCGGAACACCACCGCAGGGACCGCACCGGTGGCCGGAACCGAGACCACCCGGCAGCGCGCCGCCCGCTACGTCTGGGCCGGGACCCGGATCGCCCTCGGCTGGATCTTCCTCTGGGCCTTCCTGGACAAGCTGTTCGGCCTCGGCCACGAGACCGCGACGAAGAACGCCTGGATCAACGGCGGCAGCCCGACCAAGGGTTTCCTGGCCTTCGGTGCGAAGGGTCCGTTCCAGGGGCTCTACCAGGACATCGCCGGTGCGGCCTGGGCCGACTGGCTGTTCATGATCGGCCTGGCCGGCATCGGGGTGGCCCTGCTGCTGGGCATCGGGATGCGGGTCGCCGCGATCGCCGGTGGCCTGCTCATGGTGCTGATGTGGACCGCCGTCCTGCCCCCCGAGAACAACCCCTTCATGGACGACCACCTGATCTACGCCGCGGTGCTGGCCGGTCTCGCCCTGGTCGGCGCGGGGAACACCCTCGGCTTCGGCCGGGTCTGGGCCACCCTCCCGCTGGTACGCCGGTTCGGCTGGCTCCGGTAACCGACCGCGAGCACCCGACCGGCCGGCAGGGGCGCCACCTCGACGGTGGCGCCCCTGCCGCGCGTCCACCCCCGCCCGTGGGGTCCGGCGTCGGGCCCTACGGGAATAGGTCCGTCACGATCGGGCAGGATCGACACCGACCGGACGATCGTGCGACGACGAGGAGATCAGCAATGAACACGCCCCAGGCAGGTAAGCCGGAGATCGGCCCGATCGAGGGCGCACCCCCGGCCGACCTCGTCATCGAGGACATCACCGTCGGCGACGGCCCCGAGGCCCAGCCGGGCCAGCTGGCCAACGTGCACTACGTCGGGGTGTCCCACTCCACCGGGCGCGAGTTCGACGCCTCCTGGAACCGGGGTGAGGCGTTCGAGTTCCCGCTCGGCGGCGGCCAGGTCATCGCCGGCTGGGACCAGGGCGTGGTGGGCATGAAGGTCGGCGGTCGTCGCCGGCTCACCATCCCGCCGCACCTGGGCTACGGCAGCCGGGGCGCGGGCGGGGTCATCAAGCCGAACGAGACCCTGGTCTTCGTCGTCGACCTGCTCGGCGTCCGCTGACCACCGGCGGGGTCGCCGGCACCGGCCGGCGGCCCCGCCGGCACACCTACCGAGATCCTGCGCCGTGCCCGGGGTCCTGTGCCGTGCCCGGGGGTCCTGCGCCGTGCCCGGGGGTCCGGTGCCGGACTGCCCGCCCCGGGGCCGGCGGCGTCGGCCGTCGAGGTGCCGGGCGGCCCGGGTCCACGTCACACCCGGCTCGACGAGCCGGCCGGACACGACGCGGGCAGGCGGGCGGGCGCGTGGCCGGTCAGGCGCAGGCGGCCAGGGGGCGGTGCGTGACCCCGACCGGGGCGTCGCCGTGCCGGACCGCGATGATCCGGTGCAGGCCGGTGGCGCGCAGCACCCGGGCGACCACCGGATCGGGGTCGACCACGACCAGCTCGCCGCCCCGGGCCCGGACCCGCAGGTGCGCGGCGACCAACGCCCGCACCCCGGCGGCGGAGAGCACCCGGACACCGGAGAGGTCGAGCCGCAGCAGCGGACGGACCGGTGCGGCCCAGAGGGCGACCCGGAACTCGCCGACGGTGGCGATGTCGATCTCGCCCACCACGCGCACCTCGACCACGTCGTCGGCCACCCGGAGCCGCACGTGGAACCGGTCCTCTCCCTGCGTCATGCCCCGAATCTAGCCCCCACCTCCGACGTTTCCGCCCTGCCAGAGGCGGGTTTCCGGGTAGTCCCAGGGTCGCCCCGGAGCTGACCCTGACTCCTCCTCAGGGTGGACCCACGCGGTACGCCGTGGTCGGCCCGTCGCGACGGGCCGAC
>NZ_JBFAQU010000039.1:0-42207 GCF_040678915.1 Micromonospora sp. NPDC049257
ACTCGGGAGGGTGTGGGAGAGTAGGACACCGCCGGACAATCTTTGGTTGAGGCCGACCCTTCGGGGTCGGCCTCAACTGTTTTCACGCCCCGAACCCTCCATCGGGTCACACCGTCCACCGGCACGGTCGCGGGACCGGTGCAGCCTGGCAGCACGCGGGCCCGCGTCCAGAGCCACGGGGGCCCGCGTAGAGCCACGGGGGCCCGCGTCCGGAGCTGGTGCCGCCTTCGGTGAATCGCCCCGAGCAGCGGGCTTCACCTCGTACCGTCGATGCGGGACCCGGCTCCGGAGGGACCCACACCCAGCATGGCGGGAAACGTGACGTGGAGTACGTCGTGTCCGCAATCGCAGCGGACCGGGCGGGGTACCTGCTGACCGTACGACCGGAACTGACCGTCGGGACCGGCGGAGGCAGGAGTGGTCATGAAGATCGGAATCATTGGTTCGGGGCACATCGGCGGCACCCTCACCCGGCGGCTGAGCGCCCTCGGGCACGACGTGACAGTCGCGAACTCGCGGGGCCCGCAGAGCCTCACCGAGCTGGCCCAGGAGACCGGGGCCACCGCCGGCACGCTGGACCAGGCCGTCCAGGACGCCGAACTCGTCGTGGTGGCGATCCCGCTGCTCGCGGTGCCGGGGCTGCCGCCCCAACCGTTCGACGGCAAGATCGTCGTCGACGCCAACAACTACTACCCGCAGCGCGACGGTGACATCGCCGAGCTGCTCGACCGCAGCCTCAGCTCCAGCCGGTGGACCGCCGACCATCTCAAGGGCGCCCGGGTGGTGAAGACCTTCAACAACATCCAGGCCGCGCACCTGATGGACCACGGCAAGCCGGCCGGGGCCGGTGACCGGATCGCGCTGCCGGTGGCGGGTGACGACGACGACGCCAAGCAGGTGGTGATGCAGCTCGTCGACGCGCTCGGCTTCGACCCGGTGGACGCCGGCACGCTGGACGAGAGCTGGCGGCAGCAGCCCGACACCCCCGTCTACGGGACCGACCGCGACGCCGAGGGCGTCCGCCAGGGACTCGCCGACGCCCGCCCCTGACCGGGGCCGACCCGAAAGAGCACGAGAGCCCCGCCGGTGTCGCCGGCGGGGCTCATCCGTGCCCAGCCCACCCCGGGTCAGAGCGGGCGGGTGGGGAGAGGTGAGGGGGATCAGGAGGGTTTGGGACCGCAGACGAAGTTCGGCTCGGGGTCGTAGGTCCAGCTGAACTTCTCCCGCTTGACGACCTTGCCGTCCTTCTTGATGACCCGGAACGCGTCCTGGGTGAAACCGGTGCTGCCGGCGGCAGCGATGCACGTCGGGCCGGGCTCCAGGTAGACGGTCCTGGGACTGGTGACGTTGCGGCGTGGGCCGTACTCGGTCTTCACGCTGTCGTAGATCTTGGTGCTCCACATCGACACCGTGATCGTGTTCGAGGTCCAGGCAGTGTCGATCAGCACCCCGTGCGGGGTGTTGTTGCGGAACTTGAAGTCGAGGTCGGGCCAGAAGATCGTCGACTCGATCACCGCCGGGTAGCGGCTGAAGTAGAACGAGTGCGGCTTGTGCTCGACGTCCTGGAGGCCGGCGTAGTAGCTGGCGTTGAACAGGGTGGTGGTGAACTGGGAGACACCGCCGCCGACCCCGGGGACCAGCTTGCCGCCGAGGATCACCGGGGCGTCCTTGTAGCCCTGGGCGTAGCCGCGCTCGCCGGTGTGCGCGTTCAGCGAGAAGGTCTCACCCGGCTGCACGATCGTGCCGTCGACGTCCTTCGCCGCCTGGATGATGTTCTGGCTGCGCGGTGAGGACAACCCGCCGGGGAACTTCGTGGAGAAGGTGGAGACCCGCTCCTTGATGCCCAGCTCGGCCAGCTTCGCCTCGGTCAGCTCGGGCTCGGCCTCCTTCAGCTGCCCGGTGACCGTCCGGCCGTCCGCCTTCGGCAGCACCGCGAGCAGGTCCCGGCTCAGCGCCGCCGAGTCGAGCTGCTTCCCGGCCCGCCCCGGGACCACCTTCGGCTTGCCGGCCGAGATGGTCAGACCGGCATCCTTGGGCGTCGACTCGATCGCGGCCAGCTTGCTGCCCAGCGCCGACCGGAGCCGCTTCACGTCGACCTTCGGCGTCAGCTTCCCCTCGTCGTCGGCCGAGAAGCGCAGCGCGCGGGCGATCGCCGCCGGTGGGACGCTCACCGACCCCTTGTCGGAGGTGATGGTGACCGGAGCGGCGACGGCCGGCTTCGCCAGCTCGGCGACCAGCCGGTCCACCTCCTCCCGGGTCGTCACCGGGTTCTTCTCCACCACCGGCACCGTCACCGGTTGCCCGGCCAGCCAACCCGTGCGGACCACCCGGGCGGACTGCTCCGCATCGAGGGTCAGGCTCGGCTTGGGGTAGACCGGCTTCGGGGTGGTGCCGGTGAAGATGATCGCCGGCATCGTCATGTCCCGGCCCTGCTTACCGAGGATCTGGCGCAACGCCGCGTCCAGCTTGGCGGCGTCCACCGTCACCACCGGCTCGACCGTACGGGAGCCGAACAGCCGGTCCACCGGGTGCGCCTGGGTGTCGGTGGCGGCGGCGACGGTGGCGTCCACGTCCACCGTCAGGCCGACGTCGGCGGGATTGACCTCCGCCCGGTTCTCCCCCACCACCACGGTCAACGGCGCGTTGAGCCTGCCGGCGCGCTTCTCCAGCTCTGCCCGCAGCTCCTTGGCCGCGTCGGCGCGGCTGCGGCCACCCAGCTCGGTGCCGAGCACGCTCGTGCCGCGCGGGACGTCCCCGGCGTACGCCCAGGCGCCCACGCCGACCACCCCGGCCAGCACCGCGGTGGTCACGCCACCGGCGAGCAGCACCCGCCCGCGTCGCCACCACGGCCGACCACCGGTGCCCGAGCCTGCGGCCCCGCCAGCCGTCGGAGGCTCGTCCTCGCCCGGCCAGCTCACCGCGGTGACCTGCACCGTGGGGCGGTCGTCGGAGACCTGATTGTCGCCGTACAGGGTCACAGCCACCTCGATCGGACGTACCACGTGGGGGGTTGCGGCCCCCAGGGACACCTACGGTAGCCAACCGGACGGCCAGCCGACAGCGTGCGTCCGGCCATCCTCACCACCGCGTGTCGTAGCCGGTCACACGGTGTATGACCGATCGTGGCACGGTGTCCGGATGCGCCGACCGGGGCCGCCCTGCGGGGGCGGACGAATCGGCCGGGCGGGGGCGTCGCGCGGTGACCCGGAGTGGCTGGCGGCACAGTTGCGCACCCCCGATCAGCCGGCCGCCGCCGGCCACCGCGACCCCGTGGCGTCTGCACGCCGGGGGCCGTGGCGGGGTCGGGACGTTCGCGGCGGAAGCGGAAGCGGGGCCGGGACGGTCGCGGGCGGGGGCGGAACGGCGGAAGCGGAGGCGGGGTCGGCGAGGGTCGACGCCCGCCGATCAGCGGACCCGGACGCCGACCTCCGGGGACGGCGGACCGTCGTCCCGCCCGTCGGTCACGGCGACCCGGAACCGGTAGTCGTGCCCCCGGGCCAACAGCACCGCCTGGTGCCGGGTCTCCCACACGGGGTACGGGCCGACCCGCCACCGCTCCCCGGTGGTGGCGTCGCGCCAGTGCACCCGGTAGGCGAACCCCGGCCCGGCCGACCGCCAGGTCAACCGGACCTCGCCGCTGCCGGTGGCCGTCACGTCGAGCCCGGTCGGGGTGGGCAACTGCGGGGTGACCCGGACCGGTGCGCTGCGGGGGCCCGCACCCGCCTGGTTGGTCGCGGCCACCGTGAACTCGTACTCGTGCCCGTTGCGCAGCCCCGGCACGACGGCCCGGGTGCCCCGGGTGGGGATCTCCTCGGCGGTGAAGTCGCGTTCCCCGGCGCTGACGTCCCGCCGGTACACCCGGTGCCACCCGTCGGCCACCGAAGCGCGCCAGGTCAGCTCCACGCTGCCGACCCCGGCCTCGGCGCGCAGGTCCGTCGGGGCGACGGTGGGGGCGGTGAACCGGGCGCGGGCCCGCACCGGCGCGGACCGGGCCCCCGCTCCGCCGTCGTTGACCGCGTCGACCGTGAACTCGTACTCGTGGCCGTGGGTCAGGTGCCGGGCGACGTGCCCGGCGCTGACCTCCACCGCCGGTGGGCCGTCCTGCGGGGCGCCGGCGGTCAGGTCGCGGCGGTACACCCGGTAGGAGACACCCGGGCCGAGCGTCCGCCAGGACAACCGTACGGTGCCGTCCGGCTGGCCGACGGCGACCAGCCCCGGCGGTGGGGCGGGCGGGGTGACCAGGGCGGTCGCCCGGACCGGCTCGGACGGTGGGCTGTCCCCGCCACCACCGACCGCGACCACGGTGAACGCGTACGTGTGCGCGTGCCGGAGGAACCCGACGGTGGCGGTGGTGCCGGTGAAGGTGCCGACCGTGGTCTCCTCCCCGGTGCCCAGGTCGTGCTGCGTCACCCGGAAGAGCTGGACGAACGGCACCGGCTCCCAGCCCAGTGCGACGTCACCGGCCCGGCCGGGCACCGCCCGCAGGCCCTGCGGTGGTGGCGGTGGCGGCACCGTGGCGGTCACCCGGCCGACCGGTGAGGGTGCGCTCTCGCCGCGCCGGCCCAGCGTGCTCACCCGGAACTCGTAGTCGTGCCCGTTGGTCAGGAAGTCGGCCGAGAACCGGGGAGTGGTGGTCGGCTCGCCGATCCGGACGAAGTGGGTCTGGCCGGCGGTGACGTCCCGCCGGTGCACCTGGTAGCGCAGCTCGTCGTCGGCGCGTACCGGCGGCCAGTCCAGTTCGGCGGTGCCGGCGCCGCCCGGTCGGGCGGTGAGCGTCGACGGCGCCGGGGGGAGGTCGGCGTGCTCCGGTCGGTCGCGGGGCCACACCAGCTCGACGAAACGCGGCCGGTAGAGGCCCGCGTCGGCGTAGGTGACCGAGTCGTCGACGTCGTTGACGTTGTAGGACAGGAGCAGCCGACCGGGGCGGGCCAGCTCCGGGTGCAGGTCGACGTCGTAGACCAGGTGACCGGCGGCGGTCTCCGGGGCGTGGTGCAGGTAGTCCGGGCCGGTGAACGGGCCGGTCGGCGCGTCGGCCGAGTAGGCCACCAGATCGCCGCTGAACACCAGGTTGTTCTCCTGGGTGACCAGCACGTACCGACCGCCGATCCGCTGTACGCCGTAGGCGGTACCGACGCCGCTGAGCAGCCGGGTCGAGGCGCGGTCGTCGGTGGACCAGCCGTCACCGGTCCAGAACTCCCACCGGCCGGTCAGGTCGTCCCCGGTCACCCGGGCCAGGTGGGCGAACTTCGCCCCGCCGGCCGCCTCGGTGCCGTACACGTAGGTGTGCCCGCCGTCGCGGAGCAGCTCCGAACCCCAGGAGACCCGGGCGCCCAGTGGCAACGGGCGGACCCCGGTGGGGGTGAGCGTGGGCAGTGCGAAGCTGGCCAGTGCGGTGCCGACCAGGGTGTGGTCGAGCGGGCTGAGGCCGGTGCGCCGGTAGCGGTGGACCAGCACCTGGAGGGTGTCGCCGCAGACGGTGGCGTCGCCGATCCAGGAGAACTCGCCGGGTGCCGTCGGGGGCACCAGGTCGCGCGGGTCCTCGGTGGTGCCGCCGTGCACCGTCTCGGCGAGCCGGTCGCCCCGCTGCACGATGGCCGAGTTGTGGATGAAGGGTGCGGTGCGGGGCCGGGAACCGTCGGGGTGCACCGGGCCGAGGAACGTGTCGGAGAAGAGCCAGAGCAGCCGGCCGTCGGGCAGTCGTACCGAGGCCGTCCGGTCGGCACCGTTCCACCGGCCGGAGGTGTCGCCGTAGTCGTCGAAGGCGGCGGTCAGCCGGGCGGCAACCGGCCCACTGTCCGGCAGGGCCCGGTGCGGTGCCGCCCCGGGCACGGTGGCGAGCAGGACGAGCAGCCCGACGACGAGCAGCCAGCGCACCGGCCGGCGGGTGCCGGTCAGCCCACGGCGGACGCCGGCCAGCTGCCGGACCGGGTCGACCACCGCCACCAGAAACCCCCGTCTACCGGTCACCTACCGGCAGGGTGTCACGACCCGGGACGGCGACGGTAGCCGTCGGAAGGGTGGAGGCGACCGACGCATCCGTTCTGCGGTGGATTGTCGACACTGCGGTGCCGACGGCGGTGACCGTCGCCGTGACCAGGGCCGCCCCGGCGATACCGGCGACGGTGTGCGGCACGACCGTGGCGGTCGCGGCCACGAAGCCGACCGTGGAGATCCACAGTGGTGCCGAGGGCCACCGGGCCGACGCCGCGACCCGGGCGTTGATCAGCACGAAGACCAACGCGTACAGGGCCCCGGTGGCGGCGAAGAGCGGTGCGAGGCCGCCGTACCGGGCGTACTCCGGGCCACCGGCCAGCCCGAACGCCAGCCCGCCGGCCAGCGCCGAGGCGAGCACCAGCGCCGCCCCGGCCGCACCGACCAGGAGCAGCGCCGTGCGCAGCGTCCCCCGGTCGCCGCGGGCCAGCCGGGGCAGGGCGATGACCGTCACCACCTGGGGGGCCCACAACGCGCCCTTGGTCAGCACCGTGCCGACCGCGTACGTGCCGGAGGCGTCGGGGGGCAGGAACCGGCGGGCCAGCAGCAGGTCGGCGTACGACACGACGAGCATCGCCAGGGTCGCCCCGCTGGCGGTGAGCACCGTGCGGGTGGTCAGGGTCGGGGCCACCGGGTCGAGACCGGCCCCCCGGTTGAGCCGGACCAGCAGCGCCAGGACCAGTACGGAGGTGACCGCCCCGGCCAGCAGCGCCCCGGTCAACCCGCCGCCCAGCGCCAGTCCGGCGATCATCCCGCCGTAGCGGCCGGCGGCGAGTAGCGCCATCCCGCCGGCCAGCCGCAGGAAACGCTGGTCGCCCTGGAGTTCGCCCAGCCACCGGCCGGCGGCCACCACCGCCACGGTCAGCACCCCGAGCAGCAGCACCGCCGGGCCGGTCAGCCGCAGCCCGACGGCGGCCACCGGCAGCAGCACGGCCAGCAGCGCGGCGGTCACCGCCACGGTCAGCAGGGTGGGGCGGGCGGTGGCGGCCCGGCCGTGCCGGGCCCGGTGCACGGCCACCGCGATCTGGAGGCCGGTGCTGGCCACGCCGCCGATCGCGCCGAGCGCCAGCAGGGTGGCCAGCGCGCTCAGCTCCGCCGGGGCGAGGTGCCGGGCAGCGAGGACCGGCACCACGTAGGCGAGCCCGTTGACGAAGACCCCGGCCAGGGTGACGGCCACCCCGGCGACGCCGATCCCGACCGTCCGACCGCGCCCGTCGCCCGACCCCGTACCTGGCCCGTCGACCGACCCCTGACCTGGCCCGTCGCCTGATCCCTGACCTGGCCCGTCGCCCGGACCCCGGCCCGTGACGTCGCCGGGTCGCCGGCTGTGCCCGTCGGGGGCCTCGGGTCCTCCGACGGCCCCGGGTCGCCGGCCGTGCCCGTCGTCCGATGTTGTGCCCATCACCGCTCCGTGTCGCCGGCCGCGCCGGTCGTCCGCTGCCCGCCCGTGACCGTCCCGGGTCGCCGGCTCCGCCGGTCACCAGCAGCGCAAGTACAGTGTCGCCACGCCGGCGCCGATCGCCGGGTCAGCCTAGTGAGGAGGTCAACCCCTGCGGGAGAGGTCGATCCTCGTCGCCACCGGGCTGGCCGTCACCGCGCTGGTGCTGGCTCCGCTGGCCGCGCCCGGCTATGTGCTCAGCTATGACATGGTCTTCGTGCCCCACCAGCCGTGGCGGGCCGAGCTGGTCGCCCCGGTCGACTCGCTGCCCCGGGCGGTGCCGCTGGACGCCCTGGTCTCGCTGGCCAGCCAGGCGGTGCCGGGATGGCTGCTGCAACGGGTGGTGCTGGCCGGGGTGCTGCTGCTCGCGGCGATCGGGGCCGGCCGGCTGGTGTCCACCGGGCAGCCGGTCGTGCGGGTGGTCGCCGCCGTCGGATACGCCTGGACGCCGTACCTGGCGGAGCGGCTGCTGATCGGGCACTGGGGGCTGCTGCTGGCGTACGGGGCGCTGCCGTGGCTGGTCGACGCCGCGATCCGGGTGCACCGGCCAGGGGGGCTGCGCCGGCTGCTGCTGGTCGCGCTGCCCGCCGTGGTGACCCCGACGGGTGGCCTGATCGCCCTGGTCACGGTCGCCGTGCTGGTCGCCCGACGGGGTGCCGCCCGGACGACCACGGTGGCCGTCGGCGCGCTGCTGGTGCTGAACCTGCCGTGGCTGGTGGTCGCCGGGTTGAGCGCGGCGGACGCCCGGACCGACCCGGCCGGGGTGGCCGCCTTCGCGGCGCGGGCCGAGAACTGGAGCGGGGTGTTCGGCGCGCTGGCCGGCACCGGGGGGATCTGGAACGGGCAGACCACCCCGCTGAGCCGCTCGTCGCCGTTGACGCCGGTGGCGACGGTGCTGCTGCTGGTGCTGGCGGGGTACGGCGTCCGGACGTTGCGCGGACGCTGGCCGGTCGGGGTGGCGGACCGGCTCGCCGGGTTGGCCGCCGCCGGATTCCTGACCGCCCTGCTGGGGGTGCTGCCGGGGGGTTCCACCCTGCTGGGGTGGGCGGTGGCGTCGGTGCCGGGGGCCGGGGTGCTGCGCGACGGGCAGAAGTTCCTCATCCCGTACGCGCTGCTGCTGGTGGTGGCCGGGGCGCTCGGCGCGGAACGACTGGCCGACCGGGTCGCCGCCCGGGGGGCGACCGGTGGCGCGCGGGCGTTGCTCGTCGCCGTCCTGCTGCTGCCCGTGGTGGTGCTGCCCGATCTGGCGTTCGGTGCGGCGGGCCGGCTGCGCCCGGTGACGTACCCGGCGGACTGGGACGCGGTGGCCCGCCGGCTCGACGGCCGGTCCGGGGAGGTGCTGTCACTGCCGTTCGGGGCCTACCGGGCGTACCCGTGGAACGACGGCCGGACGGTGCTGGACCCGTTGCCCCGCTACGTCGACGCCGACGTGCTGGTGGACGACACCCTCTGGGTGGGCGCGACCGGGGTGCGGGGGGAGAACCCGCGTGCCGCCGAGGTGGGCCGGGTGCTGGCCGCCGGTGGCCCGGTCGCGGTGACCGGGGTGCGCTGGGTGGTGGTGCAGCGGACGGTCGACGGCCAGCGGGTCGACCCGGCGGCGCTGGTCGGGTTGCGCGAGGTGTACGCCGGTGTGGACCTCACCCTCTATGAGAATCCGGCCGGGCGCTGACCGGAGCGGTCAGCCGTCCCGGGTGGGCGGCGGGGCGGCCGTCGACACCGACAACGGGCGGGTGCGGGCCGAGGTCCGGTCACCGGCGCTCCGGGCCGCCCGGCGGGCCGGCGGTGATCACCCGCGCGACTCTCCCGGTGTGGGCTACTTGGTGGTAACGTGCCGCGCACGCAGCTCACGAGGAGGAAAACAGCACCATGCGCAGTGCTCTCTCGTTGGTTCTGGTCGCGGTAGCCGCGATCGCTCTGGGTGCCTTCGGCACGGTGGCGTTGGCCACCACGCTGACCGGTACGTCGGCGGCCGAGGCGGCGAAGGCCGAGCAGGCCGCCCGCACCGAGTCCGGCGGCGGCAACGGTGGTGCCAACCAGCCGCTGGTCTACGGCACCAAGTAGGACTGTTCCACCTGCGCGACCGGTGACCCTGCCGGATCCGTCCGCCCGACCGGCGGCACCGCCGGACCCGATCGCCCGACCGGTGACCCTGCCGGCCCTGACTGCCCTGCCGGCGATCCCGCCGGAGCCTGCTGCTCGACCGACGATCCTGTCGTACCGTTCGCGGCCCTCGTGACGAGGGCCGCGAACTTCTTTCCCGAGACCGGCCAGGTGAACCGGGCGGCGTGGGCGCGGGCCGCCGTGCCCATGGTGGCCCGGTAGCCGTCGTCGGTCAGCAGCAGCCGCACCTTGGCCACGAAGTCGTCGACGTCCTCGGCGAGCAGGCCGGTCTCCCCGTCGACCAGGGACTCCTCGACCCCACCGGCACCCCGGAACGCCACCGTCGGGGTGCCGACCGCGCCGGCCTCGACGATGGTGAGCCCCCAGCCCTCCTTGAGCGACGGGGTGAGCGCCACCCAGGCCGAGGCGAGCAGGTGCCGCTTGTCGGCGTCGGAGACGAAGCCGGTGAACCGGACCCGGTCGGTGAGGCCCAGCTCGGCGGCGGTGTGCCGCAGCTGCGCCTCCCACCAGCCCTGCCCGGCGACGGTCAGGGTCAGGCCGGGCAGTTCGTCACCGAGCGCGGCGAGGGTGGCGAGGGCCACCTCGACCTGCTTGTGCGGGACCAGCCGGCCGAGCACCACCAGCGACGGTTCCGGCGAGCGGGGCACCGGGCCGACGGTCATGTCGGGGGTGCCGTTGTGCACGATGTCGACCCGGGCCGGGTCGATGCCGAGGGTGGCCAGCTCGTCACGGGTGGCGGCGGAGACGGTGACGTACCGGCAGCGGCGGTAGACCCGGGGGGCGAGCCAGGACTCCACCCACCAGCCGAACCGGGCCAGGCTCGGGCCGAGCACCACCGGCCACTGCTCCCGGTGCACGTGGTGCACCAGCGCGATGACCGGCCGGCGGGCGTAGAGGGCGGACAGGAAGGGCAGGCCGTTGCCGACGTCGACGATCAGGTCGGGTCGACCGCCGTGGCGGCGGCTCAGCGGGCCGAAGCCGAGCGCGCCGGCCAGGTACGCCAGGGCGGCCCGGAGGTAGACGGTGTGCCGGCCGCCGCGCCGCAGCACCCGTACGCCGTCGGGGGTGGTCTCCTCGGCGGGGCCGGCGGGGTGGGTGGCGCAGAGCAGGGTGGCCCGGTGGCCGTGCCGGACGAGTTCCCCGGCGATCCGCTCGACGTACACCTCCGAGCCGCCACCCTCCGGATTCCGGGTGTCCCGCCAGTTGAGGAACAGTACGTGCCTGGTGGTGGCGGCAGCGGGTGCGTCCAACACTCAACTCCTACTGCCGAGTAGTCTTCGCGGTCGCGTCACACTATGGGCTGCGTCACGCACGTCGCAATGCCCGATCGGAGGCGAGATGCAGCAGTCGCCGGGCCGTCCGGGGGCGGCCGACGGGCCGGACGACACATCCAGCACGGTGTGGCGTGTGCGGTTGGTTGCGGTGTGTCTGGCTTTGTCCGCACTGGCTTTCCTCCAGGACCCCGGCCTGATCGCCATCGACACCAAGGTCGACCTGGCCATCGATCCGGCCGGATGGCTGACCCGGGCCCTGCACGTCTGGGACCCCGACGGCACCTTCGGGCAGTTGCAGAATCAGGCGTACGGCTACCTCTGGCCGATGGGACCGTTCTTCCTGCTCGGCAAGCTGCTCGCCGTACCGGCCTGGGTGGTGCAGCGGCTGTGGTGGGCGTTGCTGCTGACGGTGGCCTGCGTCGGCGTCGTCCGGCTCGCCGAGCGGCTGCACGTCGGCACCCCGTGGGCCCGGTTGCTCGCCGGGGCCGCCTTCGCGCTCTCCCCCCGGCTGCTCACCGAACTCGGCCCGATCTCGGTGGAGGCGTGGCCCAGTGCGCTCGCGCCGTGGGTGCTCGTCCCGCTGGTCGGGCTGGCCGACGGGGTGCCGCTGCGCCGGGCGGTCACCAGGTCGGCCCTGGTGGTGGCGTGCGCCGGTGGGGTCAACGCGACCGCCGTGCTGGCCGTGGTGCCGCTGGCCGCGCTCTGGCTGCTCGGCCTGCATCCGCTGCGTCTGCGGGTGAAGGCGCTGTTCGCCTGGGGGCTCGCGGTGGGCGCGGCGACCGCCTGGTGGCTGGTGCCGTTGTTGCTGCTCGGCCGGTACAGCCCGCCCTTCCTCGACTACATCGAGACCGCGCCGGTGACCACCACCCCCACCGACGCCACCACCGTGCTGCGGGGCGCCTCGCACTGGCACGCCTACCTCAACGGCGCGTACGGGCCGCCGTGGACGGCGGGTTGGCGGCTCGCCACCGAACGACCCCTGGTGGTCGCCACCCTGGTGGTCGCCGGGCTGGGCATCGCCGGGCTGGCCCGCCGGGGCATGCCGCACCGGCGGTTCCTGGTCACCGGCCTGCTGGTCGGGCTGGCCCTGGTCGGGCTCGGGCACCTCGGCCAGCTCGACGGGTTCGGCGCACAGACCCAGCGGACCTTCCTCGACGCGGCGGGTGCACCGCTGCGCAACGTGCACAAGTTCGACGTGGTGCTCCGGCTGCCGCTCATCCTCGGCCTGGCCCACCTGGTCGGGCTGGTGCTGCGGGCCGCCCGCACCGGCGACCGGCCCGAACTGGCCGCTCTGCTGCCCCGGCCGCTCCAGCCGGTGCGGCTGCGTGCCGGCCTGGTCACCGGCACCGCCCTGGTCGCGGTCGCCGCGGTGGCCGCGCCCGCGCTCGGCGGCGGGCTGGCCGCCCCGGGCAGCTTCACCGGGGTACCCGGCTACTGGCAGCAGGCGTCGAACTGGCTGGACCGGGCCGTCGGCGACGACCGGGTGCTGGTGGTGCCCGCCGCCCGCTTCCCCCGCTACCTGTGGGGCAGCCCCAGCGACGAGATCACCCAGCCGTTGTCGAACCGGCCGTGGGCGGTGCGCAGCTCGGTGCCGCTCACCCCGCCCGGCACCATCCGGCTGCTGGACACCGTCGAGTCGGCGCTGGCCGACGGGCAGGGCTCCGCCGGCCTCGCCGACCTGCTCGCCCGCTCCGGGGTGAAGTACCTGCTGCTGCGCTCCGACCTCGACTACGGCCACAGCGGCGCCGTCCGGCCGGTGGTGGTCCGGCAGGCGCTGCTGCGTTCCCCAGGCATCGAACCGGTGCGTGGGTTCGGCCCCGAGGTCGGTGGAGGTCGGCTGCCCGGCAACGTCGTCGACCGGGGACTGGACGTCGGGGTCCGGGCCCTGGAGGTGTACGAGGTCCGCCGCGCCGTCGACCAGGTCGTCGCGTACGACGCCGCCGACCTGACCACTGTCGTCGGCGGCCCCGAGTCGCTGCTGCCGCTGGCCGCCGCCGGCCGGCTCTCCGCCGCGCCGACCGTGCTCGCCGGGGACCGCCCGGCCGGGCTGGCCGCGTCACAGGTGACGCTCACCGACGGGTTGCGCCGCCGGGAGGTGGCCTTCGGGCAGCAGCACGACAACGCCTCGGCCACCATGACCGCCCGGGACCGCCCCCAGCTCGACGCCCCGGCCCGGGACTACCTGCCGCCGTGGGCCGAGGGGGAGTCCACCGTGGTGCGCTACCTCGGCATCGGCGGGGTGTCCGCGTCCAGCTCCTGGTCGCAGGCGCAGCCGCTGGGCGGTGGCCGCCCCGAACACCAGCCGTACGCGGCGGTCGACGGTGACCTGAGCACGTCGTGGCGGTCCGCCCCGGGGACCCGCGCGCCGGGGCAGTGGTTCGAGGTGGAGCTGGACCGGCCGCAGGTCGTGCGGCAGGTGCGGATCACCTTCGACACCGGGGCCGATTCGCTGCCCACCAGGATCACCGTGACCGCCGGCCGGCAGCAGGCCACCGTGCAGACCGCCGGGCAGAGCGTCGAGGTGACCCTGCCCGACGGCTACCCCACCCGGTTCGTCCGGGTCACCGTCGAGGAGGTCTTCGACGTCCGGGCCGGCTTCGGTGGGGTGGGCATCGCCGAACTCGTCATCCCCGGTGTCGAGGCTGCCCGGACCCTGGTGGTGCCGGCCCCACCGGCCACCGACCGGCCGGCCACGATGGTGTTCGGCGCCGCCCCGGCCACCCCGGCGTGCGTCTTCGACGAGGGCCGGCCGCTCTGCGCCGGGGCGATGGCCCGCGCCTCCGAGGACAGCGACCGGATCGACCGCACCGTGCAGCTGCCGGCCGGCACGGACTACCGGGTCGCACTGTGGGCCCGGCCCCGGCCCGGCGGGGCGCTCAACGCGCTGCTCGACCCCGGTGGGGCGGCGGCGGTCACCACCGGGGTCACCCCGACCGTGGCCGCCTCGACCGTCGGCGTGTCCCACCCGACCGCCCGCCCCGGCGCGGTGGTCGACGGGAACCCCGCGACCATCTGGTACGCCGCCGACGCCGACCGGCAACCATGGCTGCGGTTGACCTGGCCGAAGGCGCGTACCGTCACCGGGCTGCGGATCGCCCTGCCACCCGGTGCGGCGGCGGCCCGCCCCTGGCGGGTCACCGTGCTCGGCGACGAGGGGATGCGCGGCGGGGTGCTCGACGAGGGCGGCACGCTGCTGTTCGACCGGCCGATGCGCAGCGACGACCTGACCGTGCTGATCGCCGACGTGGTGCCGGTGGCGTCGTACGACCCGTACGGGCGGGTGACGCAGGGCCTGCCGGTGGGGGTGGGTGAGCTGACCGTGCTGCCGGACGGCCCGGCCAGCCCGGCGGACCCCGCGAGGCGGGTGACCCTGCCCTGCGGCACCGGCCCGACGGTGACCGTGGCCGGTGGGCAACGCCGGACCGCGCTGGTCGCCAGCCGACGGGACCTGGTGGAACTGCGCGAGGTGCCGGCGGTGCTCTGCGGTCCGGCCGCGAAGACGCCGCTGCGGCTGACCGCCGGGGAGAACCGGGTGGTGGCGGCGGGGACCCGGCTGACCGTACCCACCCTGCTCGCCCTCACCCCGACGGACGCCCCAGCCGGCGGGACCTCCGCCCGCCCGGCGACAACCGGCGGGTCGGGGATCGCCGGCACGGACGGTGGCAGTACGGCGGCACCCGGGGCCGGCGACGCGACGAACGGACCCCGACAACCCGGGGCGACCCGGACGGTGCTGCGGGTCGACGAGTGGTCGGCCACCCGGCGGGTGCTGCGCCTGGAGAGCTACCCCGGCCAGCGGGTGCTGGCGCTGCGGGAGAACGCCAACGCGGGTTGGGTGGCCACCGCCGCTGGCCGGACCCTCACCCCGTTCGTGGTGGACGGCTGGCAGCAGGGCTGGCTGGTGCCGGCCGACGTCGCCGGTGCGGTGACGCTCCACTTCGCCCCGGACCGGGGGTACGTGGCGGCGCTCGGGGCCGGGGCGGTGCTGCTGACCGGGGTCGCCCTGCTGGCGGTGCTGCCGGCACGGCGTACCCCGGGGATGGTGGCGGTGGTGCGGCGCAGGCGCGGACGGGTGCTCGCCGCGCTCGTCGGTGGTGGGGCGTTGCTGCTGTTCGGCGGGCCGGCGGCGGTCGGGGTGGCACTGGCGGTGGTGGTCGTGGTGCTGGCCGGGCGGGCCCTGGAGCCGCACCTGCACCCGCCGGACCGGCGGGGTATGCACCGGCTGCGCCGGGCGACCGTGCGCTGGCTGCCGGTGGCGTGTTTCGCCGTGGCCGGCTGGTGGGCGGCGACCCGGGGTGGGCACACCGCCTGGCTGCCTCAGTTGGCCGCGGTCGCCACCGCCACCCTGCTCTGGCTCTCGCTGGTGCTGCGCCGACGCGGCCACCGCCCACCCCAGCGCTGGAAGGGGCGCTCCACCGCGTAGTAGCTGACCGCCGCGAGGACCAGCCCACCGGCGACGGTGAGGATGAACGTGCCGAGCGGGTCACCGGTGAACTCCGGCCGGCCGTCGACCAGGTAGATCCCCTCCAGCACCAACGGGTGCCAGAGGAACAGCCCGTACGACACCCGGCCCAACCACCGGCCGACGATGCTGTCGAAGACGCCCTTGGTGCGGGTCTGCGGCCCGAACGCCACCGGCACGATCAGCAGCACCGCGACCACCAGGTAGAGCACCAGCTTGGTGGTGAACTGGCCGGCGGTCGGCTCGGCCAGGTCCCGGGGGCCGGTGACCGGGGTGGTGGCGACGGCCAACGCGCCCAGGGCGATCGTCCAGCAGGCCAGCGGGGCCCGGCCCAGGTCGTCCAGGAAGCGCCAGCGCACGCCCCGGCCGGTGCGCAACGCGACCTGCGCGCCGGCCAGGGCCATCCCGGCACCGAACCAGCCGGCGTACGAGGGCAGCCACATGGTGTGCAGGCCGAGGCTGAGTACGCCCGTACCCATCAACGCCACCCAGCCCCCGGTCACCACCGTCGCGGCCACTGCGATTCGCAGCACCCCGTCCGGGTGGGCCGACGCCGGCGGGCCCGGTGTCGGCCGTCGCCGGCCGAGCAGGAGGACCGCCAGCACCGGCAGCAGCAGATAGAACGTGACCTCGGTGGCCAGGCTCCAGGTCTGGCTGATCCCGTGCCGGAGCTGACCGTGCTGGTAGATCTGGGTCAGCGTGAGGTGCCGCAGCCAGTCACCTGTCGACGCCGGCCGGTTCTGCGGCAGCACCAGCAGGCAGACCACCACCGCCACCCAGTAGGCGGGCAGGATCCGGGTGGCCCGCCGCCACAGGTAGCGGCCGGTGCCCGGGGGCTGCTGACCCGTCGCCCGCGCGTGCGCGTACGGCCGGAACAGCAGGAAACCGGAGAGGACGAAGAAGACCGCGACCCCCACGTCGAGCCGGGACAGCCAGGCCCCGACGGCGGTGTCGCCGGTGTTGCGCCCGGTGGCGAAACCGACGTGGTGCCCCACCACGGCGAGTGCTCCGATCACCCGGACGGCGTCGAGCGCGGGCAGCCGCCGCAGGACCTGATCGGGAATCGGGGCAGACATCAACCGTCCAGAGGGTCGCGGGCCTATGTGACTCGGGAGTAACGTGCGGCCAAGTTTTACATTCTCGATCTTCCGCCGGTAACCGGCTGACCGTCTTGTTAGGGGAGGACCAGTGAAGACTCGCCTGGGTGCCGCGCTGTTCGGCATCGGCGTGCTGTCGCTCGCGGTCGCCGCGGGAACGGCGTACTACGTGGCGCCGTCGGTGACGAAGCTGCCGTACGACCTGACGTTCTGCAACGCGGACGGCAAGCCGGACGGTTGCCTGCGGGCGAGCGTCGCGATCGCCGAGAACGCCACCTACATGCAGGTGCTCAACGGGAAGCCGACGATCCAGACCGGTCAGCTCAAGGCCACCACCGAGGTGGTGCCGCAGGCGGCGACGACCGAGAAGGAGATGACCGGTGACCTGCGGGGCGAGGCGGTCGTCTGGGACGTCTACGGCACCGTCGTACGCACCGACAACGGCTCGGACGTCAGTAAGTACGCGGCCGAGTTCGCCCTGGACCGGGTGAGCGCCGCCGCCCGGGACTGGGACAAGCAGTACCTGGACACCGACGGTCCGGGCGGCACCGACGACTCGGTGACCTTCGCCGGGCAGACCTACAAGTTCCCGTTCCGTGCCGAGCGCAGGGACCACACCTTCTTCGACCGGGACCTGCGCAAGGGGCTGCCGATCGCCTTCGACGGCACCGAGCAGATCAACGGCACCGAGGCGTACCGGTACGTGCAGCAGATCCCGGAGAGTGACCTGGTCACCCCGGCGGGCTCGCTGACCGCGCTGGCCGGTGCGCTGGCCCCGGGCGCGACCACCGGAAAGGTCACCTACAGCAACACCCGGACGATCTGGATCGAGCCGGTCAGCGGCAACTTCGTCAAGGTACGCGAGCAGCAACGCAAGAACTTCGTGCCCAACCAGGGCAGCCCGGTGACCCTGCTGGACGCGGACTTCGTCTATGACGAGGCCACCATCGCCAACAGCGTGAAGTCGGCCGGCGTGACCCGGGACAAGCTCCAGCTGATCGGTCGTACCCTGCCGATCGGGCTGGCCGCCCTGGGTGCCGTTCTGCTGCTGCTGGGGCTCTGGCTGATGGTCTCCGGGCGGCGCGCGCCGGTGGCCGAGGCGCGGCGTCGGCCGGACGGGGCTCCGACCGGGGGGTCGGTGCGGGACGCGTCGACCAGGGTCGAGCAGCCGGCTGCGGTGCGCCAGGGCGGCCCGCTCAGCGACGAGATCCCACCCGCGTCGACGAACTGGCGGGCCGAGGACGAGGTCGGCAAGCGCTGAGCTGATCACCTGTCGGCGGGCGGGTCGGGCTTCCGGCCCGCCCGCCGGGTCGGCACCAGCCCGAGGAGGAATCCGTGCAGAATCGATCGACCTGGCGTTCGTCGACTCCGACACGCTGACCGCCCGACCGGCGCTGGCGTCGAGCCTCTCCTGAGCCTTACTCCACCCCCACGGTGCGTCGGGGGCGGGCCCTCGCCCGCCCCCGACCATCCGTCTCACCCGCTGGGCGTCCCCACCTGGCCGGCGGCGCGGTTCGACGCCGGCCAGCGCCCGGTGCGTGCAGTTCAGAGGCCGGCCAGCGCCCGGTGCGCGCAGTTCAGAGGCGGGCCAGCGCCCGGCGCAGCGGATCGAGCCCGAGCGCGCCCAGGTCGAGCGCCTGCCGGTGGAACTCCTTGAGGTCGAAGTCGGCACCCTTGCGGGCCTTCGCGTCCTCCCGGGCCTGGAGCCAGATCCGCTCGCCCACCTTGTACGACGGTGCCTGCCCCGGCCAGCCCAGGTAGCGGTTCAGCTCGAAGCGGAGGTTCTCTTCCGGCACCCGGCAGTGCGAACGCATGAACTCCCAGCCCAGCTCCGGCGTCCACCGTTCGCCCGGGTGGAAGCCGAACGGGTTGTCCCGGGGGATCTCCAGCTCCAGGTGCATCCCGATGTCGATGATCACCCGGGCCGCCCGGAACGCCTGCCCGTCGAGCATGCCGAGCTTGTCACCCGGGTCCTCCAGGTAGCCCAGCTCGTCCATCAGCCGCTCCGAGTAGAGCGCCCAGCCCTCGCCGTGGCCGGAGACCCAGCACAGCAGCCGCTGCCAGCGGTTGAGCAGCTCCGCCCGGACGGCGGTCTGCGCGACCTGGAGGTGGTGCCCGGGAACACCCTCGTGGTAGACCGTGGTCACCTCGCGCCAGGTGGAGAAGTCGGTGACGCCCTGCGGCACCGCCCACCACATCCGCCCCGGGCGGGAGAAGTCCTCGCTCGGCCCGGTGTAGTAGATCGCCCCGTCGCTGGTCGGGGCGAGGCAGCACTCGATCCGGCGGACCTGCTCCGGGATGTCGAAGTGGGTGCCGTGCAGCTCACCGATCGCCTTGTCGGCCAGCGCCTGCATCCAGTCCCGGAACGCCTCCTTGCCCTGGATGGTCCGGGCCGGGTCGGCGTCCAGCACGGCCACCGCCTCGTCGATGGTCGCGCCCCGGCCGGCGATCCGGCCGGACACCGTCCGCATCTCGGCCTCCAACCGGGCCAGCTCCGCGAAACCCCAGGCGTACGTCTCGTCCAGGTCGACCTTCGCGCCGAGGAAGTACTGCGAGGCCAGCTCGTAGCGTTCCCGGCCGGCGGCCTGCTTGTCCCGCCCGCGCGGGACCAGCTCGGTGCGCAGGAACTGGCCGAACTCGACGGTGGCCGCGGTTGCCGCCGCAGCGCCCCGGCGCAGCTCGGCACCGAGCGTGCCGTCGGCGTCCAGCCGCTGCACCAGCCCGTGGAAGAAGTTGTCGCCGTGCGGGTCGGTCCAGATGTCGCACTGCTTGGCCACCTCGGTCAGCTGCACCTTGGAGCTGACCCGCCCGGCGGCGGCGGCCTCACGCAGCGTGGTCTTGTAACCCTCCAACGTGGCGGCGAAGCGGTTGAGCCGCGCGGCGACGGCGGCCCGGCCCTGCTCACCCTCGGTGGGCATCAGGTCGAAGACCATCCGGATCTCGTGCAGGCCACTGGCGATGACATTCACCTCGCTGGTGATCTCACCCGCGTCGTGCCGGGCCAGCTCCAGCCCCAGGCGCTCCTGCATCGCCTCCTTGGCGGTCCGTTCCGCCTCGGACTCCGGCTCGGTCACGTCCAGGTCGGCGAGGGTACGCCGGGTCAGCTCGGCCCGTGCCTCGTAGCCTGCGGGCGAGAGGTCGTCGAGTTGGTCGTCGTAGCCGGCGATGCCGACATAGGTGGCACCGGTCGGGCTCAGTGGCGCCCAGTCAGCCACGTACCGGTTCGCGAGGTCATCGATTCGTCCCACGCTGCGACCCTACGTGACCAGCGGGTCCGGTTGTCGAGCGCGTTTGCCGGACCCGGCTGTCGGGTTGCGGCGACCGCCGGTCAGGGGCGGGGCAGCAGGCGGGCCGGAGCGAAGTCGATCGGGAAGGGCAACCGGGTACGCAGCCGCTGGTGGCCGACCGCCCGGCCGACGACCGGGTAGCCGCCGTCCTCCCGGCGGAGCAGGGTCGCGGTCATCCGGTGGGGCCGCCGGTCCAGCTCCACCCGGAGGAACCAGGGCACCCCGGCGGCCGCGCAGCGGCGTAACCGGTCGACCGGGTCGCGTCGGGTGCCGCGCCGGACGAACTCCACCGCCATCGTGCACAGGGTCGCCGGCACCCAGCGTTCCTGCTCGTCGCCGGCCGGCAGGGTGTGCAGGACGGTGACGTCCGGCTGGATCCAGCAGGACGCGGTGAAGGTCAGGTTGACCCGGCCGAGCACGTGCCGCCCCGTCGCCTCGGCCGCCGGGACGAAGGCGCTGGCCAGGGTGGCCGTCGCGACACTCTCGACAGCGGGCGGGAACGGGGTGACCACCAGCCGGCCGTCGACGCACTCGTGCCGGGTGCCGGCCAGCGCGCCGACCGGCAGGTGCCGCTCCGCCCGCCGTACGGTCCAACCACCGGGCAGCTGCGGCACCGGTCCCGTACTGCCCGTCGACGATCTCAACCACGCCACCTCCGGTCGATCAACGAGGCGGGGCCGTCGGGGTTCCTGGCGCGGCCCGGCGGGCTCGCGGTGGGTGCCGGGTCAGGCGCGGCTACGGGCCCAGTCGAGCAGGCGGTCCGTCGGCCAGGTGTTGACCACCCGGTCGGCGGGTACGCCGCACAGCGCCGCCCGTTCGCAGCCGTACCGCTGCCAGTCGAGCTGCCCGGGGGCGTGCGCGTCGGTGTCGATGGCGAACCGGCAGCCGGCCTCCAGGGCGCGGCGGATCAGCCGCTTCGGTGGGTCCTGCCGCTCCGGCCGGGAGTTGATCTCGACGGCCACGTCGTGTTCGGCGCAGGCGGCGAAGACCGCGTCCGCGTCGAAGTCGCTCTCGGCGCGGGTCCGGGCCCGGTGCCCCTTGTCACCCGGCCCGGTCACCCCGGCGGGCCGGGACGACACCATCCGCCCGGTGCAGTGGCCGAGGATGTCCAGGTGCGGGTTGGCGATCGCGGTGAGCATCCGGCGGGTCATCCGGGCCCGCTCGTCGCGCAGCCCGCTGTGCACCGAGCCGACCACCACGTCGAGCCGGGCCAGCAGCTCCTCGTCCTGGTCGAGGGTGCCGTCGGCGAGGATGTCCACCTCGATCCCGGTGAGGATGCGGAACCCCTCGGGCAGCGCCGCGTTGACCGCCGCCACGTGGTCGAGTTGCCGGCGCAGCCGGTCGGCGGTGAGGCCCCGGGCCACCGTGAGCCGGGGCGAGTGGTCGGTCAGCACCACATACTCGTGGCCGAGTTCGACGGCGGCGAGCGCCATCTCCTCGATCGGTGACCCGCCGTCGGACCAGTCCGAGTGGGTGTGGCAGTCGCCGCGCAGCGCGGCCCGCAACGCGGCGGCCGCCTCGTCGAGGTCGACGCCTTCGGTGGCGACCAGCCGGCGCAGGTAGACCGGTTCCTCGCCGGCCAACGACTCGGTGACGCAGCGGGCGGTGACGTCGCCGACCCCGGGCAGGTCGGTGAGGGTTCCGGCCCGGTTCCGCTCGGCCAACTCCGCCGCCGGCAGCGCGGCCAGGGCGGTCGCCGCGCTGCGGAACGCGCGTACCCGGTAGGTGGCCTCGTTGGCGCGTTCCAGCAGGAACGCGATCCGACGCAGGTCGGCGACGGGGTCTCTGGCGCTCATGGATGGCAACCTACGCGCCCGCGCCGCCGGTCGGGGGACGACCGGCGGCGCGGGGTGTGGACAACGGGGACCGGATCAGGAGTACGGCAGCTTCACCACCGACTGGTTGCCGGTGCCGAGGGTGGACGGGTTGACGCCGATCGCCGACCAGATCTCCACCCTGACCGTGCCGCCGGCGAGGTTGCCCAGCGTGCCGGTGGCCGAGTGCAGGCCGGCGTTCTGCGTGTAGTGCTCGTAGCCGGGCACCGGGTCGGTGGCGAAGTACCGGTAGGTCTCCACCCGGTCGAAGGTGCCGTCCCCGGTCAGGTCGTAGGAGACCCGGGCCTGCACCCCGTTGCCGACCGACTGGCCGGCGTCGAGGAACAGGTCGAACCCGGTCTGGCCCCCGGTGTAGGCGAGGTTGAGCCGGGTCGCGGTGAACACCACCGGGTTGCTGGGGGTGCCGTCGTGGTTCGCGCCCCCGGAGCCGGGGACGGTGGTCGTCGCCGCGTTGCCGGCGGAGCCGAGGCCGCCACCGGGCAGCAGGAACCGGGTCGGCGAGCCGGGCGGCGGGGTGGTCGGCGGCGGGGTCGGGCTGGTCGGCGTCGGCGACGGCCCGGTCGGGGTGGGCGACGTCGTCGGGGAGGTGGTCGGCGTGGGGCTCGGGTTGGTGCCGCCGGCCGCGTTGCCACCACTCCAGGTGTACGCCCCGGTGGTGGCGGTCTTCCCGGCGGCCACGGTGAGACTGGTCCCGTCGGAGAACCGCACGGTCAGCGGCGCGGCGGTGATGTTGCTGGCCACATAGGTGCGTGCGCCGTTGCGGCTGAACACGGCGGCCAGCGGGTGGCTGGCGGTGACCGTGGTGTCGACCTGGCCGAGCGCGGCGAGGTTGCGGATCCAGTGGAAGGTGTGTGCCCGGCTCTCGCCCTCCTCCGGGGTGTAGCCGGGGTTGGCGCGCAGCTTGGCCAGTGCCGCGTCCGGGTCACCGAGGGCGAGGAACTGCCAGTGGATGTCCTGCCACACGGTGGGTTCGCCGCCGTTGTTGCGGACCAGTTCGGCGTAGTTGGTCCGGTTGTAGGCCGGCCGGTAGCCGAGGTAGAGGTGCCCGCCGGTGACGGGGAGCATGTTGATGCCCTGGATCATCTCCGGTTCGGCGCTGAACCAGGTCGCGTACGCCCCGCCGTCGCCCCAGACCATGCCGACGGTGGAGTGCCCGAACGCGGCCGGGTAGTTCTCGTCGTCGACGTCGAACCAGTACTCTCCGATGGCGGCGGCCTGGGTGGTGTAGATGAACACGCCCGCGTCCCGGACGGCGGTGTCGCCGGTGGCCTGCCCCCACTGGATCAGCGCGTTGGCGAAGTTCATCCCCTCCGACGAGGACTCCTGGTTGTTGCCGGCGTTGAACGAGCCGTGCCCGGCGGCCCAGTCGTGCCCGGCGTAGATGTCGAAGTCCCGCAGGTAGGGGAAGCGGGTGTCGGCCCGGTTGTAGTTGTTGGCGTCCCGGATGAGTAGGTCGACCATGCCGCCGTACTGGTTCTGGGTGGCCCACGTCGGGTCGAACTTGGCGAGCGTCGCCGCCGCCGCGATGAAGTACCCGTAGTGGAAGTGGTGGTCGTTGAGTTCCTGGTCGGACCCGTACGACGCCGGGTAGCCGATCAGGGTGCCCCAGTTGCGGTCGTAGTAGAAGACCTTGGCGGTCTTGCCCGGGGTGGCGGTGAACCAGTCGGTCAGGGTGCTGCGGATGGCGGCCAGCGCCGCGTTGCGGGTCTCGGTGTCGCCGACCTGGTCGGCGATCTCGGCGATCCGGGCGGCCCGGCCGAGGCCCTTGCCGGTCCAGTAGGTGTCGCCGCCGCGCTGGTCCATCGGGTTGCCCCGGACGGCGGCGAGCTGCTCCTTGAGCTGGGCCAGGTCGGTGCCGGAGCCGGTGGCCACGGCGGGCACCTCGGGCAGCACCCCGTGGAACTTCATCGCGGTTCGGAAGGAGGCCACCCCGGTCAGCACCTTCATCCGGCCGCGCGCCGACGGGTAGGTCTGGGTGAGCGGGGTGCTGCCGGCGAGCGCCTTCCACTGGTGCGGGTAGAGGCTGACCACGGTCTGGGTGGCGGTGCCCTCCCGGGCGGTGGTGGTGAACGAGTAGGTGGTGTTCACCGCGCTGGTCGCCGGGTCGTAGGTGTAGCCGACCCGGGTGCCGGTGACGTGCGCGTGGGCGTACCGGCCGTAGCTGGTGGCGAGGGTGGCGCGGGCGGTGGCGTCGGCGGTGGGCGGCAGCAGGGCGATCGAGAAGTAACCCTTGCCGGCCAGGGTGGAGCTGATCCGTCCGTTGGCGACGGTCCAGGTCGCTCCGGTCGGGGCGTACCCGACGTAGTCGTGGCCGCGGACGGTGAAGCCGATGGTGGCGCCGCTGTTGGACCAGACGGTGGCCGCGCCGCCGGTCGGGTTGATCTGGGCGTCGCCGCCGCTGGCCTGGAAGTAGGCGAACGGCAGTCCGTGGCCGATGGTGGCGCGCAGGGTCCGCGACCCGTCAGTCCAGTACGGGGTGACCGTCCAGTCGGACCAGTCGTCGACCTTGACCACCGGTGCGCCGAGCGCGGCCACGCCGACCCGGATGTCCTCGGTGTAGGTGTACTTGAACTCGCCCACCCCGGTCGCGGTGCCGCTGACGGTGGCGGCCGAGGGTGCCGAGAAGCCGAGCCCGTCGCTGAACGGCTGGTAGGACACCGGGTGGGCGTGCAGCGGTTCGCTGTAGGAGCAGTTCGTCTTCTTCCACAGCAGCGACGACCACCAGTCGTTGGTGGGCACCGGCCCGGCGGGGGCGTTGGCGGTGGCGAACTGGCGGGGGTTGGTGGACAGGGTGCCGCAGCCGGTGGGCAGCGGGCCGACCGGGTCGGTGGTGTAGCTGCCGGCGCCGACGGTGGCGGCCTCGGCGGGGGTGCCGGCGGTGGTGAGGGTGAGGCCGCCGACGAGGACGGTCAGCGCGGTGGTGGCGGCGAGCACCCAGGGGGCGCGGCGCCGGGGGACGGGAGGTGTCATCGTGCCTCCTCCGCGCGGGGTCGCCGGAACGACCACCTGCACGCGGTACGTCGGAATTCGGGAGGTTAGTGATTCGAGAGAGCGCTCTCTCACCTCGGGACGTTAACCGACGAGTAATACCCACGTCAATGCGTACGACCGACGACGCGACAGTCGACGCTGGTCAGCCCGCGCCGGACGAGCCACGCGGCGCGCGCGGGCAACCGTGCTCACGTTCCCACGCGGCCACCGCCGCCACCGGTGACCGGTTGCCCTTGCCCCGCCAGGAGTCCAGGTACTTCGCCGGCCACACCACGCCCCGCCGGATCCACCAGTCGTCGTGCCCGGTGCACTTCGGCGACAACCCGAAGTGCAGGTGACAGACGTTGTTCGCGTTCCCCGTCCGGCCCACCTCGCCGAGCTGCCGGCCGGCGGACACCCGGACCCCCACGTCGATCCCCGCGCTGATCGCGCTCAGGTGCGACCCGTAGTACCGCACCCCGTCGTCGCCCAGCAACGACACCGACAGGCCACCGTTGTACGGCCCCAGCGGCCCCTTTTTGTCGAACCGGTCCACCCGGCTCACCTCCAGGACCGTCCCGTCGGTCACCGCCACCACCGGCTCACCGCAGTCGGCGAAGATGTCGGTGCCCGGGTAACCCGAGTGCGTCGGGTGGTAGGAGACGTTGCCCGCGCGTACCGGAAAGACCCGGCGCAGGGCCGTCGGGTCCGGGGTGGCCGACGGCGACGCGGTCGGGCCGCCGGTGCCCGAGGGGGTGCCGGCCGGGCCCGTCGGCGTCGCCGGCTGGTCGCCCGTCGCCACCGCCGTCGGAGCGTCCCAGACCGGGGGCGCGGCCGGCTGGTTCGTCCCGCAGCCGGCCAGCACCGCCACCACGACCAGCAGCGCGGGGTACGCCGGACGGGTGCGACGTCGGTCGGGCCGGAGCAGGGACATTCGGACATCCTGACAGACGGCTACCGTGGAGGTCGCACCGCCAGCAGCACCCGGCCGACAGGGTGGCCACCCGTCGGCTCCCCGACGCGGCCGGCCGGCCCGTTACGGCCAGCAGCCCCGGGGCCGGATGCTGCGGGATCCGTCCCGGCCGCCAGGGGGAGCGCAGTGACGACGAACCACCAGCCCGGCCCCGTCGGGGGTCACGTCCCGTACGCCGCCTCGGGTCTGTTTCCCTCCGGGCCGCCCCGACGACCGACCTGGCGGGAACCGCACCCGGTCACCGGCGCCGCCGTGGCCTCGGGCGGCGCGTTAGCCGCCGCCTGGCTGGTGCTCTTCGGCCTGCTCGGCCGGGACGTCGCCAGCTACGCCTGGTGGACGGTGATCGCCGGTGCGCTCGCCTGGCTCGCCGCGCTGGCCCTGGTCCGCTACGGCGACCGGGGTGTCGGTACCGGCGTCGCGATCGTCACCGCAGGCGGCTGGAGCATCGCCTTCGGGATCGTCGTGGTGCGGTGGGCGACGAGCGCGGACTGGCCGATGTGGTGACTCTGCGTCGTTGCACGGCTTCGTTTGCCGCACCATCTTGACGTACCCGCTGTGACTGGGGACGCTCTTCGGTATGGCCTGGAACACCCCGCGGCTCGACACCGAGCGGAGCCGCCGCCGCCTCCAGATTCTCGCCGAGCTGGCGGGAGCCCGCGCGGTACGCCAGCGGGAACGGCCGCAGCGGGAACGCACCGAGCGGCTACGCCAACTCATCGCCACCCGTCGCCGCGTCGCGGGCTGACGAACTTTTCCCGGATCGGCCCGCCCTTCGGGGCGTTGACCGGCCGGCTGCCGACCCGACCGGTTAACGTGCACGCGTAACGGTCGGCTGTGCCGAGTTCTTTTTTGGGGGAACCATGTCGTACTTCGCTGCTGCCGTGGTGCGCGAAGAGGGCGGCTGGAACGCCGCCGAGGTGAACCTGCGGGGTGCCACCGACATCGACGAGGTCGCCGACCGGCTGCGCGACGTCGAACCGGACGCCGACGTGTCGTTGCTCTTCGTCGAGGCCGACGACGCGTACCTGGTGCTGCTGCGCCTCGACGAGGGGGAGGACCTGCGGGTCTTCGGTTCCGACTCGGCGTACGCGGAGGAGTCCCGCCTCGGTGCGTTGCTCGTCGGCGACCTCAAGACCTCGGTCACCGGCCTCGACGACGTCGACGAACCGCCGTCGGCCACCACCAGCGGCGACGAGGAGAGCGAACAACCGGTCGTGGACCCCGAAGCGGACCCGGTCGGTGACGCCGACATCCTCGCCGACCTGGGCATCTCCGCCCAACGTCTGCTCAAGCTCTGCGCCCACGAGGGCATGCTCCCCGCCGACGTGACCGCCGAGGTCTGCCAGGTGCTCGGCTGCGCCGACGAGGTCGAGGAGCTGCGTGAGGTCTGACCGACCCGCGCAGCCACCCGACGCCGACGATCCGGCGTCGCTGATCGACCCCGGTCCCGCCGGCCGCCGGCAGCGGCACGAGCGGTGGATGCGCCGCGCGCTGGAGATCGCCACCACCAGCCCGGCACCCCTTCCCGCCAGCAGCTCCGCCGGGCCCGATCCTGGTGCGCCTGGTGCCGGGGAGTCGGCCGGGGCGGTGGGGGACGTGCCGGTGGGGGCGGTGGTCTACGGCCCGGACGGCACCGAACTGGCCGTCGGCCGCAACGAACGGGAGCTGACCGGCGACCCGACCGCACACGCCGAGGTGCTGGCGTTGCGCCGGGCCGCCGCACGGTTGGGCCGGTGGCGGCTCGACGACTGCACGCTGGTGGTCACCCTGGAGCCGTGCACGATGTGCGCGGGCGCACTGGTGCTGGCCCGGATCTCGACCGTCGTCTTCGGCGCCTGGGAGCCCAAGACCGGTGCCGCCGGGTCGCTGTGGGACGTCCTGCGCGACCGCCGCCTCAACCACCGCCCCGAGGTCTACTCCGGTGTCCTGGAGACCGAGAACGCCGCCGTCCTGCGCGCCTTCTTCCGCTGACCCCGCGTCGGGTCGACGGAGCCGGGTTGGGTTGGGACGACGGGGCCGATGTTGCGGTATCGCCGGGGCGGGGACACCCCAACATCGGCCCCGTTGCGAGCCGGAGCCGTCGGGGCGGCGGTCAGGAGGCGACGGCGGTGTCCAGGGCGATCTCGACCATCTGGCCGAAGGTCTGCTCACGCTCCTGGGCGGTGGTCTTCGCGCCGGTCTTGATGTGGTCGCTGACCGTCAGCAGGGTCAGGGCGCGGGCCTTGAACCGGGCGGCGATCGTGTAGAGGGCGGCCGACTCCATCTCCACCGCCAGCACGCCGTAGTCGGCGAGGGTGTCGTACAGGTCCGGCCGGTCGGTGTAGAAGGCGTCGGCGGCGAGGATCGGCCCGACGTGCATGGTGATGCCGCGCCGCTCGGCCACCTCGACCGAGGTACGCAGCAGCCCGAAGTCGGCGACCGGGGCGTAGTCGATCAACCCGTCGAAGCGCATCCGGTTCATGTTCGAGTCGGTCGACGACCCGATCGCCGCGACCACGTCCCGCAGTTGCAGGTCCTCGGTGAGCGCACCGCAGGAGCCGACCCGGATCAGGGTCTTCGCGCCGTACTCGTTGATCAGCTCGTGGGCGTAGATGGAGGCGGACGGCATCCCCATGCCGGAACCCTGGACGGAGACGTCCACGCCGTTCCAGCGTCCGGTGAAGCCCAACATGCCCCGCACCGTCGAGTAGCACGTGGCGTCCTCGAGGTAGGTCTCCGCGATCCACTTGGCCCGCAGCGGGTCGCCCGGCATCAGGACCCGCTCGGCGATCTCGCCCGGCTTCGCGCCGATGTGCGTACTCATGGCAAAGATCCTGCCAGGCCGGCCGGAGCGATACCGGTGCGGCATCCGAACCCGGGTTCCTGTACCCTCGTCGGCGGTGGCGTGTCCGAGTGGCCTAAGGAGCACGCCTCGAAAGCGTGTGAGGGTTTACGCCCTCCGCGGGTTCAAATCCCGCCGCCACCGCTCGTGACAAGCGAGAACGCCCGGTGCGATCCGTGAGGATCGCACCGGGCGTTCCGCGTTTGCCGGACCGGGTCGGCCCCTGGTCGGAGCCGGCCCGCGACCCGGTCAGGACGTGCCGGCGTTCCGCTGACCCACTCGGTAGGTGGCGGTGTTGCCGTCGGTGCCCAGCAGCACGGTGACCGGGCCGGGAGGCAGCGCGCAGGTGACAGTGCCCTGGGCGGCGCGGTCCGTCCCGCACGTCGACCGACCCGTCGGGTCGAAGACGGTCAGCCGGGCCCGGCCGGTGCCGGCGGTGCGCGCCCAGGTGAGGGTCTGCCGGGCGGCGTGCTGGTCGGCCGGGACGGTGAAGCAGGCCGCGAGGCGGTCCGGGCCGGTGGTCACCGTCGTGTCCGTGGTGTCCCGGGGCAGCGTCGGGCAGGCCGGCGCGTCGGTCCGGGCGAAGCCCACCGTGTACGCCAGCTGCGTCACGAAGGTGTGCCCGGTGAGCAGCGCCGAGTGCGGTGCCGGGCCGTCCAGTACGCAGCCGTGCCAGGTGTACCACCAGAGGCTGCACTCCGGCTCGCCGTCCGCGTCCACGATGTCGACGTTCAGCTCGGCGTCGACAGGCAGCAGCGTGGCGATCGACGCCCCGGACGGGGTGGGCAGGACCACGCAGTCGATCTGGCCGGAGGTGTCGATCCGGCCCCGGTACGGCGCGTCGGCCCAACCGGCGTCGGAGACGGGTGTGCACCCGGTCGGCCGCAGCGGCAGCAGGGACACCGCGAACTCGGTGGTGCTGGTGGCGTCCCTGCTGGCCAGCAGGGTGTGCCGGCCGGCGGGCAGCGGGCAGCGGACCTGGGCGCAGACCGTCCGGCCGGCGGTGTCGAGGACCCGGGCGAACGTGGTCACGTTGTCGCTGTGCAGGGCGGTCACCCGGTAGACCCCGGCGGCCGGGACGTCCAGGATCCGGCACGCGACCGGGGCCGGGGCACCGGTGGGTGCCGTGCCGTAGCTGCCGGGCCGGACCGTGGGGCAGCCCACCGGGTCGGAGATCCGCCTGATGGCCAGCGGGTACGTCTCGGGGGTGTTCCCGGTCCACTCCCGGTATGAGATCACCCGGTAGTCGCCGTCGGCCGGGAGCACGCAGCCGACCTGGTCGGAAGGCTCAGTGCAGATCCGTTCGCCACCGCTGTCCATCGTCCAGCGTGCGCCGGACACGATGACCCGTTCACCTGCCAGGCCGGTGAAGGGATGGCAGTCGGTCTGTACCCGGGCGAGCTGGCGTACCTGGAGGGCCGGTTGGTCCCAGGGGGTGTAGCCGGTGTTCGGCGCGCATCCGTCGGCCCGGTCGAGCGGGTTCAGCGCCACCTCGTACCGGTGAGGCCGGTCGGCGTAGAGGGGACTGCTGACCAGCAGGGTGTACCGGCCGGCGGCCGGCACGGTGCAGACCGGGATGCCCTCCCGGGCGCAGACCTGAGCGCCCGTGGCATCCAGCACCTGCCAGTCGAAGCTGGTGGCGTCGAGGCTGACGGCGCGGACGAGCAGCGGCCGGGCCGCGTCGGTGCTGAAGGTGTGGCAGGTCGTCTCGCCGGCCGGGGTAACGCCACTGTTCACGGCGCTGCCCGGGTCGCCGTACGGGGCGAGCGGCAGGCTCTGGCAGCCCGCCGGGTCGGACAGTCGCCGCGCCTTGACCAGGTGGGTGCCCTCCTTGCCGTACTGTTCCCAGCTCAGCAGCCGGTAGGGGCCCGGCCGTTCGAGCCAGCAGTCACCGCCGCCGTAGCTCAACTCGCAGAGCGTTCCGAACTGCCCGTCGAGGATCAGCCCACGGATGTCGCGCGGACCGCCCGGGTCGACGAACCGCAGCAGCGCGCCGCGCGGCTGGTCGAACAGGTGGCACCGGGCCGCCGCCCCGGCCGGCAGTGTCACCGTGCTTCCCGGTGACCCGAAGTCGAACAGGTCCGCCGGCAACTGCCCGCAGCTCGACGGGGTATGCGTCGACTCGGCCGCGATCGTGTAGTTCCCCCGCCCGGTCGAGTACGGCAACCGCAGGGTGATCCGGTAGGTCCCGGCGGCACCGACCCGACAGCGGTTCGCGTCCACGCCGAGCCGGCACAACTCGCGACCTGCGGCATCGGCGACCCGGCCGCCGACGGAGTCCGGCCCGGAGCCCCGCCCGAGCTGGATCAGCAGCAGATCGTCGGCGGTGGTGGTGACGGTCCAGACGTCCTGCGCCTGGTCGACGATCGCGGTGCAGGTGAAGACCCTGCCGAGGGCCAGAACGCCGCCGCAGCGGGAGCGGGGTGGCTTGGCCGGCCGGACGATGGTGGTGGACCGGGTACGTGGCTGTCCGGTGCTCAGCCCGGCGGCCTGCGTACCGGGGGCCGGGGTCGTCGCCAGTTGTGGTGCGGTCCGCTCGGCTGCGGGAACCGGCACGTCCCGGTCCGGTGTGTTCCGGCCGGATCCGGTGGCCGGCATCTTCCGGGCGGTGGCGGCCGGCGACCCCGGGTCCGATGTGGCGGGTGCCGGCGGGTGGGTCGCCGCGCTGTCTGACGTACCGACCGCCGCAGCCGGGGTCGGTGCCCCGTCACCTGCGGCGATCGGGCCGACGGCCAGGGCCGGGACGAGCAGGGCGGCCAGCGCGAGGCGTGGCAGTGACTTCCCGGCCCGGATCACCGGGCGGGACAGGACGGTACGTGACATCGATCCCCCGTGTGCTGCCGACGCCGACCGCGTGGCCAGGAGATGGTCCCATCGGGGCCGGTCGCGGACAATCCACGTCGCGGTTGCAGTTCAGCAGGGGCTGTGGCCTTCGTCGAAGAGGCGGCGGGCCCAGTCGGCGTACCCGGCGATGATCTCCCGGACGGCCGTGCCGTCGTGCAGGAAGAGGTAGCCCCGGTCGCCGTCGCGGGCCAGCAGCCCGTCGAACCGGTACGTCCGTGGTGGCGCGTGCAGCCGGACGGATGACGGGTAGCGGCTCAACACCTCGGCGACGGGGGTGCCGACCGTGATCCCCTCCGGGGTGCTCATCGGGTCGTCGAGCCAGAGCAGCACGAGCCGGTCGTCGACGAAGATCGGGCTGGCCGTGCCGTGCCCGGCCAGCGTCATGCCGCAGGTGTCGGCGTCGGCGCGCAGCACCCCGCGTCGGGCCAGCTCGGTCTCGCTGGCACCGAACTCGGCCCCGGCGAGGCCGTGCAGCCCGACCACCTGGCTGGCCCCGATCGGCCGCGCCGGGACGTCGGGCCCCGACGGATGGGTGCCGCTGCCCGACGCCGAGGCAGCCACCAGTAACGCCGCAAGCACGGCAATTTGTCGCAATTTCATGGAATCCCCCAGTCCCCAACGGGACCGGGGCGTTCAGGTTGCTGGTCAGCCGGGAATTGCTGCTCTTCCCATTCCTCGGCCAGCTCGTCCCAGTAGTCGGCGGTCAGCCCACGCCGGCCGTGCGCCAACCAGCCGGCGGTGTGCCGTTCCAGGTGCAGGCCCAGCTCGGCGAACGGGTCGAGCCACCGGCCGGGCTCCACGCCGAGCCGGGCCAGCGCCGCGTTGATCGGCCACTCCCCGCGCGGCAGCGTGAAGGCGGCGTCGAAGCGGGGACCCCAGCTCAACCGGCCGCCGAGCCACACCGCCGACGCCTGCCGGCCGAGACCCCCGGCGAACTCCGCCTCCAGGTAGGCCACCGGCCCTCGCCGCGACCAGCGGTCCAGCAGCCCACTCAGGGCCGGCGACAGGACCAGCTCGAACGGCTGCTCAACGGTCGGTTCCTCGGGGTGGAAGTCCGGCAGCGCGCCGGTCAGCTCCTCGACCAACTGCGGGGTCACCGGCAGCAGCGCGAAATCCTGCCGCAGCGCCGCCAGCACCGCGTGATCCAGGTCGGCGGTCTGCTCACGCAGCAGCTCGACATCCGCGACGACCGCGCTGAGCTCGTAACTCATCCGATCCCCCCGCCATCCACACCCTGTGGATAGCACATGTGTGCGACGGTTCCGGGGCCGCCGCGAGTGTCCGCACCGTACCGGGGTTCGCGGTGGGGGCATGCCGGTGTTGCTGCTGCCCTGCCCGACGGGTCGGGCGGCTACTCGTCGTCTTCCGCAGGTGGGCGGGGCGGGCGGTGGTGGCGTGCCCACTCGTCCACCTCGTCCGCGTCCCAGACCGTGGTGCCGATCAGGCGGGCGAGTGGTTCGGGGAAGCCGGGTCGGCGGGTGATCTGTAGGACCCGTTGCCGCGACACGTTGAACAGGGCGGCCAGTTCGCCCGGTCCGTACAAGCGCGGTCGCTTCACCGTTCGACCGTAAGCACGGCGTCAGCTTGACTATCGCTACTTGCTGATTGACAAGTGCATGCCGGGTGGGGTGAGGTAGAGATGGCCCCTGGCCTGCTGGAGGAGCTTCCCGGCGGGTCGGGGTGCCGTGAAGACCGACCCCCACCTCGGAGGCGAGATGCAGAGACACGCACCGCTCAAACCCCTCTGGATCTGCACGGCCGATGCGCTGCCCTGGCCCTGCGGGAGGGCTCGACTCGACCTGGTCGCCGACTACGCGGGGGAGCGGGTCAATCTCGCTGTCGACCTTGCCGAGTTGTTCCGGGAGGCGATGGCCGATCTCACCCGGATCTGCCCCGAGCCGCCCGACCCGATCGGCACGTACCAGCGCTTCCTCGGCTGGGTGAAGACGACGCCCCGGTCCTGAACAGGCCGGTGTGACCTTGATCGGTCCGGGAACGACGAAGGGCCGGCTCCCGATCGGGGCCGACCCTCGCGTTGGTGCTGCTCAGACGAGCGGAGGATACGAGATTCGAACTCGTGAGGGTTTTATCCCAACACGCTTTCCAAGTCTGTCGTATAACGTTCGCTCGGACTCGTGGCGGTTCCAGCCAGCGACGTCGGTGCGGGATGGACGTCGCTGGATGACCTTGGTTGTAGCTGAACGAGACGACAACTGAGACTGCCTTGGGCGGCCCATACGCTTGGGGCCTGGACCTACATCCATACCGGATCCGCAGCCCATATGACCGGCAGTGCTGGCGCGCGGGTACCGGCGGCCTAGTCACCGGGTACGGCAACGGTGGGCCTCAGATGAGACCTTCGTCCCGACCGAACAGAGCCCCGGCCTCAGCTGTCCCGTCGCAACCGTACACAGGTTCTGCGCACTCTACGCGGGTACATCCGGGACCCGTATCCTGCTTCTACCTCGCGGCTCAACTGGACTAGCAACAGGAACCAGTGCGTCTCCGATAGGCGGGCACAGCGTTCCAGCAGCGAGGTGGCGCGCACCTACTAGATGTCATGGGGGAGCCACGGTAGATTGCGGTCCTGATCTCATCCGTTGCATGGACGGACCCTCGGCCCATCACCCCCGTGGAGTCGCTATGGAGCCCACAGTTTTAGACGCACCCGGATATTGGACGGGCCCCGAGCGTCAGTTATGGAGTGCCTTCAGGAAGGGGGAGACCCTAGTCCTCGATGGTGCGAACCCTGTAGCGAACCAGCTTCCAGTAGATTTCTGGGGGGCGGAGAAGACGATCAGAGCGAAGGTTCTGGCTGAGATTTTAATGCATAGCCCAGGTCAGGAGGCCGGTTATCCGCCACGCCTAGTGCTCGCGGGTGCGCGGATTACAGGAAAGCTTGATTTGGGGTGCGGCAGTGTGGGCCCATTCTATTTTCAAAGGTGCATCTTTGACGAGCAGCCACTTCTAAACGATGCTTCGGCGGAGTTCATCGGATTTACCTCGTGCGTATTGCCGGGACTCTCGGCGGTGCGGACAGTTTTACGCGGGCCGGCTCTAGTTACAAATTGCAAAGTTACGGGACCAGTCGACTTCGAAGACGCCAGAATAGTAGGGGATGTGTCCTTTGCTGGTACTGTTTTCGACGTATCCACCCCCGATTATATGATTGATTTGTCGGGTGCCGATATCGGGAGCGATCTGGTTTGCAGCCGAATTTCCGGGAACCGGCCAATTCATCTGCACAACGCGAGGATTAACGGCGATATCAGGCTATCTGATTCCAAGATTTCCTGCGGCAGCGAGTTCGCGTTGCTTGGTAGGCAGGTCAAGGTCGGCGGCTCTGTTATATGCGCCAATGACTTCAATTGTGAAGGTGGGATTATTCTTGAGGGTGCTCGAATAGAGGGGCAACTGCTTCTGCCTAAAGCTCGAATTAGCCGACCGAACGGCATTTGTTTAAATATTGATCACGCGGTAGTCGCCCTTGGTGTGAGATGTGAAGATGCGCACTTTCGGGGTGCGGTTCGAATGCATCATGCTCAAATCGGTTGCCAACTCTCTTTTGATCGTGTTCGTATCTCGGACTGCGGGCGGCTTGCTTTGCTTGCAGACCATTTAGGGGTCGATGGGTCCGGCCATTTCAGGAATTTCCGCGCGGAGGGTGCTGTCCACCTCCATGGCTCCCGCTTCGAATGCAATCTTCTCGTCGACAATGCAAAGATTTCCTCGGACGCGGGCACTGCGTTGACGCTGGATGGGACGACAATTGGCGCAGCATTAGCGGTTGAAGATTGCGAGATCGCAGGCTCAATTCTATTAATCGCAGCTACGGTTCAGGGGGCGCTAACGCTTCGGAATACGGAGATATCTCCCCATGGGTCGTGGGCGGTGGATGCGCGACGAGCAGATATACGGGGCGGTGTCGACGGGGCAAAGGGTTTTACAGCCCATGGGAGCGTATCCTTCGCCAATGCAAAAATAAGTGTGACATTAAACCTGACTGAAGCAGCCATCGTAACCCCGCGCCGCCATGCCCTTATCGCGGCGGGTCTGGTTCTTGACGGTGACCTCATTGGCGATCGCGCAAAAGTCGAAGGTCTCGTGGACCTTACGGCCGCAAATGTTACCGGAAACGTGAGGCTTGCGGACGCCGAGTTGACTGGTGTGCCTCTAGAAGAATCTTCCCGAGGGAGGGAGATTGATCAGTTGAGGCGAGGCGATTGGCGGGGGGTGTCCTTGCGGGCAACCGCTAGCATTATTCACGGAGATATCGACCTTCGTGGTGCACGACTGAAGGAGAGTCTGGTTCTTGAGTCGGCGACTGTGCAGCGCTCGGTGCTCTTGGATGGCACTACGCTTGAAGTGAAGGACTCGATGGCTATCCGCGCCGATGGTATGAAGGCTGCGATGCTAAGCCTGAGATTCAGAGATGCTCCAACCGGTGGGATATCTCTGGCAGCAGCTGCGGTTGGGACACTTCGCGATAATGAGCGTTCGTGGCCGAAAAGCGCTGCCGTGGTACTCGAAGGATTTACCTACGGCCTTCTTGACACGAATCTTACGGTCGTAGATCGATTGAGGCTTCTGCAGCATGCTACGCCTACATATTCACCGCATCCGTATGAGCAACTTGCCTCGAATTTGACGGCAGCGGGACAAGATGACGATGCCGATATTGTTCGCTTGGCGTCTATTCGTAGATCACATGCCTCTTCACGTTTCCTTATCCGAATTTGGGGTAAGCTGCAAGACTATGTCGTGGGATACGGCTTCTCGCCAATGCGCGCCCTCGCGATCTTTCTAGTCCTCTTCATTGGTGCAAGCGTGTGGTTTACAGTCACGCCTTACTCGTGCGGTGAAGCCGCATACGCTGATCTCCCGATCTGTCCAATTAAGGCGGATGAGCATCCTACGTGGGATCCGTGGCTATATTCCCTCGACTTACTTATTCCGCTAGTAAACCTCGGGCACGATAACGCCTGGGATCCGACGGGTAGCTCTAAGGCGGTGATGTATGTTCTAGTGATTGGAGGCTGGGTCCTGACGACTACCATCGTTGCCGCCGCAGGTCGCTCGCTTAGGAGGTAAGGCGTAGTTGAATATCTCCAAGCGTGGGGCGGATCTCCTAGTAGGGAAATCGCGGCGGCATCTGCGATTTGGGGCAAACCTCTGGGTCTTCGAATCGTGTCGTACATGAGCGTGGGCGGGCTACGCCGATATCCCTGGGGATCAGACTACTTAACTCACTCTGCTTGTAGGGCGTCTTGATTCTCGCAGCGGCGGGTTCGTCAGCCCGTCACTAAGGGGTCGAAACAGTTCCCGACCACGTCTCCCATGCATCTGCGAGGATGTCTGTCAGTTTAGGTCTTGTCACAGTCCAGCCGAGAACGCTACGAGCCTGGCTGATGTCCGCGATCAAGTTCGAGGGTTCAGGCTTGGGCGGCTGGCGGTAAACGACAATCGGGCGGCCGGTAACCTGCTCGGCGGTGGCTACCACGGTGGCCATGTTCGTTCCGACGCCCGAGCCGACGTTGATCGTCCGGCAGACCCCGGGAATGCCGGCGTCCAGTGCCAGCCGGACAGCGGCGGCTACGGCACTGACGTGCATAAAATCCCGTACTGCTGATCCGTCGCCGTTGAGGGCCCCATGGTCGCGTTGGCCGGTGATCGCGCGGAAGACGTTGGGGATGATCCTTGCGCGGTCGGTGTCAGTGACGCCGTCGACCGCTCCGGCGATGTTGATGGGCCGGACGGTGATCGCGCCGATCGCTCCGGTCGCTGCGTAAGCCGCAACCATCTGCTCGGCGGCGACTTTCGAGGCCGCGTAAGGGCTTTCGGGGTGTGGGTCGAGGTCTTCGGAGAGTGCGCCGTGGTGCTGTGATCCGTGCACGATGTTGGTGGAGGCGAAGACCAGCGCGGCCGGCCCGGTGGTCGTCCGCGCGGCGTCCAGGGCCATGAGTAGGTTCAGGGTGCCGGTCGCGTTGACGTCGAAGTAGCTCAGTGGGTCGGCAAACGAGTCCCGGCCGCTGGTGAGTGCGGCGAGGTGCACGACTCCGCTGTACCCACCCTGCTGGACGAGACGTCGACACCACCGAAGTACATGCCGGTGGTGAAGGTGAGCGCCCGATCGGGCTGACTCCAGTCGACCCACCAGGCGACGGACTACGACGAGTGGAAACGGCTGCTCAAGCTCGCCGGAGTGCGGGACGGCCGGCTACACGACGCCCGGCACACCGCCGCCACCGCGCTCCTGGTCCTCGGCGTCTCCGGCCGCGCCGTGACAGGCATCATGGCTGGTCGAACTCGGCCATGGCCGTTCGCTACCAGCACATGACCGATCAGGTACGCCGGGACATCGCGCAGCAGCTCGGCGGACTGCTCTGGGGCGACCCGCCGGCCGGGCCGGGGGAGAGGGTCACCAAGCCGCCGCCCGACCAGCCGGAACAGGGCAACCGAGACGACAACTGAGACGAGAGCGACGGTAGAGACGATTCAGGGCCGGTCCCCGTGGGGGCCGGCCCTGTCGTTTTTCCTGCTCAACAGAGCGGAGGATACGAGATTCGAACTCGTGAGGGTTTTATCCCAACACGCTTTCCAAGCGTGCGCCCTAGGCCTCTAGGCGAATCCTCCGCGAGCCAGGATACAGGTCCCCGCCCGCCGGGCCACCCCACCACCCCCTGAAGATCCACCGGGGGTCGGGTAGGGTGGGCGTTACCTCCCGTGCGGCGGTATCTCGTGAACCTCCCCAGGGCCGGAAGGCAGCAAGGATAAGCGAGCTCTGCCGGGTGCACGGGAGGCCTTTTTGTCTCCGCCCACCGGTACCGTACCTGCGGGTCGGGTCCCGGGGTGGTGGGTGGTCACCCGCGCCCGACCGGCGCAGAATGGCTCGGTCGAGAGGAGGCGGGGCGAGTGACGCTGGCGCTCTACCGCAAGTACCGGCCGCGCACCTTCGCCGAGGTCATCGGCCAGGAGCACGTCACCGAGCCGTTGTCGCAGGCGCTGCGCAGCGGGCGGCTCAACCACGCCTACCTGTTCTCCGGTCCCCGGGGCTGCGGCAAGACCTCCAGCGCCCGGATCCTGGCCCGTTCGCTCAACTGCGAGCAGGGGCCGACCCCGGAGCCGTGCGGGCAGTGTGCCTCGTGCCGGTCGCTGGCCGTCGACGGCTCCGGCTCGATCGACGTGATCGAGATCGACGCGGCCAGCCACGGTGGTGTCGACGACGCCCGTGAGCTGCGGGAGAAGGCGTTCTTCGCGCCGGCCCAGAGCCGTTTCAAGATCTATGTCATCGACGAGGCGCACATGGTCTCGTCGGCCGGCTTCAACGCCCTGCTCAAGCTGGTCGAGGAGCCCCCGGAGTACGTCAAGTTCATCTTCGCCACCACCGAGCCGGAGAAGGTCCTCGGCACGATCAAGTCGCGGACCCACCACTACCCGTTCCGGCTGATCCCGCCGAAGGTGCTCCGGCCGTACCTGGAGCAGCTCACTCAGGCCGAGGGCGTCACGGTCGATCCGGCGGTCTTCCCGCTGGTGGTGCGCGCCGGTGGTGGCAGCGCCCGGGACAGCCTCTCCGTGCTCGACCAGCTCATCGCGGGTGCCGGCCCGGAGGGGGTCACCTATGCCCGGGCCGCCGCGCTGCTCGGCGTCACCGACGCCGCGTTGATCGACGAGATGTGCGACGCGTTGGCCGCCGGGGACGGCGCGGCGGCGTACGCCACCGTCGACCGGGTGGCCGAGGCCGGGCACGATTCGCGCCGGTTCGCCTCCGACCTGCTCGAACGGCTGCGCGACCTGATCGTGCTCCAGCAGGTGCCGGACGCCGCCGGCAAGGGCCTGATCGACGGCCCGGCCGACCAGATCGAACGGATGGCCGCCCAGGCCCAGCGGCTCGGCCCGGCGACCCTGTCCCGGTGCGCCGACATCGTGCACAACGGTCTGGTCGACATGCGCGGCACCACCGCGCCCCGGCTGCTGCTGGAGCTGATCTGCGCCCGGATGCTGCTCCCCGGCGTCGACGACGCCACCGGTGCCCTGCTCCAGCGCCTCGAACGGATGGAGCGCCGGCTCACCCTGGGTGGCGGGGAGCTGCCGCCGGCCGCCGCCGGCTCCGCATCCCCCACCCCCACTCCTGCGGTACGTCAGGAGCCTCCCGCCCCGGGCGCGGCTGCCGCCGCGTCCGACCCGCAGACCGCCGGCCCGCCGGCGGCTGTCGATGCGCTGTCCGGGGCGGCTGCCGCCCGCGCCGCTGCCGCGTCGGCCGCTTCCCGGCCCAGCGGGCCCACCCCGCCCGCCGCCACCCCGCCCGCCCCTGCCGGCCCGCCCCGGGACGACTCCGTCCCCACTGTCGGGGGGCCCGCGACTGACGGCTCCACCCCGACGGCCGGTGGCCCGGGCGTCGGTGACCCCGACCCGGCGGCCCGTCGGGTGCCGCCCTCGGCCGTCATGCCCGACCCGGCCACCCCCGAGCCGCCGCGTCCGGGTGCTGCGACACCCGGTGCCCTCGACGCCGTCGCGGTACGCCGGGTGTGGCCGGACGTGGTCGGTAAGGTCGGCCGGAAGAGCAAAAAGGTGGCGGCCTGGGCGCGGGAGGCCACCGTCCGGGAGGTCGACGGGCAGTCCCTCCTGCTCACGTTCCGGTACCCGTTCCACGCCCAGGCTCTCTCCGCCGAGCCGGACCTCCTCCTCGAAGCGCTGTACGAGGAGTTCGGCGGTCGGTGGCAGATCCGCTGCGAGGTGGCCGGTGAACGGGGTGGCGCGTCGTCCGGCGCTCCGTCCCGCCCTGCTGCCGCCCCGCCCCGACCGGCACCCGCCCCACCCACCGCACCGGCCGGGCCGGTCAGCGGCGCTTCGTCCGGCCCGTCCAGCGGCACCCCGGCCGGCCCGTCCAGCGGCACCCCGGCCGGGTCCACCGGCTCGTCCGGCCCCACCGCACCGGGCGGTTCGCCTGGCCCTACCGCCCGAAACGGTGCGGCTAGCGGCGGCGGTGCGGCACGGTCACCGGGTGGGCCGCCCGACCAGGTGGGCAGGGCGGGCAGCGCAGTCACCCCGGCCGACGCGGTCGGTGGGGGCGACGACGAGGGCTGGCCCGAACCGGCCCGCCCCGGCGGGTCCGCCAGCGCATCCTCCGACGAGTGGCCCGAACCGGCCCGCCCCGGTGGGGCTACGGCGACCGCGACGGCAGCCGCCCCGGCGGTGCCCGCTGCGCCCGCCGTACCCAGACCGGCCGGTCCGCCACCGACACCGCAGCCGGCGCCGGCCGGGGCCACCGGTGCGCCGGTGAGCAGCGCGATCGCGGCGGCGCGGGCGGCTGCGGCGGGTAAGGGACCTCGGGCCGCCCCGGCGGGACGCAGGACCGCCGACGCGGAGTGGGCGGGCGAGCCGCCCTACGACCCGGACTACGACGGTCCGGTCCGTGCCGGTGGGGCACCGGCGGGCGCGACCCGGGCCACTCCCGCATACGAGGGGTTCGACCCGGGTGACGAACCGCTGGACGAGGTGATCGACGAGCGGACCGCCCGGCAGTCGAGCGAGGAGCAGGCGGTGCAGTTGCTCCGTGAGGCGTTCGGTGCCGAGAAGATCGACGAGGTGGACGCGCGCTGACGCGCCGTTCCCCGGACCGGACCACCGGTCGCCCCCGACTAGGCTGGGCGCGGCCGAGCAGACGAGTGCGAGAAGGAGCCATCCGTGCGCCCAGGTGGACAGCCGAACATGCAGCAGATGCTGAAGCAGGCGCAGAAGATGCAGCAGCAGATCGCCAAAGCGCAGGCCGAGTTGGCCGAGGCGGAGGTGACCGGCACCGCCGGTGGTGGGCTGGTCACCGCGACCGTCTCCGGCTCCGGTGAGATCAAGGGCATCAGGATCGACCCGAAGGCGGTCGACCCGGAGGACGTCGAGACCCTGGAGGACCTGGTCGTCGCGGCCCTGCACAACGCCGCCGAGGCGGCCAAGGAGCTGACCGACCAGAAGATGGGCCCGGTGGCCGGCGGCATGGGCGGCCTCGGCCTGCCCGGATTCTGACCCGCCGATGTACGAGGGTGCCATCCAGGACCTGATCGACGAGTTGGGGCGGCTGCCGGGCGTCGGCCCGAAGAGCGCCCAGCGGATCGCGTTCCACGTTCTGTCGGCGGACCCGGCCGACGTCACCCGGCTGGCCGGGGCGTTGCGCAAGGTCAAGGACCTGGTCCGGTTCTGCACCACCTGCTTCAACGTCGCCGAGTCGGAGCAGTGCCGCATCTGTCGCGACCCGCGCCGCACCGACGAGGTGATCTGCGTGGTCGAGGAACCGAAGGACGTGGTGGCGATCGAGCGGACCGGTGAGTTCCGGGGCCGCTACCACGTGCTCGGCGGGGCGATCAATCCGCTGGAGGGGATCGGCCCGGACAACCTGCGGATCCGTGAGCTGATGACCCGGCTCAGCGCGGGGACGATCCGTGAGCTGATCCTCGCCACCGACCCGAACACCGAGGGTGAGGCGACCGCGACGTACCTGGCGTTGATGGTCAAGCCGATGGGGATCGCAGTCACCCGCCTCGCCAGCGGCCTGCCGGTCGGCGGCGACCTGGAGTACGCCGACGAGATCACCCTGGGCCGGGCCTTCGAGGGCCGCCGCGCGGTCTGACGCCCGGTCTCCGGTGCCGAGACGGTTCGTGGTCCCCAGGGCAGGCACCACGGCGACACGGTGGACATGCCGATGGCCGGCACCCCGGGCGGGGTGCCGGCCATCGTGTCGTACGGGGGTCAGCTGTTCCAGTGGTGGGCGACGAGCTCGGCGGCCTGGGTTTCCCACTGGGCGTAGTGGTCGGGGTAGGCGGAGACCTGGACGGTCTGGGCGGCCTTGGTCAGGGGCATGTCGTGCCAGCCGTCGACCTGCTTGAGGCCCTTGAGGAACGCCAGGGTGGCGTATTCGGGGTCGGTGATCTGCTCCACCGTGCCCCAGCCGGAGGACGGGCGTTGCTGGAACAGGCCCTGGGAGTCGTGGTCGTTGCGGTCGCCGAGGTGGCCGAGGTTCTCCAGCTTCGACTCCTGTAGGGCGGTGGCGATGGAGACCACGGCGGCGCGTTCGTCCATGCCGGCCTTCTTCGTCGCGGCGATGAT
>NZ_JBFAQU010000040.1:0-39097 GCF_040678915.1 Micromonospora sp. NPDC049257
TTCGGCGACGCCGGTCAACGCCGCGGGCGCGGAGCAGTCGACGACGACGTCGGGTGCCGTCTCGGTGCGTGGATAGCCGGGACGGGGGCCGCCGACTGCGCACCGACCGGATCAGGCCGGGGTCGCCGGGTCGGCGACCGGCACCCGGTCGCGCACCCGGGCCCGCCACAGCTCGTACGCCGGCAGGGCCGGCCCGGCGGCGGAGTCCACCGCGACCTCGTCGGCCAACACGGAGGCGTGCTCCACCGTCATCCCGGCGAGGGCGTGCAGCGCCACCCCGGTGTGCCCGGGGATGTGACCCGAGTAGTCGCGGGCCTTCGCGGCGAACACCGCGCCCTGGCCGAGGTGCGGGCGGTCGACGCCGCTGAGCCGGGCCAGCAGGGCCAACCCCTCCGCGTCGCAGCCACCGGCGAAGGTGGCCGCCAGTCCGACGCCGCTCCACAGGTCGGCCTGCCGGGACCGGTCGAACCGCTGCACCGCCGCCGCCACCTGGGTCGGCTGCGCACCGTGGATGAACCACAGCGCCCGGCCGACGCCCTGGTCGCAGGCGCGCGCGAAGTAGTCGGGGTGCCCCTGCCAGGGGTACGGCGACGGACGGTACTGCCCACCCACCCAACGGTCGGTGTCGAAGTAGGCCCGGTCGAAGCCGTACCCGTCGACGGCCAGCCAGCTCATCGTCGGGTAGTACCGCATGCCGGTCAGGTCGGGCAGGACCCGCCGCCACAGCGGGCGGGGCAACCGGGCCATCGCGAAGCCGATCCCGATGTAGGTGAGGAAGGTGTGCCGCTCGGCCCGGCCCCGCAGCAGGTCCCGGGCCCGGTGGCCACGTCCGCCGGCCATCGCGTCACGCACCGTGCAGGCCATCGTCGCCCCCTCGTAGGCGAACCCGCGCAACTCGACGTCGACCAGTTCCAGGCGACGCTCCACCTCCCACTGGTCGCGGGCGTCGATCGCCCACTCGAACCCGCAGATCACCGTCTGCGGGATGGCCTCCAACCGCCGGGTGACCGCCGACTCCTCGACGGGGAAGCCGCGTCGGGCGAAGCTCACCTCGGCCAACGACGGGGTGAGCAGCAGCCTGCGGATCGAACCAAGGGTGGTCGGCATGGGCATCTCCCTGGGCAACGCCGGAGTCGGCAACGGTCGGGACCCGCCGGGGCACCTCGGGGCGCACGCCGGTCACGGGTGCACTCATCGTCCGGGCCGCACCCGTTTCCCCGCTTCTCCCGACGTGCGCAGGTGTCCACCCGGACGGTGCACGGCGGGGTGGACCGGACCGTCGGTGGCGGGTCACCGGGGGGTGCCGGCCGTACCGGCGTCGGGTCACGGCACCCACCGCACTTCGGAAGGTGTTTCGGTGCGCCCGATGCGTGCACGATGTGCGGCAGCGGAATCGCGCGGGGCGGTGCCCGGATTCCACCGCCGACCGGCCGGCACCGACATTCGCGCGACCCGTCGTGTACGCGGAGAAAGAGTTTCCCCGGAACCGCCCGGAACAATTTCGCACCGGACAGGAGGCGTCGCCGTGCAGTCCAGTACCACCGACGCAGACAACTCGCGGACTATGACCATCGAGGCCTTTGCCGACACCATTGTTCCGGGCGAGAAGAGAAGCCCGGACGACCAGGCCGTGGCCGGCGCCGCCCCCGGTGGCGGTGCGGTCGCCGCCGGGGCGGTGGAGCTGCTGGAGTTGCCGGCCGGCGGCCTGGCCGACTCGCTCGACGGGCTGGCCCTCACCCTCGACATGCACGCCGGCGAGTACGCCGCCGAGCAGGGGATCGCCCTGGACCCGGCGCTGCCGGCGTTCGTGGCCCTGCCGTTCGCACACCGCACCGAGCTGGTCCGCCGGCTGACCGACCCGGAGCACCCGGAGAAGCAGATGTGGGTGGGCCTGGCGCTGTTCAGCAACATGGCCTTCGACAGCGCGGCGCACCTACCGACCGTGGCGGCGCTCGCCGACGGGCACCCCGGCCTGCTGCACATCGGCTACCACCGGCCGGACGCCGACGGGTTGTGGCGCTACCCGAACTACTCCTACGGCCGTCCCCTGGCCCCCCTGCACCCCGACACCACCCCCACCGGGAGCCCGGCATGAGCAGCACCGAGAAGACCGACGTCCTGATCATCGGCAGTGGTTTCGGTGGCGCGATCACCGCCTACCACCTGGCCGCCGGGGGCGCGAAGGTGGTGATCCTGGAGCGCGGGCCGTGGCTGTCCGGTCAGGACTTCGACCACGACTTCGAGCTGGGTTCGTCGTACACCCGGGCGTTCGACTTCGTCGTCGGGGACGGGATGAGCGTGCTCAGCGGCAACTGCGTGGGCGGCGGCAGCGTCGTCTACTTCGCCACCATGCCCCGGGCGCCCCGGTTCGTCTTCGAACGCCAGGGCTCGATCGGCCGGCGGATGTGGCCGGCCGCGATCAACCGGGACACCCTGGACCCGTGGTACGACCGGGTGGTCGAGGCCCTGCCGGTCACCGGCCAGAGCTGGGACCAGGTGCCGTACCCCGGCGGGCTGTGGGCGGCGGCCTGCGCCCACGCGGGTCGCACCGCCAACCCGGTGCCGTCGGCGATCGACCTGGACAAGTGCACCAACTGCAACTGGATGATGGCCGGCTGCCGGTTCGACGCCAAACGGTCGCTGCTGCTGAACTACCTACCGGCGGCGCTGGCCCACGGGGCGACGATCCGGCCGCTGCACGAGGTGCAGCACCTGTCGCGCACCGACGACGGCGGCTACCGGGTGCACTACCGGGTCGTCGACGACGAGGACTACCGCGTCCTGCACGACGCCGGCACCATCGACGCGAAGATCGTCATCGTCGCGGCCGGCGCCGGGGCGACCCCGGTCATCCTGCAACGCTCCGAGCCGACGCTGGGCAAGATGCCGTCGGCGGTCGGCCGCTACTTCTCCGGCAACGGGGAACGGCTCAACACCGCCGTGTTCGACGAGGACCGGGTCCGTGAGGTACTGGGCCTGGACCGGGGCGACGGGGTCGCCTACGAGGCGTACCAGATCGGCCGGGGGCCGACGGTGGCCAGCTGGGACAAGCTCGACGCCAGCCTGCCCGAGTACGAGCGGTACTCGTTGGAGCAGCTCTACTTCCCGCCCGGCCTGGGCACCATCCTCGCCCAGGTGCCCGACGCGACCGGCCCGAGCTGGTTCGGGGTGGAGAAGAAGGAGCTGATGCGGCACTTCAAGTCGTGGCTGACCGTCTTCACCATGTCCGAGGACGACAACGAGGGCGTGTTCGGGCCGCCGCCGGAGACCGGCAACGCGCACCGCTTCTCCCAGCAGATGCTGGGGCACGGCCCGCTGCGCTACCAGCCCACCGCCAACACGTGGCGGGGCTGGAACCTGTCCGACGCCGACGTCAAGGACATCGTCGAACGCGACGGCCTGGCGAAGGTGATGCCGTGGACCAACGACCTGGTGGGCGCGTACACCGTGCACCCGCTGGCGTCGTGCCGCATCGGTGACGACCCGGCGACGTCGGCCCTGGACGACCGGCACGAACTGCGCGGGCACCCGGGCATCTTCGTCACCGACGGGTCTGCGGTGCCCGGCGCCCTCACCGTCAACCCGGCCCTGACGATCAGCGCGCTGGCCGAACGGGCCGTCCCCGGCATCGTCCGGGCCGCCCGGGAACGTGGGGTCGCGGTCACCTACGGCGCTCCCGCGCCGGACGGCGCGACCGCCGGCCGCCGCGCCGTGCTCCAGGCCCGCTGACCCGACCACGGTCCCCCGGCATCCGGCCGGGGGACCGCCCCGACCTGGAAGGGGATGACCGTGGCGACCCTGTTGGCCCGCGCCACCCGGCGCACCGTGCTCGCCCACGTCCGGCACGTCCGCCCGGTCGCCCCCCATCGGGCGGACGGCCTCGTCGCCCAGGTGTACGGGCAGGTCGAGCGGGACTTCGGCATGTTGGCGCCACCGGTGGCGCTGCACTCCCCCGCCCCGGAGGTGCTGGCGGCGAGCTGGACGATGCTGCGGGAGACCCTGGTGGCCACCGGTCCGGCCGGCCGGCCGGCGAAGGAGGCGGTGGCGGCGGCGGTCTCCGCGGCGAACCGCTGCCCGTACTGCGTCGACGTGCACGGGGCGGCCCTGGTCGGGCTGCTGCCCGGTGGCGGCGGGGCCGGCCCGGCGGTGGCGGGGCTCGACGACGGGCCGTGGGGGCCGTTGGCCCGTTGGGCCCGGCGGCCGTCCCCGCACGGCCCGGCCGGGCCGCCGCCGGCACCCCCGGACCAGCTGCCGGAGCTGGTCGGCGTGGCGGTGGTCTTCCACTACCTGAACCGGATGGTCAACGTGTTCCTGCGGGACTCCCCGCTGCCCGAGACCCCGTCGGTGGCCCGGGGTGTCGTGCAGCGGACGGCGGCCCGGGTGATGGGGGCGCTGGCCCGCCGGCCCTGCCCGCCGGGGGCGGCGGTGGCGTTGCTCCCGGCCGCCCCACGCCCGGCCGACCTGGTCTGGGCCGGTCCGACGGTGCTCGCCGAGGCGCTGGCCCGTGGTTACGCCGCGATCGAGGACGGCGGCCGGCAGGTCGTCCCCGCCGGGGTACGGGAGCTGGTCGCCGCCCGCTGCGCCGACCCGAAGGACGGTCCGACCGGCATCAGCGCCCGCCCCTGGGTGGAGGACGTCGTCGCCGGTCTGTCCCCGGTGGAGCGCCCGGCGGGACGACTCGCCCTGCTCACCGCGTTCGCCTCCTATCAGGTCACCGACGCCGTGGTGGCGGACTTCCGGGCGCACCACCCCGGCGACGACGCCCTGGTGACGCTCACCGCCTGGGCGGCCCTGACCGCGGCCCGCCGCTACGGCCCGGCACTGGCCGGTGTCCCGGACGTGCCGGACCCGACCAGCTGACCCCAGCCCTCGCCCAAGCCCTCGGTGCCCCGGCTTCGACCCGCACATCTGCCCCGGCTCCGACCCCCGGCACCTGATCCTCCGGCCCTGGCTCCGGCCCGGCCCCGGCTTTGGCCCTGGCTCCGGCCCGGCCCTGGCCCTGGCTCCGGCCCCGGCTCAGGACAGCTGTCGACCAAGACTCGAAGCCCCGACCGGGGGTCTCGCCATGCTGTCCTACCCCGCCGCGATTCCGTTGTCCAGCCGCGCCCTGAACTACCTGGCCGAACGGATCCGCGGCCACCGTAGACAGCGCCGATCCCGGCGGCGGCGCCTTGAGCCGGGCCGGCAGGCGCTGCTGGCTCTGGCCCATCTGCGTAACGGTGACACCTCCACCGACTCGCGGCCGGCTTCGAGGCCCTACTACAGCGGCAAGCACAAACGCCACGGCGTGAACGTGCAGGTCATCGCGGACGCCGCCGGCCGACTCGTGTGGGCAAGCCGTCCTCGTCCTGCACCACGTCGAAACCAACCGCTACGCAGGATGAAATGGCTCGATACGCGCGACGCACGCGCCGTGGTCGACTTCGCGCACCGGCGAGTCCCGCCTACTTGTGAGTACTTAACTCGTTCAGGAAGCCTATTCGCTGATCATGCTGCCTTGACTTATATTTCCATCAAACCCGGGCAGCGCCCCCGGGTCGACAAGCTGAATCTCGGTCGCGTTCCCTCGACTCGCACCGTTGTCGCTCCCGGCCTCTTTCGGACCTCGGGAAGAGCGTAGACCTTCTCTGTCGCACGGCTGACCGGCTCTTGCGATCGGACTGCATCGAATCCAAAAGCTGCCTCGGGAAGGAGAGCAGATGGGCACAGGAAATGATTTTCATCCTACGCCAGCCGCAACGTCCGCCCATCGCCGGCGGTCGGAATTCCTCGCCACGGTGGTGGCGCTGGCCGTGGTCCTGATGATCGGTGATGCTCTCGGCGCAACGGCCGGCCGTGCAGTCGCCTTCGCGATGCCACCCAACCCCGGGACGCAACAGGTTCCAGCGAAACTCGGCGGCGTGAGAGCCATCGCCGCCGGCGACGCGCACAGCATCGCCCTGCTCTCGGACGGCACCGTCGTCACCTGGGGCGAGAACTTTTTCGGGCAGCTTGGCGACGGCACCAACGCCCGCCGCACCACTGCGGTACGAGTGTGCGCCGTCGGCCAGAGCGCCCCCTGCTCCAGGTCCCTCACCGGCGTGATCGCTATCGCCGCCAACCGGAACGACAACCTCGCCTTGCTCAGGGACCACACGGTCGTCGCCTGGGGCCACAACAGTTCTGGGCAGCTTGGCGACGGCACCTGGACCAACCGCACCACTCCGGTACGGGTATGTGCGGTGGGGCAGGTCGCACCCTGTGGCAAGTTCCTGAGCGGAGTCAGATCCATCGCGGCCGGCTGGGGTCACAGCCTGGCGGTGGTGGGTAACGCCCTGGCCGTGGCCTGGGGTCGGAACTACGAAGGTCAGCTTGGTGACGGCACCACCGTCGGCCGCACCACCCCGGTACGGGTATGCGCGGTGGGACAGGTCGCGCCCTGCGACCAATTTCTGTACGCGGTGAAAGCCATAGCAGGTGGCGAACTTCATAGCATGTCGCTGCGGGGTGACGGTGGCCCTGTCGGTTGGGGCGCGAACTATGTCAATCAGCTTGGTGACGGCACCGTCGTCAACCGGGCCATTCCCGTGCGGGTGTGTGCGATGGGAGAGATCGCTCCCTGCCACCGCTTCCTGTACGGAATCCGGCACATCACGGTCGGCGCGTCGCACAGCATGGCGCAGCTGAGTAGCGGTGGCGTCCTGGGCTGGGGGTTCAACGGTTATGGCCAACTCGGCAACGGCACATGGGACACCCGCCTCCAGGCCACTCGGGTCTGCGCTGTGGGGGAGGCTGCTCCCTGCGACCGGTTCCTGAGCGGGGTCAGATCCATCGCGGCTGGCACAGCCCATAGTCTGGCTCTACAGCCTGACTATACGGTGGCCGCCTGGGGTTACAACGCCCAACGCCAACTCGGTGACGGCACCACAACATGGCGTCCCACCCCTGTGCAGGTCCTCGCACCCCAAACCTAGTGCCGCATCGATGACGCCCAGGCATGACACCTTCCCGGCACACCACGCCCTCCCGGCACACCGGCTGGCCGGCTCGCCTGGCCCGCCTTGCGGCACTCGTCGTCGTCCTGGGTCTCGGCGGGCAGCTCAAGCGGCGATCCGGTCCTACGCAGCTCGGCGGCGGTCGGGGTGGGCGGGCAGGGCGCAGCCGGAGCCGGTTCCCGCGCCGGCTCCGGCTGCTGTCCCTGGGCCGGTCAGGACCCCGACCGTTGCCCGGCGTCCACCGGGCCGTCCTCCACCCCGGTCGCCGACGGGGCCGACGGCGGCGTCGACGCGGCACCCGTCGAGGGCACCGGGGCAGCCGCAGGTGACGGGACCGGCATGGACGGGCCACCCGACGGAGGCGACAGGACCGGCTTGGGTGAGGAATCCGGCGTGGCCGACAGGACCGGCGCGGGCGAGAGACCCGGTGCGGGCGCCGGTGCGGGTGGCGGGACAGGGGAGGTGGCCGGCATGTCCCGGGCCAGGCGGAGCACCCGCACCAGCAGCGGCAGCCGCCACAGTGTGCGCGGCGGGTCGACCAGCCCGGCGACCCGCATGTACGCCCGGGTGACCTCCGGGTCCTTGGTCATCGCGTACTGGAGGCGGACCAGATAGGCGTTGTGCAGCCGGATCGGCAGCGACCGCGGCCCCACCCCGGGGAAGTCCAGGTCGGTGCGGGTGGACAGCTGCCACGGGTGGCGCATCAGCCGTGCAACGTCCCGCAGGTAGGAACGGCCGTCGGCGGCCGGTTGCCGGTCGAGGAACCGGCGCAGCGCGGTCACCTGCATCGCTGCCGCGGTCATCCCCTGGCCGTAGACCGGATTGAAGCTGCACACCGCGTCGCCGAGCACGGCCAGCCCGGCGGGGAACCGGGACAGCCGCTCGTAGTGCCGCCAGACGCTGGCCGGGAAGGTGAACGACACCGCGTCGCCGGTCGGGTCGGCGTCGCGGACCGCCTGGTGGATGTCGGCCACCGGCAGGGTCCGGACGTACTCCTCGAAGCCCGTCGGGTCGGTCGGCGGGTGGTCGCCGAGGATGCCGGTGAGGCTGAGCCGGAAGTCGCCGGTGGCGGTCTGCCCGAAGAACGCCCCCCGGGGGTGCTCGGGAGAGGCCACCGGGTTGATCGCCACCGGCCCGTCGAAGGTGCCGGGCCGTCTGCGGTAGGTGCGGGTGGTGTACGCCAGCCCGATCGTCATCCGCTCCTCGACCGGCCGTTCGTAGCCCAGCTCGGTCAGCCAGACGGGCAGCCGGGACCCCCGGCCCGTGGCGTCGACCACCAGGTCGGCGTCGAGGCGTTCCTCGGGGCTGCCCGGGGTGCGTTCCTGGATGCGGATTCCGGTGACCCGGCCCCGGTCCCCGGTGGCCACCAGCCCCAGCACGTCGGTGTGCTGCCGGTAGGTCACGTTGGGCAGCCCGGCCACCCGGGAGCGCAGGTAGTTCTCCAGCACCGGCCGGTTACCGGCGACGGAGAGCAGCCCGGTCTCCGTGCGGGCGATCGGGCGGGCGTTGAAGTACCAGCGCATCAGCCCGAAGTCGCGTACCGGCAGGCCCAACTCCTTGGCGTCGTCGAGCAGGCCGGGGAAGAGGTCGGACAGGATCAGGTAGCCCCGGGCGTGCAGCCCGTGCGCGTGCACGGCGTGCGACGCGCCCTTGCGCATGCCGGTGACCCCGAGCACCTCGTCGCGGTCCACGACGACGACCTCGCGGTACCAGTCGGACAGCACCCGGGCGGCCAGCGTGCCGGCGATGCTGCCGCCGGCCACCACCGCCCGGTCGCCCAGGATGCGTGGCGTCACCGGGGCCGACGGCCGACCGCCGAAGACGGCGCGTAGCCGGTCGGTCACCCCACCGCTTCGCGCGGTACTGCTCGCTGCGACGTGGTCGCCCATCTGCGGTGCCTCCCTGAACTCGGTCGGCGGCCCACGCGGGGCGGGGACGGGAAGCGCCCCGCCGCGCACACCGCCGGGCGTGCGGCTCGCCAGGTGTGCTGCCCATGGAAGCAGAGGACGCGGGTGCCGCACGTCCTCGAACGTGCCCAATGCGGACGGTCACCGGTGCTGCGGCGGCCCCGCCGGTCGGCACGGCGCGGGCCGGCCGGCGGGGTCGACCCGCCGGGGCTGAGCACGCTCGGAGATGACCCCCCACCTCGGCGGTTCCATCCTCGAACCGGGTACGACGGGTGCCGCCGACAGTCGCGGCCCCGGCGGCGCGGTACCGGCACCGGCACCGCGCGGACGGCCGAGACGAGGAGGCGGACACGTGCCGCAGGTGACCGAGAACGAGGACGGGACCACGACCTTCAGCATCAACTCCGCCGAGCTGCGCCGGCTGCGGGACCTGGTCCTCGACCGGGTGCCCGAGCTGAAGCGGGCGGTGGAGCTGGCGGAGAGCCCCGAGGTGCGCACGACGCTGCGGTTCGTGCGGTCCGTCATCCGCTGACCTCCGGCCCGCAGGACGCCGGCGACGACCATCCCGCGTGCCGTGGGTCCCGGCCGGCTTCCGGTCGGCGCACCGCCGGCCGGACCGAAAGGACGAGTAGATGAGCGTGACGACCAGGGACGGCGGGGCCTCGGCCACCGCGGGCAGGGCGGGCGGTGACCGGGACCCGTCGATCTTCGGCATCCGCGGGTTGGCGGCGTTGGCACTGCTGACGGTGCACGTGGCGATGTTCTCCGGGCTGTTGGGCACCAAGGCGCTGGGTACGCCCCGACCACCGAGCAACTTCCTCGGCGCGTTCTTCGTCAGCGGGCTGCCCTCGTTCATCGGGGTGTTCTTCGTCCTGCCCGCGCTCTACCTCTACCTGCCGCTGGCGCGGGCGATCATCGCGGGCCGGCCGCGTCCGCCGCAGGGCGCGACGATGGTCCGCCGGCTGATGCGGCTGCTGCCGGCGTACTACCTGATGTACCTGGTGGTGCTGGTGGCGTTGAACCGGGACGCCATCGACGGCCCCTGGTACGTGCTGCGCCCGCTGCTGCTGTTGCAGATCTACTCGCCGAGCCCGTTCGCGCCGCACTTCATCAACGGGATGGAGGTCAGCTGGACGGTGCCGAGCATGGTGCAGTGGTACCTGGCGCTGCCGCTGATCGCCTGGGCGAGCCACCGCTTCGCCGCCCGGGGGGCGACCCCGGTGGCGCGGGCGCGACGGCTGCTGCTGCCGGTGCCGGTGCTGATCGCCATCGGTGTCGGTTGGCTCTTCTTCGTCAAGGGCAACGGCTGGGACAACCGGATGGTGTTCTGGTGGCCGCAGGGGTTCGCGCCGACCATCGGCATCGGCCTCGGCTTGGCCGTGCTGCTGGCGTTGTCGCAGGTGTCGCCCGGGGACACCCCCCGGCTGCTGCGGTTCGCCGCGCTGCGCCCGGGGCTGTTCTGGGTCGCCGCGATCGCGGTCTACCTGGTCAACTGCGCCCGCCCGTTCAGTGTGATCGGGATGGACGCGATCTACTCGACCAGAGGCCTGTTCATGACGTACCTGATGGTGGCCCTGTTCGGGTTGTTCGCGTCGCTGCCGCTGGTGTCGCCGGGCGCGGCCCGGACCCGGATGGTGGACGCGGTGCTGACCGCCCGCCCGGTGGTCCATCTCGGCAAGGTCTCCTACGGCGTCTACCTGTGGCACTTCGCGGTGATGCACTTCTACCTCCAGCCGGGGGCTGTGTTCAGCGGCGCCGTCCGCCCGATCCGCGAGCTGTACGGCACGGCCGGGTTCTGGGAGTTGGAGACGGTGACCCTGCTCGGTGCGGTGCTGCTGGCCACCCTCAGCCACCGGCTGTTCGAGCAGCCGCTGGCCGCCCTGGTGGACGCCGCGCTGGCCCGGCGACGGCGGTCGACGCCGCGACCACCGGCGCTGCTGCGGGCTCCGCTGCTGGCAGCCGCCACCGTCGACGTGCTGTCCCCGCCACAGGCCGGGGCGGCGGTGGCGGCGGCGGTCACCGACCGGGACGCCATCCAGGCCAATCTGGTGGACCTGGAACGGCACCTGGACCGGCATCTGCTGGCCGCCGCCGAGCTGACCGGGGAGTCGGCCCGCCGGTGGGCCGCCGCGCGGGCGGATCTGGCGCAGTTGTGGACCGTCTACCACGCCTACTCGGCGGTGGTCGACGAGGTGGTCGGGCCGTTCGCCGGCCCCGGCCAGCCTTCGGGGGCGGAGCTGGCCCGGGTCAGTGCCCTGCTCGACCAGGCGTCGGTGGTGGTCACCGGCCCGCCTCCGCCGCTGGCGCGGCGGCGGATCACCGACGACGGCCGGGTGGAGTTGACGGTCGCGGCGGCGGTGGCCCGGATGGACGAGCTGTTCCGGGGTATCGCCGAGGTGGTGACGGCGGCGGAGGCGGTGTGGGAGACGGCCGGGGCGCGGTTGGACCGGATCGACGCGGCCCTGGCCCACCGGGCCACCGGGGACGGGACGGACCCGGAGCCGACGGTGCAGCGGGCCGGGCGGCTGCGGGCGGCGGTACGGACGGACCCGTTGGCCCGCTGGCGGGACGGGACCGTGGTCACCGACGACCTCGACGAGTTGCTCCGCTCGTTGGAACATCTCGTGGCATAGCCGGCGTTTTACGCGGTTTGCTCAGGCGGCGGGGCGGATAATCATCCCGCACGGTGACCGGCGGTGGTCGCGGAATTCCCGCGCGTGGTCCGAGGCATGAGGAGACCGTCTTGAGTACACATCGGACCGTTGGCGACGAGGACCTGTTGGCGGGGACGGAACGACACGTCCCCGCCAACGGCGTGCGGCTCTGCGTGGGCACCTTCGGCTCGCCGGAGCACCCGGCCCTGCTGCTGGTCAGCGGGGCGTCCAACTCGATGGACTGGTGGGCCGACGGGCTGTGCCGGCGCCTCGCCGACGGCGGCCGGTACGTGGTGCGCTACGACCACCGGGACACCGGCCGGTCCACCGGCTGGCCGGCCGGCTCCCCCGACTACCACTTCGACGACCTGGTCGCCGACGCCGCCGCCCTGGTGGAGCAGCTCGACCTGGGGGCCGCCCACGTGTGGGGCATCTCGATGGGCGGCGCGATCGCGCAGCGGCTGGCCGTGGAGCATCCACAGCGGGTCGCCTCGCTGACGTTGAGTTCGACCAGTCCCGCCCTGCGGATCGGCGAGCGCCCCTACGACGACCTGCCGCCGATGTCGAAGTCGCTGATGGCCAGCTTCGGCGAGTCCCGCCCCGACCCGGACTGGGCCGACCCGGACTCCGTCGTGGAGCACATCGCCACCGGTCAGCGACCGTTGACCGGCAGCGTCGCGCTGGCCGGGGCGGAGCTTCGGGAACTCGTGGCGCGGGCGGTGGCGCGGACCGTCGACATCCGGGCCAGCCTGGCCAACCACTGGTCGATCGACGGCGGGGCGGAGTACCGCGACGCGCTGGGCGGGATCACCGTACCGGCCCTGGTGGTGCACGGCACCGAGGACCCGCTCTTCCCGTACGGGCACGGGCAGGCGCTGGCCGACGAACTCCCGGTCGCCCGGCTGCTGCCGCTGCCCGGGGTGGGGCACCAGATGCCGCCCCGGGCGACGTGGGACACGCTCGTGCCGGCAGTCCTGGCGCACACCGGTGGCGGCCCCGGGAAACCCACCGGGTGAGCACGTCTGCGGAAGACAACCGCGCCTCCGCTCTGCCAGCGTGGACACGGCCCCTGACGCGCCGCTGATCACGGACGTCGGTGGGTCGACCCTGACCACCGACGGCTGGAGCGTGACGCCATCAGATTCGACCACGTCGGCGACCCGGCCGGCCGTACGTCCACAGGGGGGATCGACACCCGGCGGGGTGCCGGTGCGGACGGCCACCGGTGGCCATGGTCCGGCTAGTCCTGCGCCGGCTGGCCTGGACCGGGCCGTTGCTGTTCGTCGTGTCGGTCCTGTGCTTCCTGCTGATCTCCCTGGTGCCCGGTGACCCGGCCCGCACGGTGCTCGGCCCGCTGGCCCCGCCCGAACAGGTCGAGGCCCTGCACCGGCAGATGGGGCTGGACCGCCCGCTGACCGTGCAGTACCTCAGCTGGCTGGTCGACGCCGTGCACGGTGACCTGGGCCGGTCGGTGAGCACCGGCACCGCGGTCGGCCCGCTGATCGCCAGCCGGTTGGCCCCGACGCTGTCGCTGATCCTGCTGGCCACGCTGACCGTCGGCGTGGTCGGCACCGCCCTCGGCGTGCTCAGCGCCGTCCGGGGTGGACCGTTCGGGCGGCTGGTCGACGTGGCCTCCGTGGTGGGTCTCGCCGTACCCGGATTCTGGCTGGCCCTGGTGCTGATCACCTGGTTGGCGGTGCGGTGGCGGCTGTTCCCGGCCACCGGCTACGTCCCCTTCGGGGAGTCCCCGGTGGGGTGGCTGCGGTCGCTGGCGTTGCCGGTGGCCGCGACGTCGCTGGCGGCGGTCACCGCGGTGGCCAAACAGACCCGCGACTCCATGTTGGACGTATTGAGCCGCGACTTCGTACGGGTGATGCAGGCCAACGGCCTGTCCATCCGCTCGATCGTCTACCGGCACGCGTTGCGCACCGCCGCGGTGCCGGTGGTCGCGCTGCTGGGAGTGATCTCCGCCAGCCTGCTCGGCGCGACCGTGCTGATCGAGAACATCTTCGGCCTGCCCGGCCTGGGCTCCGGGGCCGCGCTCGCCGCCGCCCAGCACGACATTCCGGTCCTCCAGGGGGCGGTGGTCTGCTACACCCTGATCGTCGTGGTGATCGGCCTGCTCGCCGACCTCGCCCAGGCGTGGTTGGACCCCCGGGTGGGGGCCCGGTGAGCCGGCCGGCGGCGGTGGCGGTGCGGGTGTTGCGCCGCCCGCTGGTGCTGCTCGCCGTGCTGTGGCTGCTGCTGGTGCTGGCCTGCGCCCTGCACCCTGAGCTGGTCACCGGCCGGGACCCGGTCGACCAGGACCTGCCGGCCGCCCTGGGGGGGCCGTCGGCCGCCCACCCGCTGGGCACCGACCGCCTCGGCCAGGACCTGCTCAGCCGGCTCGCATACGGCGCGGCGGGCACGCTGTGGGGGGTGCTGGTGGCGGTGCTGACGGCCACCGTGGTCGGGGTGGGTCTGGGCCTGCTCGCCGGCTACCTCGGCGGGGTCGTCGACGCGCTGGTCGGCCGGCTGGCCGACCTGCTGTTCTCGTTGCCGGCCATCGTGATCCTGCTGGTGGTTGTGGCCGTCTTCCCGGGCGACGTCACGACCGCCATGCTGACCTTCGGGTTGCTGCTCTCCTCCGGCCTGATCCGGGTGGTCCGGGCCGCCACCCGGTCGACCCGGGAGGAGCTGTTCATCGCGGCGGCCCGGCTGGCCGGGCTCTCCACGCCGCAGATCCTGCGCCGCCACGTGCTGCCCCGGCTGCGCGGCCTGGTCATCGTCCAGGCGTCCCTGGTCGCGGCGATCGCCCTGGTGATGCAGGCGAGCCTGGCCTTCCTCGGGTTCGGGCCCCCACCGCCGGAGCCGAGCTGGGGCGGCATGATCGACGAGGCCCGGATGGTCATCGTCCGCCACCCGTGGGCCCTGGTTCCGCCGGGGCTGGCGGTCGCGTTGACCGTGCTCTCCTTCGTGCTGCTCGGCGACGCCGCCCGCGACGGCGCGACCGCCGCCTGGGCGACGACGAAACTGGCCCGCCGACGCCGGCGGTCCGGCCGGCGCGGAACCCACCCCACGGGGTCCGCACCGCCCCACCCCGTGGGGTCCGCGCCCGCCCACCCCGTCGAACCGCCGCCGGCCGGCCGGCCGGGCCACGCCGACACGTTGCTGTCGGTACGCCGCCTGTCGGTCCAGCTCCCGGGTGGTCCCGGCCGGGGGGCGCGGACCGGCACCACCGTGGTCAGCGACGTCGACCTCGACGTCGGTCCGGGGGAGATCGTCGGACTGGTCGGCGAGTCGGGCTGCGGCAAGACGGTCACCGCGCTGAGCATCCTCGGGCTGCCCCCGGGTGACGGGCAGCTCACCGGCAGCTGCCACTTCGCCGGCCTCGACCTGGTCAGGGCCGGCGACCGGCAGTGGCGCACGGTGCGGGGCCGCCGGATCGGCTACGTCGCGCAGGACCCGATGGTGAGCCTGGACCCGACCCTGCGCGTCGGCGTGCAACTCGCCGAGGCGGTCCGCCGGCACACCGGGCTGGGTCGACGATCGGCCCGGGCCCGGGTGCTGGCGCTGCTGCGCGACGTCGGCCTACCCGAACCGGATACCGCCGCGCGACGGTATCCGCACCAGTTGTCCGGCGGGATGGCCCAGCGGGTGGCGATCGCGTTCGCGTTGGCCGGGGACCCGGAGCTGCTGATCGCCGACGAGCCGACGACCGCGTTGGACGTGACCCGGCAGGCCGAGATCCTGGCCCTGCTCGCCCGGACCAGCCGGGAACGGCGGTTGGCCGTGCTGCTGGTGACCCACGACCTGGGGGTGGTGGCGGCGCTCTGTGACCGGGCGGTGGTGATGTACGCCGGTCAGGTCGTCGAGTCCTGCCCGGTGACCGAGCTGTTCGCCCGCCCCCGGCACCCGTACACCCGGGGGTTGCTGGCGGCCGATCCGCACCGGGCGTCCCGCGCGGGCCGGCTGCCCACGATCACCGGCACGGTGCCCGCCCCCGGGCAGTGGCCGACGGGGTGCCGGTTCGCGCCGCGCTGCCCGCTGGCCACCGAGTCCTGCCGGCACGCCCCGGTGCCGCTGGACCGGCTCGGCCCGGCCCACGCCGTGCGCTGCGTACGGCCGGACGAGGACCGGGCGGCGGCGTGAGCGGGCGGCCGTTGCTCGCGGTGCACGACCTGGTGGTCGACCTCGGACACCGACGGTCGGCGACGCGGGTGGTGGACGGGGTGAGCCTGACCGTGGCCGCCGGTGAGACGGTCGGGCTGGTCGGTGAGTCCGGTTCGGGCAAGTCGACGATCGCCCGCGCGGTCCTGGGCCTGACGCCGGTGACCGACGGCCGGATCCTCATCGACGGGGTGGACGTCACCCGTGCCGGCCGGCGGCAGCGCCGGGCGCTCAGCGGCGACGTGCAGCTGGTGTTCCAGGACCCGTTCAGCTCGCTCAACCCGGCCCGCCGGGTCGGCGACAGCCTGGTCGAGCCGCTGCTCAACCGGCGGGGCGTCGACCCGGCGCGGCGGCGGGTGCTGGTCGCCGAGGCGCTGCACCGGGTGGGCCTGCCGGCCGAGGCGGCGCACCGCTATCCGGGGCAGTTCTCCGGTGGGCAGCGGCAGCGCATCGCCCTGGCGCGGGCCCTGGTCGGCAGCCCCCGCCTGCTGGTCACCGACGAGCCGGTGTCCGCGCTGGACCTGTCCGTCCGCGCCCAGATCATCAACCTGCTCGCCGATCTGCAGGCCGAGCTCGGTTTCGGTCACCTGTTCATCGCCCACGACCTGGCGGTGGTGCGGCACCTGTCGCACCGGATGGTGGTGCTGCACCGGGGACGGGTGGTCGAGGCCGGTGACGCCGAGACCGTGTACCGGCGGCCCACGCACCCGTACACCCGTGCGCTGTTGGCCGCCGTGCCGGTGCCGGACCCCGTCCGGGCCCGCGCCGCGCTGGCCGCCTTCGCCCGGCAGCCGCCCCCGGCCGGTCCGGCCCCCGACCTCGGGGTCGACCCGGCAGCCGACCGGCACCCGACCTCCTGACCACACACCCTGCTCCCCCTCGACACCGGCGTCCGCCGGGAAAGGATGGCCATGTTCGCGCATCGTCCGCGCCGAAGCGTCCACCAGGTACGAGTCCTGGTCGCCGCCGCGCTGCTCACGGTCGGCTCGCTGACCGCCTGTTCCGGCACCGCCGAGCCGGGGGGCGGCGCCGACGACGCCGTCCTGACCATGGCGGTGGCGGCCCCGCCGACGCTGGACCCCTACAAGGCCAACATCGACCTGAACAACATTCCGACGGTGGCGCTGGCGTACGCCCCACTGATCCGGATGAACGCCGACCGGACGTTCACCGGGGAGCTGGCCGAGTCGTTCGGCTACGTCGACCGGCAGAACAAGGTCTTCCAGCTCAAGCTGCGCCCGGGGCTGACCTTCGCCGACGGCACCCCGCTGGACGCCCCGGCGGTGGTCAAGTCGCTGGAGTACATGCGGACGGTCAGCCCGAAGGCGAAGACCTGGGCGGCCACCATCACCAGCGTCACCGCACCCGACGCCGCCACGGTGGTGGTCACCAACAGCGCCCCGAACCCGGTGATGCGGCAGCTGTTCAGCCAGGCGATCCTGTCCGGCTCGGTGGTCTCCCCCGCCGGGCTGACCGATCCGGGCCAGCTCGCCCAGCGCACCTTCGGGGCCGGCCCGTACCAGCTCGACCCGGCCGGCACGGTGGCCGGCGACCACTACACCTACCTGCCCAACCCCCGGTACTGGAACAAGGAGGGGCAGCACTGGAAGAAGGTCGTGGTCCGGGTGCTGCCGGACGCGAACGCCACCGTGCAGGCCATCCAGGCGGGGCAGATCGACTACGCCGCGCTCAACGCCGACGCCGGTCCGGCCGTCGTCGCCGCCGGGCTCAAGCACATCACGGCGAGCGTGGCGGTGCTCGGCATGGTGCTCGCCGACCGCGACGGCACCGTCGCCGCGCCGCTGCGCGACGTGCGGGTACGCCAGGCGTTGAACCACGCCATCGACCGGGCCACGATCGCCAAGACCATCTTCGGCGAGTTCGCGCACCCGACCAGCCAGATCGCCGCCCCCGGCTTCGACGGCTACCAGGCGGCCCTGGACGACCGCTACCCGTACGACCCGGACCGGGCCAAGGCGCTGCTCACCGAGGCGGGTTACCCGAACGGCTTCACCGTGAAGGCCGAGGCGCACACCCCCGGCATCGCCGCCGTCGCGCAGGTGGTGGCCGGGCAGTGGAAGAAGATCGGGGTGACCGTCGAGCTGACCACCGACACCCAGGTGCCGCAGTGGCTGGAGCACGTGATGTCGCGCAAGTTCCCGGTCACCGCGTTCGGCTACGGCAACCTGCCGACCTACCTGTCCTCACTGGACTTCATGCGGCCGGTGGCCAACCCGTTCAACCCGTACGCCACCGACGACGCGCAGTTGAAGCAGTTGCTGCAGCGGGCGGTCGCCGAGCCGGAGCCGACCACCCAGGCGGGGTTGTTCCAGCAGGCGGTGGCCCGGCTCACCGAACTGGCCTGGTTCGCCCCGGTGGTGCGGATGGACGGTATCGCGGTGACCGGCACCCGGGTCGCCCCGCTGGAGGCGGCGGCCGACAACGGGCTGCCGAGCGTGGTGACGGTCCGCCCGGCCGGCTGACCACCGTCGGTCCACAGTGGTCGTACGGGCGGCGGGCACGACGGCACGCTGGGAGGTGTCCGGCCTCCCGGCCTCTGCCACGATCTACTGGTAATGGTCACTACCGGTATCCGTCGCCGCGCAGTTCCGGCGGCGCCCTGAGCCGTCGGAGCCGCAGATGCGCGTGCTGATCACCAGCGCACCGATGCACGGCCACCTATTCCCGTTGGTGCCGCTCGCCTGGGCGCTGCGGGCGGCGGGGCACGAGGTGCTGGTCGCCTGCACCGAGCACTTCGTGCCGACCGTGACCCAGGCGGGTCTGCCGGCGGTCTCCGCCGGGCCGGGGATGGACATCCGCGAGCTGGTGCGGCCGGGTTCGCCGCACGGCATCGAGGACGACCCCTACGGACACGGCGAGGTCTTCGCGACAATGGCGTCGCGGAACCTCGCCGGCACCCTGGCGACCGTCCGGTCCTGGCGACCGGACCTGGTGCTCGCCGAGCGCTCCGAGTACGCCGGCCCGGTGGCCGCCCGCGCCGCCGGTGTCCCGTACGTCGAGCTGCACTGGGGTGTCGCGGAACTCGTCGAGTACCGGGCCGCCGCCGAGACGGTGCTCCGGGGTGACCTGCACCGGCTCGGGTTGACCCGGCTGCCCCGGGCCGATCTGGTGCTCGACCCGTGGCCGCCGAGCCTGCGGCTGCCGCACGCCCGGGCCCACCTGGGGTTGCGGCCGGTGCCGTACAACGGTGCCGCCCGGGTGCCGGAGTGGCTGCTCGACCCGCCGCCGCGGCCCCGGATCGGGCTGACCATGGGGACCGTCCTGCCGCACCTGACCGACGCCGGGATGGGTGGTCTGCTCACCGGGCTGGTCGAGGAGCTGGCGACCCTCGACGCCGAACTGGTCCTGGCCATCGACGACGAGGCCGCCCGTCAGCTGCCACCGCTGCCGTCGGCGGTCCGGTACGCGGGCCGGATTCCACTGTCGGAGCTGGTGGCGACCTGCCGGTTGCTGATCCACCACGGCGGACAGGGTTCCGCCCTGACCGCGCTGGCCGCGGGTTGTCCGCAGCTCGTGCTGCCCAAGTTCGACGACGCGTTGGACAACGCGGAGGCGATCGCCGCCGCCGGGGTGGGGTTGGCCGTCCGGTTGGACGTGGCGACCCCGCGCGGGGTGGCCGACGCGGCGGGGCTGGTGCTGGGCCAGTCCCGGTTCGCGGTCGCGGCCGGTGCGGTGGCCGACGAGGTCGCGGCACAGCCGTCCCCGGCCGAGACCGTCCGGGCGCTCACGCGGTTGGCCCGGCGGGAGACCGCCGATGCCGCGCCGGCCGGCGGGTCGGCCGTCCGGTGGCCGCGGTGAGCGCCGACGGCCGCCGGGTCCCGCCGGCATCCGGCCCGACCGGCGACCGGCGCGGCCCCACCGCCGGTACGCACACCTGTCGCGATCACGAGAAGGAGTCCGGGCATGAGTGACCGTAGAGCGCTGCTGCTCGACGAGGTCCGTAAGTTCCACCAGGACGCACAGCCCAACCAGCCCTTCATCCCGGGGGTGACCGAGATCTGGCCATCCGGGGCGCTGCTCGACGCCGAGGACCGGGTGGCGCTGGTGGAGGCCGCGCTGGACATGCGGATCGCGGCCGGCCCGCTGGCCCGCAGGTTCGAGTCGGAGTTCGCCCGCAAGATGCACCGCCGCAAGGCGCACCTGACCAACTCCGGCTCGTCGGCGAACCTGCTGGCGGTGAGCGCGCTCACCTCCGACCTGCTGGAGGACCGGCAGCTGCGCCCCGGCGACGAGGTGGTCACGGTGGCCGCCGGGTTCCCCACCACGGTCAACCCGATCCTGCAGAACGGGTTGGTGCCGGTCTTCGTCGACATCGATCTGGGCACCTACAACACCAGCGTGGAGCGGGTGGCCGCGGCGATCGGCCCGAAGACCCGGGCGATCATCCTGGCCCACACGCTGGGCAACCCGTATCCGGCCCGGGAGATGGCGGAGCTGGCGGACGCGCACGACCTGTTCTTCGTCGAGGACAACTGTGACGCGGTGGGCTCCACCTACGACGGTGCGCTGACCGGCACGTTCGGCGACCTGTCCACGGTGAGTTTCTATCCGGCCCACCACCTGACCATGGGTGAGGGTGGCTGCGTGCTCACCTCGAACCTGGCGTTGGCCCGGATCGTCGAGTCGCTGCGCGACTGGGGTCGGGACTGCTGGTGTCCGCCGGGCGAGTCGAACACCTGCCTGAAGCGGTTCAAGTACCAGCTCGGCACGCTCCCCCAGGGCTACGACCACAAGTACATCTACTCGCACGTCGGCTACAACCTGAAGGCGACCGACCTGCAGGCCGCGTTGGGGTTGACCCAGTTGGCCAAGCTGGACGAGTTCACCGCGCTGCGGCGGCGCAACTGGCGTCGGCTGCGCGAGCGCCTCGACGGGGTGCCGCACCTGCTGCTGCCCGAGGCCACCCCGAACAGCGAGCCGAGTTGGTTCGGGTTCGTCATCACCGTCGACCCGGCGGCGCCGTTCACCCGCTCCGAGCTGGTGGCGTTCCTGGAGGACCGGCGGATCGGCACCCGGCAGCTGTTCGCCGGCAACCTGACCCGGCACCCGGCCTACCTGAACCAGCATTACCGGGTGGTCGGCGAGCTGACCAACAGCGACATCGTCACCGAGCAGACCCTCTGGGTGGGGGTCTATCCGGCACTCACCGACGAGATGATCGACTATGTCGGAGCGTCGATCCTGGATTTCGTCGCCGCCCGGGGATGACCGACGGGGAAACGCCTGAAGTCGAGAGGACGAATTCCTTTTCGGCTGCCCTCGCCGACCAGCCGACCCGATGTCGCCGACCCCACCGACGAAAACGACGCGGCACCCTGTGGCCGCGTCGACCTACCCACGCTGAGCTGCACGTCTGTATTGTGTCGTAGCGACGGTGCTGGTTGTGACCTACCGGTGGGACAATCATCTCCGACCTTGGAGGTGCGGTGAAATATCTGATCCTGATCAGCCACAACGAGCAGGCTCGTGACGCGTGGCAGGACATGTCCGACACCGAACGGCAACTGGGCGTCAAGGCCCACGCCGCCCTCGTCGAAGACCTCGCCGCCGCCGGTGAACTGATCGTCTCCGAAGCGCTGGCCGATCCGGCGACGGCCCGTCGGGTCCGGGTCGACCGGGGCCGCACCATCGCCACCGACGGCCCGTTTCCCGAGGTGAAGGAGTATCTCGCCGGCTTCTACCTGGTGGAGTGCGACACCATCGAGCAGGCGGTGGCGCACGCGGCCCGGGTGCCGGAGGCGCAACTCGGCCTGGTCGAGGTGCGCCCGGTCCTCGACGCCGCCCGGCCGGACGCGTGACCGTCACCACCGACGTCGAGGACCTGCTGCGCGAGCACGCGCCGCAGGTGCTCTCCACCCTGGTACGCCTGCACGGCGGCTTCGACACCTGTGAGGACGCCGTGCAGGAGGCCCTGCTCGCGGCGGCCGTGCAGTGGCCGGAGGAAGGGTTACCGGCCAACCCCCGGGGCTGGCTGACCACGGTCGCCTCCCGCCGCTGGACGGAGTTGTGGCGCAACGACGCCGCCCGCCGCCGCCGGGAACGTGCGGTGGCCGCCCTGACCGCCCCGGAGCCCGGTCGGGTCTCCGCCGTGGACGACACGCTGACCCTGCTGATGCTCTGCTGCCATCCGGCGCTCACCCGGGTTTCCCAGGTGGCGCTCACCCTGCGGGCGGTCGGCGGGCTCAGCACCGCCGAGATCGCCCGGGCGTTCCTGGTGCCGGAGTCCACCGTCGCCCAACGGATCAGCCGGGCCAAGCAGCGCATCCGGGCCAGTGGCGCCGAGTTCCGGATGCCGGCGCCCGAGGATCGGCCGGCCCGGGTGGCCGCCGTGATGGAGGTCCTCTACCTGATCTTCAACGAGGGTTACACGGCCAGTTCGGGGCCGGCGCTCAACCGGATCGAGCTGACCGCCGAGGCGATCCGGCTGACCCGGCAACTGCACGAGCGCCTGCCCGACGAACCGGAGGTCACCGGGCTGCTGGCGCTGATGCTGCTCACCGACGCCCGACGGCCGGCCCGCACCGGCCCGGACGGGGCGCTCATTCCGCTGGCCGAGCAGGACCGGTCCCGGTGGGACGGGCGGGCCATCGCGGAGGGCGTCGCGTTGATCACCCGCACCCTGGCGACTGCGCCGGTCGGGCCGTACCAGGTGCAGGCGGCGATCGCGGCGGTGCACGACGAGGCGGCCCGTGCCGAGGACACCGACTGGCCCCAGATCCTCGGGCTCTACAACCTGTTGCGGCGCATCGCGCCCGGTCCGATGGTCGCCCTGAACCGGATCGTGGCGGTCGCCATGGTGGACGGGCCGGAGGCCGCGCTCGCGGAGCTGACCGCCGCCCAGACCGATCCGGTGCTGGCCGGTAACCACCGGGTGCACGTCGTGCGGGCCCATCTGCTCGACCTGCTCGGTGACCGGGCGGAGGCCCGGCGGCACTACCTGCTGGCCGCCCAGGCGACGCTCAGCGTCCCGGAGCAGCGGTTCCTGCGGCTACGCGCGACCCAACGGGCCTGACCGGTCGGTGAGTCCGGCGGCCCACGGGCTCCCGAATTCGCTCCCGACCGAGACGCAGAAACGACGAATTAGCCGGAAAGGCCGAAAGGCCGATGCCGGCAACCGAAAGATGAAACAATTTTGACGCAAGCGCGGATGACCATGATTGTCTATGTTTTATAGCCTCCCCGTAGCGGTCGACAGCAACTCCCTCAGTGCTGTCCGGCCGGTCGGCCCGGAGCACGCACCACCTCTTCCGGGGCTACCGGCGCCGCCTATTCCCGACGCCCGACGAACGCGCGGAATCGGGACGGACCCGAGACCGCGGGTAGTGGAGAGCAGAACATGGCCATCCCCTCGACCCCTGTCCCCGGCGCCGCCACGAGCGCCTCCGAACGACTGCACGCCCTCGACGCGGTACGCGCGGGAGCCCTGCTCCTCGGCGTCGTGCTGCACACGACACTGTCCTTCCTGGAGCCCCGCACCTGGGTGGTGGGGGACGTGTCGACGAGCCCGGTGATGAACGGCACCTACTTCGTCATCCACGTGTTCCGGATGACGCTGTTCTTCCTGATCGCCGGCTTCTTCGCCCGGCTGCTGCTGCACCGGCGCGGCACCGCCGGGTTCGTCCGCAACCGGGCCGTGCGCATCCTCGCCCCACTGGCGATCTTCTGGCCGGTGGTGATGGTCTCCACCGTGGTGGCGATCATCATCGCGGCGAACCTGGCCGGTGAGGAGGTGCCCGGGGCCACCCCGATGACCCTGCGCACCTTCCCGCTGACCCACCTGTGGTTCCTCTACTGGCTGCTGGTCCTCTACGTGCTGGCACTGGTCGTCCGCGCGGTGGTCAACCTGCTCGACCCCGACGGCAGCCGGCGCAGCGGACTGGTCGACCCGATCGTCCGGAACGTCGTCGCCCGTGACCTCACCCCGCTGGTCGTCGGCGCCCCGCTCTGCGTCGCCTTCCTGCTCAAGCAGGACTGGCTGCTCTGGTACGGGGTGCCGCCGGCCGAGAACGGGCTGATCCCCAACCCGGTGGGCCTGGTCGCCTACGGGTGCGCGTTCGGCTTCGGCTGGCTGCTCAACCGCCAGGTGGACGTGATCCGGGTGTGGGAGCGGCGGTACCCCCGTAACCTGGTGGCGGCGGTCGTGCTCACCGCGATCGCGCTGGCCATGGTGGGGCTCACCCCGGACACCGAACCCGAGTCGCTGGGCTGGCACAAGATCGGCTACGCGGTCGTCTACACGCTGGCCGTGTGGGCGTGGACGATGGGCCTGATCGGGGCGGCCATGCGGCACCTGTCCCGGCCGAACCCGTCGATCCGGTACGTGGCCGACGCGTCGTACTGGGTCTATGTCGTCCACCTCCCGCTGGTGATGGCGCTACAGGCGGCGGTGTCGCAGGTGGCGGTGCCGTGGTTCGTCAAGTTCCCGGCCATCCTGCTGGTCACCTATCCCCTCACCCTGCTCAGCTACCGCTACCTGGTCCGTTACACGTTCATCGGGGCGCTGCTCAACGGGCGGCGTCGCCGGAGCACGGAGCCGGCCGAGGTGGCCGTGCCACAGACCGCCGCACACTGACCGCCGCACACCGACCGCCGCGCCGCGCGGGCGCCGGTGGTCGCGTGGGCCGAGTCAGCCCCGCCGGAAGGGGGATCCGGCGGGGCTGACGCCTGCCGGGGGGACGGCAGGTTCTCCGGCCCGGACCGGGGGGACGGTCCGGGTGGCACACCGGGACCGGTGCGGCCGGTCCCGGGCTGCCGGCCGGCCCGGGGGAAGGGCCGGCCGGCCCGTCCCGCACCGACCCGGGGGGGTGGGTCAGTGCGGGGCGGGAACGGCGTCCGGGCGGCGGCAACCACCCGGACGCCGACCGGTCAACGTGCGGGTGGAGCACCGGTCCGGTCGTCGGCGGCGGCCGGGGCACCCGACGGGGTGTCGGCGTCGCCGGTACCGGCCAACGGGGCGTCGGCGGTGGTCTTGTCGGACGGCGTCTTGTCGTCGGGGGTGGCCCAGTCGCCCTGGATACCGATCTTCTCCAGCAGCAGGAGCACGACGAGGGCGACGACCAGGAGCAGCACCGCGGAGACCCGGTAGGACAGCACGTACCCCTCGGTGGCCGCGACCCTCGCGTTCACCCCCTCGGCGAGCCGGTCCCCGCCCAACCGCAGGGCCAGCGCCACCAGGACCGACAGGCCGAGCGCGCCACCGACCTGCTGCATCACGTTCTGCATGGCGGAGGCGAGCCCGGTGTCCTGGGTGCCCACCTTGTAGAGCGCGGTGTTGGCGGTGCCGGGCATCGCCAGGCCGAAGAAGACGCCCAGCACCAGCATGCCGGGCAGGATGCCGCTGGCGTAGTGGGTGTCGACGGAGATCCCGCTGAGCAGCAACAGGCCGCCGGTGACCCCGAGCAGACCCACGATGATCACCGGCTTGACGCCGAACTTCGGGATCATGCCGGTGGACAGCCCGACGCCGAAGGCGATGCCCAGACCCACCGGGATGAAGGAGAGGCCGCCCTTGAGCGGCGAGTAGCCGAGCACCTGCTGCTCGAAGAGGGTGGTCAGGAAGGTGAACCCGAAGAAGGCGCAGGAGAGGGTCAGACCGACCAGGTAACCCACCGCGCGGGTGCGGTTGGTGAAGAACCGCAGCGGGATCAGCGGTGCGGCGGCCCGCGACTCGATCAGCAGCATCAGCCCGATCAGCGCCAGACCGCCGAAGAGCGGCAGCAGCACCTGCGTCGACAGCCAGGACCGCTCGGCGGCCTGGAGCAGGCCGTAGACGATGGCCACCAGACCCGCCGTGGCCGTCAGCACGCCGGCGAAGTTGAACTTCTGCCCGGTGCGCTCCATCCGGGTCTCGCCGACCAGCCGGCCCACCAGGGCCAGCGCGATCACCGCGACCGGGACGTTGACGTAGAAGATCCAGCGCCAGCTGGCGTCGGCGACGATGAGCCCACCGACGACCGGGCCGAGCGTGCCGGCCAGGCCCGACAGGCCACCCCAGATGCCGACCGCCTTGACCCGGTCGGCCGGGGCCGAGAAGAGCAGGAAGACGATGCCCAGCGCGGCCGGGGCGGCCAGCGCCTCACCGACGCCCTGGAGGAAGCGGCTGTAGATGAGCATCTCGGGGTTCATCGCGGCCCCGGAGATGACCGAGGCGATGGCGAAGATGACCACGCCGGTGACGAAGATCCGCCGCCGACCGAACAGGTCGGCGAGCCGGCCGCCGAACAGCAGCAGACCGCCGGCCATCAGCACGTAGCCGTTGACGACCCAGGCCAGCCCGGTCCGGGACATGTCGAGTTCGCCCTGGATGCGCGGCAGCGCGACGCTGACCACGGTCATGTCGATGACGAACATGAACTGGACGAAGCCGAGCAGCGCCAGCGCCTTCCACCGACGGGGATCCGGCCGGTCCGCGGACGCGTCAAGCGCCTCGTCCGAACTCGGTGTGGTACCGGTGCTCATGTGCCCTCCTCGACATCGGCGCACGTCACGTGCGCTTCTGCCTGGATGTCGAAGCTGGCTCGTTGGTTTCGACATACGGGTAAGCAAATAGTTCGAGCCTTCAGGAGGCACCCATGAAGTACCTGATCATGATCAGCCACAACCAGCAGACCCGGGACGCCTGGCAGAACATGTCCGACACCGAGCGGGAGCTGGGTTTCAAGGCGCACATGTCGCTGGTGGAGGATCTGGCCGAGTCGGGCGAGCTGATCGTCTCCGAGGCCCTCGCCGACCAGGGTCAGGCCAAGAAGGTCCTGGTCAGCGACGGCAAGGTCACCACCACCGACGGCCCGTTCCCCGAGGTCAAGGAGTACGTCGCCGGGATCTACCTGATCGAGTGCGACACCATCGAGCAGGCGGTCGGGCACGCCGCCCGGATCCCGGAGGCCAACTTCGGCCTCGTCGAGGTCCGTCCGGTGCTCGGCGCAGGTGGCCCCGACATGTGACGACCCGCACATGCGGGCGGACCCGCGGCACCGACCGGTGCCGCGGGTCCGTTTCTTCGTCCCACCGTCCGCCGTGCCCGGCGGGCGGCACTCAGATGTACGGCGAGTTGGGCTCCAGCCCGCACAGCACCCGACCGTAGAGTTCGAGGTTCGTCGACGGGACCATCAGCGCGTGCAGGTTGACCGCGTACATGTCCCGGACCACCCGCTGCATCGGGGCCTGGCGCAGGATCGACGAGCCACCGCTGGCCATCCCGAGCAGGTCGACGGCGGCCCGCCCGAGCTGGCAGATCGCCCCGATGTCGGCCCGGGTCCGGGCCCGCTCCTCCAGCGTCCACGGCTCACCGCTGACACCCTTGGTGTCGACCAGGTCGGTGATCCGCTGGGCGTGGAACTCGGCCTCGTCGATCTTCATGGTCGCCTCGGCCAGCTGCAGGTGGGTGACCGGGGCCTCCCGCTGCGTCGCGTAGTCGGTGTAGGTGATCTTGCGGTCGAGCCGCTCCAGGAAGAACTCCCGGGCCGCCCGGGCCAGCCCGATCACCGTACCGGCCGAGGAGGCGTTCGCCACCCCGAGCAGCGGGTTGCGGTACATCGGCAGGTCCCGGTTGAGCGCCGAGGCGCTCTGCCCCTGGAGCACGGCGGGCATCGGCACGATCCGCTCCTGCGGCACGAAGACGTCCCGGGCCACCGTGGTGATGCTGCCCGAACCCTGCAGGCCGGCGGTGTACCAGTCGTCCACGATCTCCAGGTCGGACAGCGGCACCAGGGCCATCACCGGCCACTGGTTCACCCCGTCCGGGGCGGGGGCCATCGCGATGACCTCCTGCCAGTGGCTGTGCAGGGCGCCGCTGATGAAACTCCAGCTGCCGTTGAGCACCATCCCGCCGCCGGGCTTCGGGGTGCCGCTGGCCGACGGGCTCAACGTCCCGCAGATCCGCACGTCGGGGGTGGAGTAGACCTCGTCCTGCACCGCGTCGGGGAACATCCCGACCATCCAGCCGGGGATCGCCCACACCGACGCCGTCCAGGCCACCGAGCCGTCGCCCCGGCCCAGCTCCACCATCACCTCGTGCAGGGTGCGGGTGTCCGACTCGTAGCCGCCGTAGCGGCGCGGCACCCGCATCCGGAACAGGCCGGCGTCGGCCAGCGCCTCGACCGTCTCGTCGTGCAGCCGCCGGTTCTCCTCCTGCCAGCTGGCGTGCCGGCGCAGCAGCGGCACCAGCTCGCTGGCGCGGCGTACCAGTTCTTCCCTCGGGGGGGCCTCGGTCGCGCTGGTCATCTCACTCCTCCTGTGCGGGTACGGTCGGCGGACAGGACGCCGCCCACCGGAACGGACGGGTCGGCGGGCGGGAGGCAGGTCACCGGGCGACCGCCTCGGCCTGCCGGGGCAGCGGCGCGACCCCGGCGATCAGGTCCGCCGCCTTTTCCGCGATGGCGATCACGGCGGCGTTCGGGTTGCCCCGGACCAGGGTGGGCATGACGCTGGCGTCGACCACCCGCAGCCCCTCCAGCCCGTTGACCCGCAACTGCTCGTCGACCACGGCGCCCATCGCGCAGGTGCCCGCCGGGTGGAAGATCGAGTGGGCGTACTGCCGGACGTAGTGCCGCAGGTCCTCGTCGGAGTCCGAGGCCGGCGGCGCGAACTGTCCCTCGGTGTACAGGGCCAGCGCCTTCTGCTGGGCGATCCGGATGCCGATCCGGGTCGCCGCGACCGCGTCGTCGAGGTCGCGCTCGTCCTGGAAGTAGTTGTGCACGATCTTCGGCTTGGCCGTCGGGTCGGCCGAGGCCAGCAGCACGTACCCCCGGCTGCGCGGGGCGATCATCGACGGGCCGTACGAGATCGAGTGGTGGGTGGGGGTGCCGAGCCCGCTGTCGGCGAACATCACCGGCGCGGCCAGGAACTCCGCGTCCGGGGCGGTCAGGTCGTCGCGGGTACGCACGAAGCCGCCGGCCTCCGGCCCGTTGGCCGTCATCGGGCCACGCCCCTCGGCCATGAAGCGTTGCAGGTGCTCGGGCTGGTTGGCGGCGAGCAGGCTGATCGGCTGCGAGTGGGTGTAGACCAGCGGGATCAGCGCGTGGTCCTGGAGGTTCTGCCCCACCTGCGGCTGGTCCAGCAGCACCGGCACGCCGAGCGCGCCCAGCAGCGGGGCCGGGCCGACCCCGGAGAGCATCAGCAGCTGCGGCGAGTTGTACGCCCCGGCGGCGAGGATGACCTCCCGGGAGGCGGTGACGGTCAGCGTGTCGTCCAGCCGGGTCCCGGTCACCCCGACCGCCCGACCGTTCTCGATCAGCACCCGGTGCACGTGGACGTTGGTCTCCACGGTCAGGTTGGGCCGGTCGAGGGCGGGGTGCAGGAACGCGGTCGCGGTGCTCTCCCGGCGGCCGTCGCGCTGGGTGAGCTGGAAGAAGCCGAAACCCTCCTGCCCCGCGCCGTTGAAGTCGTCGTTGGCCCCGTAGCCGGCGTCGGTGGCCGCCTCGACGAACGCCGACGACATCGGGTTGTTGGCCCGCCCCTCGGAGACCGCCATCGGCCCGCCGACCCCGTGGTAGGTCGACGCCCCCCGCTCGTTGTCCTCGGACCGCTTGAAGTACGGCAGCAGGTCGTCGAAGCCCCAGCCGGGCTGCGCCCAGCCGTCGAAGTCGCCGCGCGCGCCCCGGATGTAGACCATCGTGTTGATCGAGCTGGTGCCGCCCAGCACCCGCCCCCGGGGCAGGTAGACCCGCCGCCGACCCAGCGCCGGCTCCTCGTGGGTGTCGTAGTCCCAGTCCAGGGCGGTGCGGAACAGGGTGCCGAAGGCCACCGGGACGTGGATGTTGTCGGCGGTGTCCCGGGGACCCGCCTCGATCAGGCACACCGTGACGTCGGGGTCCTCGGTGAGCCGGGCGGCCAGGACACACCCCGCTGATCCCGCGCCGACGATGACGTAGTCGTACACCACTGCACCCTCCAAGGTCAGGTTCTCGGTTGTCGGTCGCGGGTCTCCGCGCCACCGGCGGGGACCGGGCGGTCCCCGCCGGGCGTGCCCCGGGGCCGTGGTGATCCGTGATCGGGATCCCGTCGTCACCACGACCGCGGCGGTCGGGCGGTCGTCGTCGACCGCGTCGGCGTCAGCCCCTGATCGGGCTGCTCTGGTGCGAGACCAGCCGGAGCTGGCCGTCGGGTTGGCGCAGCATCACCCAGGTGGCCCGGATGAAGTTCTCCGGCGCGATGTCGTCCTGGCCGGCCATGATGATGCCGCCCTCGGTCACCACCAGAGCGACGTCGTCGGTGAGGAAGCTGACCTCGACCGGCCAACCCTTCACCCGGGCGCCTCGCAGCGGCCCGGCGAAACCCCGGGACATGTACGCCCGGATCTCCTCCCGGCTGGTGAGCTGCTCGTCGCGCATCAGCAGGCTGCCGTTGTCGGTGAACACGTCGGCGAACATGTCGGCGTCGTTGGCCGCCCAGGCCGCCTGGATGCGCATGGCCACCGTCAACGCCGCCCGCTCGTCGGCGTCGGTGTACCCCCGGTAGTAGGACGGGTCCTCGGGGACACCTGCGGCGGCCAGCAGCGCCGAGGCGTCTCCCCAGGGTGCCATGGTCGTGGTCATCGGTTCCTCTTCTCCTCTCGTCGTCCAGGGCCGGGCCGACCCCTCGTCGTCCCGGCCCTGGACGGCCCGCTGGTCACCCGGCGCGCACCGGGGCGCTCGTCGCCCCCGGCGCTGGCCGGGACCGGTTCAGCCGGTGATCGGGCTGCTCTGGTAGGAGGCGATCCGCCAGTCGCCGTCCTGCTTGACGACGACCCACATGATGCGGACGTTGTCGCCCGGGGCGAGGGCGGCGGCGTCGGCGTAGACGACCCCGCCGACGCTGACCGCCAGCGCCATCGACTCCGAGACGACCTGGATCTCGCTGAACTCCAGGGTCAACCGGGAGCCCTTGTACGGGCCGGCGAACAGCTCGCCGAGGTAGGACCGGATCTCGTCGCGGCTCATCAGCTGGTTGTCGCCGACCAGCATGCTGCCGTTGTCGATGAAGAGGGAGGCGAAGCCCTCGGCGTCGTTGGCGTCCCACGCCGCCCGGCAGCGCAGCGGCGCGGTCAGCACCGCCCCTTCCACCCCGTTGGGGAAGTCGCCGTAGTACGAGGCCCACTGCTTGGCGCCGGCCACGAGCGATGCGCCCTCGGTGCTCATGCTGTCTCCTCCTGTCCGAGTGGGTGACCGGTCACCAGCGCAGCGTCGCGCCGGCGCCGCGCGGGCTGTTCTGGTAGCCGGCGAGCTGCCACTGGCCGTCGCGCTTGACGACGACCCAGGTGGAACGCACGGCCAGCTCCTCCGCGATGTCCGTCTGGCCGGCGGCGAGGATGCCACCGTGGGTACGGATCAGGGCGGCGTCGTCGGCGATGATCCGCACGTCGACCGGGCGGCCGGTGACCCCGGTGCCCTTGAACGGCCCGGCGTACGCGGCGGCCATGAACGAGCGGATCTCGTCGCGGCCCTTCTTGAACACGTCACCCGGCAGGATCATCACGCCGTCCTCGGTGAACGCATTCGCCACCCCGGCGGCGTCGTTGCGGGACCAGGCCTGCACCAGGCGCAACGGAACGGTGAGGACCTCCTTTTCCTGGTCGCTGGTGAACGACCCGTAATACGCGTCGAGTGCCTTTTCTCCGTCAATGGCCGGAGCCACCTGGGTACCAGTGGACATCGTGGTCGCTTCCTCTCCTGGGACTACTGCGGACAGTGGACACATTCACCCCCGAACGGTCCGTCCGTCCCCCCTATCCTCCGGCGGTCCGACACCGCTGACATCTCCGCGATTGCGATGTCGGAGACCGTTTCCGAGAAATCGTTTCCGGGGGCGGACGAGAAATAGCCGTACCCCGGCCGGTGGGTGCACCGGCCGGGGTACGGCGGGATCGCCGCAGGTGGGGGTCAGCCCACCCGCAACGCGGCCGGGTCGTCGGCCGGGTCGTCGTCGGTGGGCTCCGCGGGGCGCAGACTGTCGACGATGTGGTCGGCCAGGGCGGCGATGGTCGGCTTGTTCCACAGGATGTTCGGCGGCAGCTCCAGGCCGTACCGGCCCTGGAGCCGCACCCGCAGCGCCACCGTCATCACCGAGTCCACGCCCAGCTCGACCAGCGGCCGGCGCAGCTCCAGGTCCTCGGCGGCCAGGCTCAGCTCGGCGGCGGCCTGCTCCCGCACGTCGGCGGTGACCAGTTCCCGCAGCTCCTGCTCCGGGGTGTCGACCCAGTCGACGCTGAACGCCTGACCGGTGCCGCCCTCGGTGGTCGACCTGGTCGCGGTCAGCTCCCGCAGCATCGGCAGCCGGGGGGCGTTGGTGGTGGGCGCCAGCACCCGCAGGATCGCGTGGTACGGGCTGTGGAAACGGTCGGCGAAGGCCCAGGCCCGGAACGCCTCGGTCACCGAGATCGCGTCCAGGCCACGGGAGTTGGCCTCCAGCATGGTCGACGAGATCGACTCGGACATGCCGACCCCGCGCCAGGACGTCCAGCCGAGGCTGGTCGTCTCGGTGTGACCGTCGGCGTGCCGGTGCGCCGCTAGGGCGTCCAGGAACGAGTTGGCCGCCGCGTAGGTGGTCTGCCCGGTCAGCCGGGTGAACTGCCCGCAGGACGAGAACATTACGAAGAAGTCCAGCGTGCCCGGGGGGAAGAGCCGGTGCAGCACCATCGCCCCGTTCACCTTGGGCCCGAGGACGTCGTGCAGCCCCTCCCGGTCGACCTTGTCCACCATCGCGTCGCGTACCACGCCGGCGGCGTGCACGATGCCGCGTACCGCCGGCATGCCGTGCGAGGCCGGGTCGAGCGCCGCCGCGACCTCCACCGGGTCGGTGATGTCCAACGCCAGGGTCCGGACGGTCACCCCGAGCGCCTCCAGTTCGAGCACCCCGTCGATCTGCCGACGGGTCCGCACGTCGTGGTCGCCGTCCCAGTCGGCGCGCGGCGGCAGGCCACGGCGGCCGGCGAGCAGGATCCGCCGGGCCCCCCGGTCGGCCAGCCACCGGGCCACCATCAGGCCGAGTGCCCCGAGGCCACCGGTGATCAGGTAGGTGTCGGTCGGCCGGCACTGCAACGCGGTGCCGTCGGCGGGCCGCTCGACCTGCCCGAGCCGCTGCACCGCCACCTCACCACCGGTGACCGAGACGACGTCCTCGTCGCCGGTGAGCCGGCGCAGCACCGTCGCGAGGGTCTCGGCGGGGACGTCGGCGTCGTCGGCGAGGTCGACGACCCCACCCCACAGGTCCGGGTGTTCCCCGGCGATGATCCGGGCGATGCCCCACAGCGGGGCGTGGGCCAGCGACCGCTCCGCCACCGCCTGCCGCACGCCCCGGGTCAGGCACCAGAGCCGGGGCTGGGCGGCGGCCGGGTCGCCCCCGGCCGCCTGGGCCTCGATCAGTGCCTGCGCGCTGTGGATCAGCTCCCAGCCGCACCGTTCGGCGGCCTGCTCGGCCGACTCGCCGGCGTCGCCGGCACCCGGTGCGACCAGGACCGCGTCACGCGGGGTGAGACCGACCGTGGCCAGCTCGTCCGGGCCGTCCACCCGCACGGTACGCAGCCCGGTGCCGGCCAGCGCCCCGGCCAGGTCACCGGCGGCGGCGTCACCGCCGACCACGACCACCCGGGACAGCTCGGTGCTGCTGCCGTCGACGGTGAGGTCCAGCGACCGCCAGACCACCTCGTGCACCAGCTCTCGGGGGGCGGCCACCGCGCTGTCGGTGTCCGAGATGGCGGAGAACCGCAGGCCGCGCACCTGGCAGACCACTTCGCCGTGCTCGTTCGCCACCTGCACGTCCACCGTGTCCTGCGGCGACCTGGGCGACCGCACCGAGTGGACGGTGATGTGCGCCGGTGGTTCCCCCGTGAAGACGACCGACTCGATGTGCGAGGACATCCACTGGTGCCTGGCGTACTCCGGGGTGACCAGCACCGCGCTGATGGTCAGCGCGCCGTCGATGACGTGCGCCCAACTGGTGGCCGTCTGCGCCGGGGGCGGCACGATGACGATGTCGGCGAGTTGCTCCTCGTCGTTGCGGCGCAGCTCCACGACGTCCCAGGGGAACGCGTAGCCGCCGACGCCCATCCGGCGGAACATCTCGTCGACCCGCTGCCAGGACCACTCCTGCGGGCACCGGGCCCGCACCTCGTCGACGTCGACCCGGCCGTCGACCAGTTCGGTGCTCCAGTCGATGGTCGCCGTCGAGTGGGTGATCCACTCGTATTCCTCGTCGTCGACGACGGGGGCGCCGTCCTGCGGGGCGACCCGGGTGGCCAGCCGGGCGGTGTTCTCCGACAGGACGATCTGCACCACCCGGGGCGGCGCGACGGCCAGCGGGGTACGCAGCACGATGTCGGCCAGCGCGGGCAGCCGGCCGTCCTCCGCGGCGGCCAGGGCGAAGCTGTTGATCAGGACGGCGGCCGGGGTGATCTCGACGTCGACCACCTCGTGGTCGAGCGGGTAGGGCCGCGACGACATGTCCAGGTAGGTCTGCCACACCTGCCGGGGCGGGGCGCCGGAGACCGTCATCCGGCCGCCGAGCAGGCTGTGCCGCTCCGGGTCGTGCCCCCCGCCGGGACCGGACTCGGCCCGGGCCTCCGGGAAGATCCAGTACGGCCGGTGCTGCCAGGCCACCGAGGGCATCGGCAGCAACGAACCGGTCGGGTGCAGCCGCTCCCAGTCCACCGCCGCGCCCGCGCAGTGCAGCCGGGCCAGGCCGGCCAGCAGGGCACGTTCCTCGTCGGTGTCGCGGCGCAGGCTGTGCACGACGGTGGCGTCCTCGACGCCGAGGTGGGCGAGGGTCTCCCCGATGGAGTGGGTGACCACCGGGTGGGTGGAGACCTCCAGGAAGACCCGGTGCCCGTCGGCGACCGCCGCCGTCACCGCGTCGGTGAAGCGCACCGGCTCACGCAGGTTCGCCACCCAGTACGCGCCGTCACGCGGCGCGGTCGACCGGGGGTCGGTCAACGCGGTGCTGTAGAGGGGGGTGCGGGGCGTTCCGGGCCGCAGCGCACCGGCCGCCGCGGCGACCTCGGCCACCGCGGCGTCGACGTGCGGGCTGTGGAAGGCGATGTCGGTGTCGACCCGCCACACCGCCACCCCCTCCTCGCGCCAACGCGTCACGATCTGCTCGACGGTCTCCCGGTCCCCGGACAGCACGGTGGAGGTGGGGCTGGCCGAGATGGCGGCGACCACGCCGACCGAACCGGCGAGCCGCTGCCGGGCCTCGTCGAAGCCGAGCCCGACCATGGCCATCCCGCCCTGGCCCTGGAGGCGTTCCAGGGCGCGCGCCCGCTGGCAGGCGAACCGGGCGGCAGCCAGCACGTCCAGGCTGCCGGCGACGGCGGCGGCGGCGATCTCCCCCACCGAGTGCCCGATCACGGCGGCCGGGGTGAGCCCCCGGGACCGCCAGGTCTGCGCCAGGGCGACCTGGGTGGCGAAGGTCAACGCCTGCACCTCGACGCCGTTCCACGGGCCGCCGGCGGTGAGCGCCTCGCGGGGCGTCCAGCCGAGTTCCTCGCGGAACACCTCGGCCAGCGCGTCGACGGCGGCGGCGAAGACCGGCTCGTCGCGCAGCAACTGCCGGCCCATGCCCGCCCACTGCGCGCCGTGGCCGGAGAAGACCCAGACCACCGGGGCCGGATCGGCCACCGTCCGACCCCGGGCGACCTGCGGGGTCGTGCGGCCGTCGGCCACCTCCCGCAGCCGCTCGACGAGTTCCCCGGGTGAGGCGGCCAGCACGGCGGCCCGCTGCGGCAGGTGCGAGCGGCGCTGCGCCAGGGTGTGCCCCACCGACGGCAGGGACGCCCCCGGGTGCTCCACCAGCCAGTCGGCGGTGCGGCTGGCCAGCGCCGCCACCCCGGCCTCGGACATCGCCGAGAGCGGGTACACCGACGGCCGGGCCCCGGCGACGACCTCGGTCGAGGCGGTACCGGCCTGCGCCGGGTCGGCCGTGGCCCCGGTCGAGGCGGCCACGGCGGGCGGCGCCTCCTGGAGGATGACGTGCGAGATGGACCCGCCGACGCCGTAGCTGGACACGCCGGCCCGGCGCGGGCTGTCGCCGGCCGGCCACGGGGACCGCTCGCCGATCAGCCGCAGCCCGGAGGCGGCCCAGTCGAAGTCCGGGTTCGGCTCGCGGTGCAGGCTCGGCGGGATCTCGGCGTGCCGCAACGCCAGCACCGCCTTGATCACACCGGCGATGCCCGAGCCCGCCTCGACGTGACCGATGTTGGGTTTCACCGAACCGATCAGGCAGGGCTCGTCGGCGGGCCGTCCGGCGCCGAAGACGGCGGCCAACGCTTTGGCCTCCTCCCGGTCGCCGACCGGGGTGCCGGTGCCGTGCGCCTCGACGTAGTGCACCGTCTCCGGGGCGATGCCGGCACGCTCGTAGGCCACCCGGAGCATGTGCTCCTGGGCGGAGCCGTTGGGCGCCATCATCCCGTCGGAGCGGCCGTCCTGGAACACCCCGCTGCCGGGGATCAGCGCGAGCACCTCGTCGCCGTCACGGCGGGCGTCGGACAGCCGCTTGAGCACCACCACGCCGGCGCCCTCGCCCCGGCCGTAGCCGTCGGCGTCGGCGGCGAACGCCTTGCTGCGCCCGTCCGGGGCGGTCGCCCCGGCCGCGTCCAGGGCGACGAACAGGGTCGGGCTGGCCATGATGTTGACCCCGCCGACGACGGCCAGCGGGATCTCCCCCTCGCGCAGGCTCTGGCAGGCCAGGTGCAGCGCGGTGAGGGAACCGGCACAGGCGGTGTCGACCGCCATGCTGGGGCCCCGCAGGTCGAGGAAGTACGAGATGCGGTTGGCGATGCCGTAGTAGGTGGTGCCGTTGACCGCCCATGCCCCGGTCCGCGGAATGTCCTCCAGCAGGCGGCGGCCGTAGTCGTTGGAATTGGCCGCCACGAAGACACCGGCGTCCGAACCGCGCAGCGACAACGGCGGCACACCCGCGTTGCCCAGCGCCTCCCAGGCCAACTCCAACACGATCCGCTGCTGCGGGTCGAGGAAGTCCGCCTCCCGGGGAGAGATGCCGAAGAAGTCCGCGTCGAATCCCTCGATGTCGTCGAGGAATGAGCCCAGTCGGGTCGTCTTCCGCAGGATCGCGGTGGCCTGGGGGCTGGTCGAGGCGTACGGTTCCCACCGCTTGTCGGGCATGGCGCTCACGGCATGTCGACCACCGATGAGAAATGCCCAGAACTTCTCCAACGAGTCAAGGTCAGGGGCGAACCGGCAGCTCATACCGACAATGGCCACTGCCTCAGAAAATTCCCCATCCTGGCTCACGTCCAGGCTCCTCTCCACATCGCCGACCGCACCCGGAACACAGCCGGATGCGGTGGTCGCTGTCCTTCGGAAATGTCGCGGTGACGGTCAGGTCCGGACGCTGACCTCAACTGCGGAACATCCTGTTCCCCCACCGATCACAGGGGCACCTTCCTGAGTGCGATCGTCGGCGGCCGACGGCGGCCACCGGCACCCGCCGTGACCTCCGTTAATGCCCGGCGGCGCAATAGCGCAATGCGGGAGAAGGAACTCGGCGGTGCGCCTCCGTACGGTTTCCCCGCGAGTTCGACACGCGAATTCCTCGGTCGCGCCGCGCGGGCCCCGACGCCGGTGCGCCGCGTCGACCCACCGGATCGGGAGGACCCACATGTCCGCAGAAGCGACCCGACCTACCCTCGACGGGACCGTGCCGTGGCCACCGGAGCTGGTGGCGCGGTACACCGAGCGGGGGTACTGGACTCACCGTTCGCTGGGGGCGCAGCTGTACGCCGCCGCCGACGCCGACCCCACCGCGACGTGCCTGGTCGACGGCCCGGTACGGCTCACCTTCGCCGAGCTGACCGCCCGCGCGGACGGGGCCGCCACCCGCCTGCGGGAGCTGGGGATACGCCCCGACGACCGGGTGGTGGTGCAGCTGCCCAACTGCTGGGAGTTCGTCGTGCTGACGGTGGCCTGCTTCCGGCTGGGCGCGGTCCCGGTGATGGCGCTGCCGGCGCACCGTCGGCAGGAGATCGCCGCGATCGTGGCATTGACGGGGGCGCGGGCGCTGGTCGTACCGGACGTGTTGAAGGACTTCGACCACCAGGCGTTGGCGCACGAGGTGGCCGCCGACGCCCCGACCCTGCGGCACGTGCTGGTGGCCGGGGCGGAGGTCCGCGCGGACAGTGTCGACCTGCGGCGGCTGTGCCGGCCGGCGGACGACCCGGCGGCGGCCCGGTCGGCGCTCGACGCCGCCGCTCCCGCCGGCTCGGCGGTCGCCCTGTTCCTGCTCTCCGGCGGCACCACCGGGGTGCCGAAGCTGATCGCCCGGACCCACGACGACTACGGGTACATGATGCGCCGGGCGGCCGAGCTGTCCGACGTGGACGCGTCGACGGTCTACCTGGCGGTGCTGCCGCTGGCGCACGGTTACCCGATGGCCGGGCCGGGTCTGCTGGGCACGTTGCTGGCCGGTGGCCGGGTGGTGATCCTGCCGTCGCCCGCACCGGAGCGCGCGTTCGAGACGGTGCAGCGGGAGCAGGTCACCTTCACCTCGTTGGTGCCGGCCGCCGTGCAACGCTGGCTGGAGTACCGGGAGAAGGACCCCGACCGGGACCTCGGTTCGCTGCGCCGGGTGCAGGTCGCCGGCTCCCGGCTGGCCGACCAGGTGGCCCAGCGGGTCACCCCGGTCCTGGGCTGCGCGTTGCAGCAGGTGTACGGGATGGCGGAGGGGCTGCTCTGCCTGACCCGCCCGGCCGACCCGCCGGACGTGGTGTGCCACACCCAGGGCCGCCCGATCTGCCCGGACGACGAGTTGCGGCTGGTCGACGAGGACGGTCGGCCGGTGCCGCCGGGCGAGGCGGGGGTGCTGTTGACCCGGGGGCCGTACACGCCGCGCGGCTACTACCGGTCGCCGGAGCTGACCGCGCGGGCCTTCGTCGACGGCTGGTACAACACCGGCGACATCGTGCGGCTGCGGCCGGACGGGAACCTGGTCATCGAGGGGCGGGACAAGGACCTGATCAACCGGGGTGGGGAGAAGATCTCCGCCGAGGAGGTGGAGAACTTCGCCTACCAGCTCGACGCGGTGAGCCTGGCCGCCGCGGTCGCCATGCCGGACGCCGAGCTGGGTGAGCGGGTCTGCCTCTACGTGGTGCCGCAGCCGGGCCGGGCGGTGGCCCTGGAGGACGTAAGGGCGGTGATGCAGCGGGCCGGGGTGGCCGCGTTCAAGCTGCCGGAGCGGCTGGTGACCGTCGACGAGCTGCCGTTCACGGCGGTGGGCAAGGTGAACAAGAAGCAGCTGCGGGCGGACATCAGCCGCCGGTTGGCCGGCTGATCCGGGCCGGCGACGGGGACGCGGCGGCGGGGGCGCACCGGGTGGAACTCGTAGGCATCCTCGCCACCTTGTACGACAGCCGCACCACCCACTGCCGGCAGGTGCTCCAGCGGGTGGTCGAGGCGTTCGGCGACAT